>CAIOZW010000242.1 GCA_903862855.1 uncultured Acidobacteriota bacterium
CGGCGGGTCCCCGGTCTGACCAATCTCAACTTCGACTTTGTCGAAGGAGAGGGATTGCAGATCTCCCTTGACCTGAAGGGAGTGGCAGTCTCGACCGGATCGGCTTGTTCGTCCGGCGCCACCGAACCATCACACGTTCTGGTCGCGCTTGGTCTCGACTCCGAGAGCGGTCGGGGAACGATCAGGTTCAGCTTTGGCAAGGACAATGTCGAGGAGGATGTCGACTATCTTCTGAGCATCCTTCCAACACTCGTCAGCAAGCTCCGCCAGCTCTCACCTCGGGCACGGCAGGTCCTGGGTGGTGAGATCGGCCTTCCGGCGACTTCACCAAATGTATAGTTCGACTGTTCTGGAACATCTCGAAAATCCGCGCAATGTTGGCGAGCTGGCAGATGCAACGATCCGTGGAGAGTCGTTCAATCCGGTCTGCGGCGACCGGATGACATTGACCCTGCGCGTCAGTGCTGGAACAATCAGCGACGCGCGATTTCTTGTCGATGGCTGCCCGCCAAGCATCGCCGCCGGTTCGATGCTGACCGTACTGCTCATCAACAGTGATCTGGATGGAGCGGAACGACTGACCCCACGTCGGCTGAGTGAAGAGCTTGAACAACTTCCGCGCCACAAGGAGCATTGTGCGATCCTCGCCATCGATGCTCTGCGATCGGCGCTGGCGCAATTGAAACTCCACGCGGCAGAGGAGATCTGATAGACCAATGAAGAGTGAGCAGAGTCGACCACCGGCACCGGAGAGTGTACTGGAGAAGGTCAGAGAAAATTTTGGTGCTGACCGGGCGGAGCTTTATGGTGACGACCGCTTCCGGGTAGAGAGTGAGGCGGCGCGAGTCGTAGCCCTCCCCAACTCGGCTGAGGAGCTGGCAGAGATGCTTCGGCTGGCCTCGGCGGAGTCCTGGCGGATCATCCCGGCCGGCGCCGGAACCTGGCTCGGCATCGGAAATCCCTCGAATGGTTTCGAGCTGATCGTCTCGACGCTCCGGCTCGATCGCGTCGTCGAATACGAACCGGCCGATCTGACGGCAACGGTCGGCGCCGGGCTCTCCCTGGCCAGCTTCAACGGGATGGCTGGAGCGCATGGGCAGTGGATTCCGCTCGATCCATTTGGCGACCCGGCTTCGACCATCGGAGCAACCGTCAGCACCGGCAGCTATGGTCCGCTGCGCGGTAGTTTTGGTACCCCGCGTGACTGGCTGATCGGTATCCAGGTTGCCCATATCGATGGCCGTCTGACTCGTGCCGGCGGCAAGGTGGTCAAGAATGTCGCCGGTTACGACCTCTGCAAACTCTATACTGGCAGCTATGGCACTCTGGCCATCATTACCGAGATGAACTTCAAGCTGCGCTCAATTGCACCGGCTGAGAGGACACTGATCTTCCAGTCTGGCCAGATCGAAGATCTGGCCGGTCTATCGGATCGCCTGCGACAGTCCGCGGTGCTGCAACCGGCAGCGATGGAGATCATCTCTCCGAGTGAGAGCCCGGTTCCACCACTCGATCCGCTATCGTGGGCCCTTGTCATCAGATTCATGCATGAGCCTGAGGCGGTCGATTCGCAGATCGCCGAAGCAAGGCGAATCGGCGCCGGAGTGGGGTCGACAGATCTCAGCGAGGATGAGAGCACAGCATTCTGGCGGCTCTACCACCAGAGCGAGACCGATCCACGCTGGACGACCTGCCTGCGGATATCCTCTCTGCCAGCGAGCCTCGCCGAACTCTTCGCCGGCGCGATCCGGGAGCTTCCCGGCACGGAGATGCGGGCTCACGCGGCCAATGGCGTCGTGCGACTGCTTCTGGCCGGGGAACCGCAGACCGAGGAGTCGATCATCGACCTCTCCCAAAAGTTGACCCGCCTTCGCGAGAGTCTGGAGAGTCGCGGGGGCCGGCTGGTCCTGACCAGGGCTGCCGGGCTGCGAGGGAAGATCGATGCCTGGGGTGGGGCCGGGGCGACGGCACCGCTCATGCTGGCGATCAAGAAATCATACGATCCAGACCGGTTGCTCAACCCAGACCGGTTCGTCAACGGCATCTGACCGGACAATCGACCAGACCGGTTACTCAACCCAGACCGGTTCGTCAACCGCATCCGGCGATAGTCCGAACTTGGATTTTTCGCGACAATTCGGCCTGACGCGCAGGCCCCATGAACGGGAGTGACCATTGAGCTTGGAGAGAACTGTCGAAGTAACGACCACCAGCCTCCAGACCGCCCTTGCCGGCGAGATGGAGAAGATAACCGGTTGCATCCACTGCGGACTCTGCCTGCCGGTCTGTCCGACCTACAATCAGGGCGGTAACGAGAACGACAGCCCTCGCGGAAGGATCTACCTGATGCGCGCCGTCGCCGAGGGTCGTCTCGAGATCGACTCACCGTCACTCTCACGCCATATCGACCTCTGTCTCGGCTGTCGCGCCTGCGAGACGGCCTGCCCCGCCGGTGTACGCTATGGTCACCTGCTCGAAGCGGCGCGTGAATCGATCAGCGAGCACGGGGGATCGGGACCGTCAACCCCGGCCGATCTGCAGAAATCGATGCTTGGACTGGCGCTCCGGCTCGTCTTTCCCCATCCACGCCGGCTCGCCGGGTCGCTCGCCATCTTTCGGCTTCTCCGCGACAGTTTTCTGACTCGTCTCGCCCTTGGTACCGGCCTGCTGCGACGCGTCTCGGCCTCGGCCGACTTCGCCCTCTCGCTGCTTGCGAGTACGGCCCCCCTGCCCTGGCGCCGTGGACAGTCGAGAGTGGAGGTCGACCCGCAGCGGGTTGAGCTGCCACCGGCCGCTGAACGTCATCAGGTCGCCGTCTTCACCGGATGCGTGATGGAGGGGCTCTTCACCGACACCAATCGGGCGACAAGCCGTGTCCTGACAGTCAATGGCTGCCAGCCGGTCGACATCCCGACGCAGGTCTGCTGCGGCGCCCTCCACGCCCACTCCGGGGATTTGACCACTGCCCGTCAACTGGCGCGGCGGAATATCGACGCCTTCGAACAATTTCTCGCCAGCTCTCCGGCCGGTCGTCCATCGCCAACGATCGTCATCAATGCCGCCGGATGTGGGGCGCTGCTCAAAGAGTATGGTGAACTGCTTGAGGATGATCCGGCCTATGCTGAACGGGCGGTGAAGTTCAGCAATTCGGTCCTCGATGTGACCGAGGTGCTGGCGCGCGGAGAGATTCGCAGGGGTGGAGAACTCGATGAGCGGGTGACATTCGATGCCCCATGCCATCTCTTTCACGCGCAACGAGTCCAGTCTGCTCCGCAGAAGGTTCTTGCCAGCATCCCCGGCGTCGAATACCGGCCGCTGGATGGAATGCAGGACTGCTGCGGGGGAGCTGGGATCTATAACCTGAGTGAGCCTGAGATGTCGGGGGCGATCCTCTCTGAGAAGATCGAGCGGGTCAAGGCGACTGGGGCCCGGATTCTGGCAACGGCCAATCCCGGCTGCCAGATGCAGCTCAGCGCCGGTGTCCGACTCTACGGTGCCGACTGCCAGGTGGTACACCTGGTCGATCTGCTAGATGAATCGTACCGCCGGGCCGGCTTCTACACTGATCCCGACTGATCGGCCAGCGACCGCTCAGTCGGTGGTTGCCACGTCGAGCACCTGAATCTGACAGCTCTCGCGATTGCGCCAGGTGTTGATATCGAGGCGACCCATGATCCGCACCCTCGGCGCGGCCTCGATCCTCTCACGATGTTCAGCCGCATTCCACCAGAGGGCCTCGATGCCACCCGGA
>CAIOZW010000243.1 GCA_903862855.1 uncultured Acidobacteriota bacterium
ACCGGATTGCCGATCACCCCAAAGACCGGACTCTGCTCCGTCAACGCCCCAACCCGGTAGAGATCGCGCAGCTCGCCCACCGTCGGCTGGCCCGCCGCACTCTCCGCGCCGCGCCGCAACGCGGCAAAGGTCAGGACACCCCCGCGCGACAGGCTCAGCACCCGCGTCGAGAGCCCCTCGAGCCCCATCCCCAGCGCAATCACCGGCTTCTTCCCCCGCGCAAACTTCAGCAGCTCGAAGATCGCCAGACTATCCCCGATCCGCTCCGCCATCGCCGCGATCTTCACCACCGCCGCCGGCGTCGCCGCCATCCGTTCGTATCGATCGAGCAGATCAGCCGGCATCCCCGTGAAGTCGTGCCACGAACAGATCACCTTCGCCCACGCCACCAGTGCAACCTCATTGCGCAGACTCTCGACCAGATCCCATTCGAAATCGACCAGCGTCGCCCGCTCCTTGATCGCCGGATCGAGGCTGCGCCAGAACTCCTGCCGCTCGGCAAGCGTCACATCGCGCCGCCCCCCCTGCTCACGCGGCCGAAAGGTCAAGACCAGCGCCGCCGTCAGGCTCGCCCCGTTCTCCGCCAGCCAGGTCAGCACCCCCGACAGCTCCGTCGCCTCCAGATAGTCGAGCCGCAACTCGATCGCCTCCGCCACCCCGTCTGCCTCGCGCAGCGCAGCGATGAAATCGTCCCCCCGACTCTCCGTGATCGGTACGCATACGTATTGGTTCATCTCTTCTCGCTCTTCCCTTCCCTGATCGGATCGCTTCCAATGTCACCGCAGCTTATGACAGATTTCAGGCGACGACAACCATGTACCTGGCGGCCCCACACCAAACCACCACCGGATCGACGGCCTGCCCCATCGCCTGAAAATGATACCAAAATAGGTGACCAAAATAGGTGATTGACAACCCGCAGGCTGGCCCATACACTGAAATTGTTCGTTTCGGGGGTGCATTGGTTTCGATGGGAGACCCGAGGCGACGGATGCATACCGGGAAGCTTGTAACCCGTAAACTGCAGGCAAATGTTAATTGCGAACACTGAACTCGCAATGGCGGCCTAGTTATAAAACGCTAGCTACTGCCCGTTCGCTCACTCCCTGCCTGAGGGTGTGATGTCGAGCGTCGACTAATCAGGCTAGCCTCCGGACGCAGGTCAGAGTCCGCTGGCGAAACTCTTCTGGCATAGTTCGCAGGCAGTTCTTCGCCGTTTCTGCTACTGCACGCGGGCGAAATTTTGAGCGAAACGGATAAGTATGTAGATTCCTTCGTTTAAGGCTTCCAGACGAGAGTTCGATTCTCTCCACCTCCATTTTGTTTGTGATAAGGATGTTCCCGCCCACCAACTGTAATGTTGTGGGGCGGGTCTCTTCTTTTCTATCATTGACTGTCTTGCTTTTAGTAATCGATTTCCTACTCTCTTGGCAATGATCAAGGATGCTTATCAGTTGATTCGACGGCTTCAGGCTGGTGAAAGAGTACGAGATCGATCTCTTTGGATACGAAGATCAAGACAGACATGCAAACTTCAATGATGACGAAAGTACCGCATTAACCAGGATGGTCCAACCCTGACAGCTGGCAAAGAAATTATCGTCCACTCAGAGACTGTGCGCGTTCAGCGGGACGACTATATCTCATTGAAGGATATTGCCAAATTCTGAAATGCCGACGATCCCTGGTCTGCCATCCAAAACTTGATGCGCAATTGTTTTACCCCTTGGAGTTTTGCAGGAATTTGTGAGCAGCTCTACAACCCAGATGTTAACTGTGTAGAATTCGAGGCGTATAAAAATGCGCAACGTATTCGGCACGATTTCAAACAACTGAGGGGGCAATATGAGATATCAGCCGCCCTATACCACTACACCGGCGATAGTTAATCTGATCGCTGAGATAGGCGAGACGATCGGCCGCTATACTGTTCTCGCCGAACAGAACCTCACACCGCGGCTGCGCCGGGAGAACCGCATCCGTACCATCCAGGCCTCGCTGGCTATTGAGAACAACACGCTCACTCTTGAACAGGTAACCGCCGTGATCGAGGGCAGACGAGTGCTGGGACACCCCCGCGAGATTCAGGAAGTACGAAACGCCTTTGCGAGCTACGAAGCCATGGAGGGCTGGGACGTCAGTATTGAGAATGATCTGCTGGCGGCTCACAAATTGCTGATGCGTGGGCTGGTGGATGAGGCTGGGCGATATCGATCCGGCGGGGGCGGCATCTTTCGGGGTGAGCGGCTGATGCACATGGCTCCCCCTGCTGATATGGTGCCCAGGCTGATGACGGATCTGCTGAATTGGCTGAAAACGACCAACGAGCATCCCTTGGTGGCCAGTTGCATTTTTCACTATGAGTTCGAATTCATCCACCCATTTGCTGACGGCAATGGCCGCATGGGTCGGTTGTGGCAAACGCTGATTCTCCGGAACTGGAAGCCAATACTCGCCTACCTGCCGGTAGAGACGGTGATCCGAGATCGCCAGGAAGATTATTACCGGGTGCTCGCGGCAGCCGACAGCCAGGCGGATGCTACTCCGTTTATCGAATTCATGCTGGGCGCTTTGCGCGAGGCCCTGCAAGAGGCGGTGTCGCCTGAACAAGCAGGCGACCAAGTAAGCGATCAAGCTACCGACCAAGTAGCAGCGTTAATCCGTGCGATAGGAGATGACGAACTGGGGCGCAACGATCTGATGAAGGCTTTGGGTCTGTCTCATCGTCCCACCTTCCGGAACAACTACCTCAATCCGGCGATGGAAGGCGAATGGATCGAGCGCACGCAACCAGATTCCCCGCGCAGTCCGACGCAGCGCTATCGGTTGACCGCTAAAGGCCGGCATTGGCTGCTTAACCGTGCCATCGGTTAACAACTGGCAGCGTCCAGCGCCCACTGGGGCAGGCCGAACGGCCCTCTTGGTCGACATTTGGGTGGAGACTGACCGACTCAAGCAGACCGTAATCGAGAGATGATGAGCCAGCAACTCTTCAAACGCTACATTGGCATCGACTATTCCGGAGCGCAGACGGCCGAGGCCGGGCTGAAGGGGCTGCGGGTCTACGTGGCGGATCGGGAGAGCCCGGTGACCGAGGTTCTTCCGCCTGGTGGATCATCACGGTACTGGTCGCGACGGGGAGTGGCCGCGTGGCTGGTCGAGCAGCTCGACCTGGCCCGATCCAAGCAGAGTCCGGTCATTATCGGCATCGACCATGGCTTCTCCTTTCCGCGCCAGTATTTTGAGACGCACGGACTCGCGCCGGACTGGCCAGCCTTCCTCGAAGATTTTCAGCATCACTGGCCAACGGATGAACCGGAGACGAGCGTCGATTCGATCCGCCGTGGTGAGCGTGGGCAAGGTGCGTTGCGAATGGGCAGTTCGCGCTGGCGGCGAATCTGCGAGCAGCGGGTGGGCGCAAAGTCGGTCTTCCATTTCGATGTCCCGGGTTCAGTCGCCAAGTCGACCCACGCCGGGCTGCCGTGGCTGCGCCTGCTCCGCCTGCTCCGTCAGAAGTGCGGCGAGCAGATCCATTGCTGGCCCTTCGATGGGTGGGAGCCGGAAGCGGGCCGGTCACTGGTCGCCGAGATCTACCCTTCGCTCTGGAGTCGCAACTACGCTCCGGCAGGACGGACTCCCGATCAGCACGATGCCTGGGTAGTCGCAACCTGGCTGCAGCAGGCCGACCTGACGGGAGAGCTGCGGGGATGCCTGCAACCAGCCCTCAGCGATGAAGAGCGGCAGTTCGCCAGCTATGAAGGCTGGATTCTTGGAGTCCGGTGAGCCACCCGAGGCCCCCCCCGTGGTCCGGCGGATCAATGATCGTCCCGGCTTGGCGACTGGTTCCAATTCCCTGCTCTTTCTGATTTAATGCAAAGCTATGATGACTGAAGCAACAAACCTGACCCGCCAGGATGGACGGAGACCGGACGAGCTGCGCCCGGTCCAGATGGTCTGCAGTTTCACCCGTTACGCCGAGGGATCGGTACTGATCGAGTGCGGACATACAAGGGTCCTCTGCACGGCCTCGATCGAGGAGAGAGTGCCCGGTTTTCTGAAGGGCAAGGGAGTTGGCTGGGTGACGGCGGAGTATTCGATGCTTCCGCGGGCGACCCAGACCCGGACACCTCGCGAGCTTTCACGCGGCGGCCCCTCGGGCCGAACCCACGAGATCCAGCGACTGATCGGGCGGAGTCTCCGTTCGGTGGTCGATATGGCGGCATTGGGAGAGAGAACGGTGACGGTCGATTGCGACGTGATCCAGGCCGATGGTGGGACACGGACGGCGGCGATCACCGGCGGATTTGTCGCGCTGGCCCTCGCGCTGGGACGATATCAGGCCCAGGGATTGATTGGACGACCAGTGCTTAGAGACTACCTGGGCGCGGTGAGTGTCGGGATTGTCGGGGAGCGGGTGCTGCTCGACCTCGACTACAGCGAAGACTCGGCCGCCGAAGTCGATATGAATGTCATCCGGACCGGGAATGGTCGATTCGTCGAGCTGCAGGGAACGGCCGAGACCGAACCCTTCAGCCGGGCCCAACTGAATGCCCTCGTCGATGCGGCAGAGAAAGGGATCGATCGCCTGATCGAAGCCCAGCGGGCTACTCTGCTGACCGAACTGAGTCGATCGGGGGAGGACGAGATCCCGATCATTATCCCGGCTGGAGACCTGCGCAAAGTCAACTGGAAAGAGGATGCACTATGATGAAACTGATGAAGATTAATATCGTGCTGGCGACGTTTGTAGTATCAATCATCGCGCTGACACCGGATTGTCTGGCCCAGGAGGTCTTTGAGGATCCGGAAGGAAAGTATACGGTAACCCTTCCGACCGGCTGGCTGGGAATCGTCAATCAGGATGCGCTGGGCCGCAACGATGTCAACATCGTCTTCAAGGTTCGCGAGAACGGGTCGTTAAAACTGCGGCGGATCGAGAAGGCCGATCCGAATATCGAGGTGATCGAGTATGCCAACAAGGACGAGGCGGATCGCGTTCGTTTCTCACCGGGATATACCAAGATCCGGATGGAGAAGTTCCTGATCACCGCCGGCAAGTATGGAGCACTGCTCTCATACGACTACCAGACAACCAGCGCCCAGCCGTTTACCGGACGTGTCTATTACGTGCGGACGGATGATGGAACGGTCTACATCCTCCATTTTACAGGACGACGATCGATCCTCGGGTCACTTCGCAACCAGACCGACCTGATTGCCCGTTCATTCAAATCGAAGTAACTACCCGGTAATCGGCCAGTAGAATGGGAGTCCATTGGTTGAAGCGGATCATTCCTTTTCAACCAGTGGACTCCCATCTTTTCTTCGGCCCAGGATCTCTCAGATGCGACGGCCGGTGGATGCACCGGGCAGTTCGGCGAGAGTGACCGAGATAGTCTGTCGGGAGCGCCCGCGCATGATCTCGACCTGGACGCGGTCACCGATCTTCCTTGAGTTGAGAATGCGATCGAGGTCGTCGGTTGAGCGGACTGGCTGTCCCTCGATCCCGACAATGATGTCTCCGCCAATCGGTACCACATAACGGCCGATCTGGACCTGCTCGGAGGCCCCTCGCAGCCCGGCCTTGGCAGCGGCACCGCCGGGGGTGACTTCGGCAATCAGCAGACCTTCGCGAACCGGCAGTTCGAGGATCTGAGCAAGGCGTTCAGAGACCGGAATCGGCGAGACGCCGAGTTTGGGCTTGCGGACACGGCCAAACTGGAGTATGTCATTGACCACCCGCCGCGCCGTTTCGACCGGAACGGCAAAGCCGATGCCGACCGAGCCTCCCGAAGGGCTGTAGATCATGGTATTGACTCCAATGATCTGACCGCGGGAATTGAGAAGTGGGCCACCCGAGTTGCCCGGGTTGATGGCCGCGTCAGTCTGAATGGCCCCTTCGATGAGCCGATTGGTAAACTCGGACCTGATCGGTCGCGAGAGGCCGGAGACGATCCCGGTCGTCAGTGTCCGATCGAGGCCGAACGGGTTGCCGATGGCGAGAACCTTCTGGCCGACAAAGACCGATTTTGAGTCACCAAGCGGAACGGGAACCAGTTCCGCCGCCGGGGCATCGATCTTGATCACGGCGAGATCGTTGTCTGGATCGACTCCAAGCACCCGCGCCGTGTAGTTGTGGGTGTTGGAGAGGGTCACTTCAAGTTTCTCGGCATCCTGGATGACGTGAAAGTTGGTGAGTATGTGCCCATCCTTGTCGAGGATCGATCCGGAGCCATTGCCCTGCTGCGGATAGGCATTGAACCAGTCCTGAACAATGACGGTCGAAGTGATGTTGACGACGCCTGGGCTGAAGGTAGAGTAGACCTCCTGATTGTTCTTCTCATCGGAGGCAACTGACGGGTCGGTCAGTGCGGCGAGAGGGGCGACCTCAGGGAGTGGCTTTCCCGTCTCGGCCCCGGCAAGGCGGCCCACCAGCCGCGTCCCAAATCTATCGTAGATCAGGACGGCGCTCGCGGCAAAGACGGCCGTCGCCAGCGCCAGCAGGACCAGTTGTCTGGCGGTCATTTGATATCCTGTGTTCTGCATAATTGTCGAGTCTGATCTCCTTCTGCTGCAAAATATCTTTCCTGCGCATTAGATAGTAGTAGATAGATCTATTTCACATCCATCAAGATATTATTACAAATTACGTACTCTGAAAGTTCCGATAATAATGAGACACCGAATTTTTATAATATATCTATTATTTTTCCTTCCGATGCTGGGTGGATTAAACGGTTCGGCGCAGGAGCAGAAGCCAACCGATCGCCAGCAGGATCCGGGGCCGGCAGTCAGAATCGAGACCGAGCTGGTGCAGATCGACGTAGTGGTCGAGGATGAGAAGGGGCAACTGGTAAGAAATCTGAAGCGGGAAGATTTCCAACTGACCGAAGATGGCAAGGTGCAGAGCCTGAGCTATTTTTCAGTTGGGACCGCCTCTCGGCCGGCCCGCTGGCTCAAGGGAGACCGAACAGCCGTCCCGGCGAGTGGCGGGACCGCCACAGAATCAGTAATCGATACTGGACGCTACCTGGTGCTGGCGATCGACGATCTGCATCTCTCGCCAGGCAGTCTGCTGACGGCAAAGCAGGCACTGCAGCGTTTTATCGATCAACAGATAAGCACGTCGGACCAGACCTCATTGATCACGACCAGCGGGACCCTCGGGCTGTACCAGCAGTTTACAAATGAGCGGGATCTGTTGCGGCGGGCGGTCAGTCGACTCAGTGTGAGGGAACGTGTGGTGACAAGCAGCAGCGACATCCCGAGGATCACCCCTTACCAGGCAGAGATGATCGACAGCAACGATCCGGATTCGCTCGAGCTGGCGGTTCAAGAGACGATGGCTGCCTTGCGGGTCGACCGGCGAATGGCGACCGGGATGGCGCAGGGACGAGCCAGACAGATCGTCGCCGAGAACAATTCGGTGACGATGGCGACGCTCTCGACTCTCGAGAACGTGATCCGCGGTTTACGGAATCTGCCGGGAAGAAAGGTGCTGGTGCTGGTCTCGGATGGCTTTCTGCTTGGAGGTTTGCGTGAAGGTCGCCATTACGATGTCCGACGGATCACCGACGTGGCGACAAGAGCCGGGGTGGTCATCTATTCGCTCGATGCTCGCGGGCTGGTGGCCCTGCCCGGCGAGATGGATGCCTCGCAACCCGGTGCCGGTGGGCTGATCATGCCTGGTGTGCGCTCACGACTCGCCAATGGTGGCATCGAGGCGCAGCGAGACGGCATCTACGCTCTCGCCGCCGATACGGGCGGGAAGGCCATCTTCAACAACAACGACATCAACCTCGGCCTGCAGAAGGTACTCGACGACACGGAGGTCTACTATCTGCTGGCCTTCGAACCGACGACATCATATCGCGATGGTCGTTACCGCAAGCTGGAGGTCAAGCTGCCCGGCTATCCGAAATACAAGGTGCGCACGCGCAAGGGCTACTTCTCTCCCGACGACAAACAACTGGCCAAGATCGAGCGTGAGCAGGCAAAGCTGCTCGAGATGGCGCGCAACTCTCCGAAGGAGGCGGTGAAGCTGCGTGACCAGCAGCTTCGGACGGGGCTCTCGGCGCTGACACCGGTGCGCGACATCGCGATCGGCATGACGGCCGGCTATCTTGATACCCGCGACGAGGGCACCTCGATCGATCTCTCGGCCCATATCGACATCAGTGGCATCGAGTTCCGTAATGAGGGAGACCGGCATCGCGCCCAGTTGGAGCTGGTCAGCATAATCTTCGATGAGAATGGGCGGACGGTCGACAACCGGTCGGAGAAGATGGAGCTCAATCTGCGAAACGAATCGTTGGCCGAGGCACGGCGAAATGGTCTCGGCTACCGCCGGCTGCTGAAGCTCAAACCTGGCTTCTACCAAGCACGGCTGCTGCTGCGCCAGGAGGGAACCCTGCGCATTGGGACGGCCAACACCTGGATCGAGATTCCCGACCTCGCCCGCCAGCAGTTTGCCTTGAGCAGCATCTTTCTGACCCCCAGCGATCCGCGCACGGAGAAGGGTGGTCTGGTCAATGAAGATGGGCAGGGGAGCAGCAATCGCGCGCTGGTCTATCGTCGTTTTCCCCACCAGGGAAACCTCGACTTTCTGGTCTTTGCATACAATGCAAAGATCGGTGAAAATGGATTGCCTGATGCGGCGATCCAGACTCAGCTCTACGCTGGAAGCAGACTGATCTATGCCTCGCCGCTCGGTGCATTCTTCACTCCCGACAAGCGACAGGAGATCGATCCGGCCAGATTGCCCTATCGGGCGCGTCTCGATCTCTCCGCCTTTGAGCCGGGATCCTATGAGCTGCGCGTAGTGGTCATCGACCGTGTCGCCAGAAGCACGATCAAGCGTTCGATCAACTTCGAAGTCGAACGATAGCTATCCCAATCCTTTTGAAAGAGATCCCGACCGGGCTGACAGGTCGGACAGGTGAGCCATGAACTGGATACAGACCTACAATCCGCTTGGAAATCTTCTGCTCTCGTCACTGGTGGCCGCCTTGCCGGTGGTCATCCTGCTCGGCCTGCTGGCGATCTATCACGTGCGGGCGCACGTGGCGGCGCTGATCGGGCTGGGCTCGGCAATGCTGGTGGCCATTCTGGTCTATGGGATGCCGACGAAGCTGGCGCTGGCAGCGGCGGCCAACGGGGCGGCCTTCGGACTCTTCCCGATTGGATGGATCGTCCTGACGGCGATCTTCGTCTACGATATTACGGTCGAGACCGGCCAGTTCGAAGTGGTCAAGCAGACCATTGCCGGGCTGGCCGACGACCGGCGGATCCAGGTTCTATTGATTGCCTACAGTTTCGGCGCCTTTATCGAGGGAGCAGCCGGCTTTGGGACACCGGTCGCGGTCTCGGCGGCGATGCTGATCGGGCTGGGCTTCAAGCCGCTGCAGGCTGCCGGGCTGTCACTGATTGGCAACACCGCACCGGTCGCCTTTGGGGCACTTGGAACCCCGATCATTACCCTCGCCAAGGTAACCGGGCTCCCGCTCGAACAGCTCAGTGCCATGGCCGGGCGACAACTCCCGCTCTTCTCCCTGATCGTCCCCTTCTGGCTGATCTGGGCCATGGCCGGATTCAAGGGAATGCGCGAGGTCTGGCCAGCCTGCCTGACCGCTGGTGGTTCATTCGCAATTGCCCAGTTCCTGATCAGCAACTACCACGGACCCTGGGTCGTCGATATCGCTGGAGCGATCGCCTCGATCTTCTCACTGGTCGTGCTGCTCCGCTTCTGGCAGCCCCGGGAGACGTGGCGTTTCGCGACGGATGAGAATGAGAAGCCAACCGTCAGACCGAGCGGTGCGGAGGCTCTCCGCGCCTGGACACCGTGGATCATTCTCTCGATCCTCGTCTTCATCTGGGGCGTACCGCAGACCAAGCAGTTTCTAAACGGCATCTCACTGCCCGAGTTTGCCGTTCCGTACCTCGACAAGGCGATCTTCCGTGCGCCGCCAGTCGTCGAGGTGCTGAAGGCCGAAGAGGCGCGATTTACCTTCAACTGGCTCTCCGCGACCGGGACGGCCCTTCTCCTCACGGGGATACTGGCTGGAACGATCCTGCGCCTCTCTCCTGTCAGACTGGTGTGGATCTTTGCTGGAACCTTCCGCCGGGCACAGATCTCACTGGTGACGATTGCGGCCATGATGGCCCTCGGCTTCACGACCCGTTACGGAGGACTCGATTCGACCATGGGCCTGGCCTTCGCGAGCACCGGCTGGCTCTTTCCATTCTTCTCACCTCTGCTTGGGTGGCTCGGGGTGGCCCTGACCGGCAGTGATACTTCATCAAATGTCCTCTTCGGGAATCTTCAGCAGGTGACGGCCAAACAACTCGGCATCTCTCCCCTGCTGGCCGCGGCGGCCAACAGCTCCGGCGGGGTGATGGGAAAGATGATCGATGCCCAGTCGATCGTCGTCGCTG
>CAIOZW010000244.1 GCA_903862855.1 uncultured Acidobacteriota bacterium
CGGATGTTGGTCCAGTTCTGGTTGATCTGGTAGATCGGACCAGTCGACTGTGACGGATACGGACCACCGTCAAGACCGTTGAACGCATCCCAGTCAACCGTCGGGATCTTGTCGAAGATCTCCTTCTGCTGGAAGATGTAGGGATAGTTGATACCGTACTTGCTGCGGCGATATCGCTCGCCCTCGGTCTGCACGGCGATGAAGACCTGGTCACGGCTCGCGCCAATGATGGTCTCCGCGATGAGCGTCGGCGAAACAGTCCATGACCAGTTGATGGTCGCGGTCTGGTTCGGACGATCGAGCGTCGCCGGTGCACGATCCGTATTGCCACGGAAGGCGTCGGCGAAAGTTCCATCATAGAGATTGATGCGGAAGCGGAACTGGTGCTTGTCGGTCGGATAGAAGTCGACCGAGATTGTGCTCTTCAGCTGATCCTGGGGAGCCTGGCGGGCCTGGAAGTAGTTCTGACCACCAGGTCCAAAGTATCCCGGGATCGGATCCGGCAAAGCGCGCATCAGAGCCAGTCCATTCGGGCTGAGGCGATTGGTCGGAATCTTGTTGACAATGGTGCCATCGGTGAAACAGGCCGTCTGATCGGTTGCACTACACGCACCGGTCTTGAGCGGATCCTTGACGAAGCGGGTCAGGTTGAGCGCCGAAACAAAGTTCGGACCACCCGGGAGCAGCTCACTGAAATCGCCCTGACGCATCTTCAGCGTTGGGACGCGAATGTTGACCGTCGACTCACGACGGAACTTCACCCACTCCTGACTCCAGAGCCAGAAGAGCTTGTTGCGATCCTTGTTGAAGTTGGTGCCAGGAATGACGACCGGGCCGCTCAGATTGTAGCCAAACTGGTTGTAGCGGAACGGTTCCGGACGGCAATGATTGGCCTTCTCGAAAGCCGGATCACTACAGGGCTGGCCGGCTGGTGTGGCGGCATTACGGCCCCAGCTGTTGGCATTGAAGGCCGAGTTGCGCATGTACTCATAGAAGGCGCCGTGGAACTGCTGGCCACCGCTGCGAGTAACGATACGGATCTGTCCACCAGCCGAACGGCCGTACTCGGCATTGTAGTTGGCGGTCAGAACCTGGATCTCCTGGGTCGAATCGAGGTCGGCAACACCGATGCTCGTTCCGTTTGAACGGGTACGGATACCGACTGCACCATCAAACGTGATCAGGTTGTCCTGGCTGCGCGAACCGTTGATGCTGAAACCACCCGAGGTCAGACCAAAGCTGAAACCACCGAGGGCTCCACCACTTACACCCGGCTTGAGAAGCGCGAGGAAGAGCGGATTGCGTCCGTTGAGCTGAAGGGCCTCGACCTGCTTGCCCTCGATCAGCCGACCGACGGTGGAGGACTCGCTCTGCACGGTCTGGGCCGAAGCGACGACCGAGACCGTCTCGCTGATCTGTCCAGCCTGCATTGCGACCTCGATGCTCGCCGGAAGGTTTGGATCGAGTTTGCGTGAAGTCTCCTTGTAGGTGCGGAAGCCCTGGGCCTCGACCGTGACGGAGTAGACATCCGGCGGGAGGTTGGGAACAATAAAGTAGCCCTCAGCGTTCGTCATCGCGTTACGCTCGAAGACCTTGGTTTCGCTGCGGACCGTGACCTTGGCACTGGCAAGAACTGCCCCGGCCGAGTCCTTCACGAAACCCGAAATCTGGGAGTTGTCCGACTGCGCGTATGTCGGGAACGAGAATGCCAGCATAAAGCACGCCAGCAGTCCGGCCCCGATCATAACTGCGAGTGGACTTTTGGTAGTCCTGATCATAAGTTTGACCTTCCTTAATAGTTGTGGGGCGAGAGGTGTAGAAGAACCTGTCGCTTGTGTATCAGCCAGAGTCTTTCCACAGCCAGACATTCACATCGAGATACTGCCCCAGGCTGACCTGGTAAGGCACACTTTCAGGATGTGGAGATCTGCGTATGGTGGAAATGTCAAGCGCTTCGTCAATTCTTCCCAGCACTGTGCCGACGTGTCCCCCAGATGTGTCCCCGATGATGGCGAGCGAGGGATCTATAAATAAATAAGTATTGCATTCTGTTCGTCGACTCAATCGAAGATTATCCGAATAGTCTGCACAGGTGTCAAGCAGATAATTTCCCTTGACTTCGGCGATGACGGCAGCGCCGTTTGAGAGAATTAAGGCTGTCTGAGAGAATGGAGACTGTTTGAGAGAGTGAATGTGAAGTATGATGTCGCGTGCTTTACATATTACCGTAAGAGGGCTGGTGATCGAGGAATGTCAGATTCGATTGAGTTACAGGTAGAGAGTTTTTTTGCACGGCCGGCAGACGAGCTGGTTGGAGAGGTGCGGAGTGCGGCGCTGGAGGTCTTCAGCCATTTCAAGACCGCCCTCAACCGTGGTGAGATTCGGGCTGCGTCGCCAGGATCGGATGGAGCCTGGCAGGTGCACCAGTGGGTTAAGCGAGGTATTCTGCTTGGGTTCCGACTGGGAGGTCTGGTCGACTATTCGATCGACGCAAATTTCAGATTTTTCGACAAGGAGACCTATCCGACAAGGCGTTTGACGATCGAGGACGGGGTGCGGGTCGTGCCGGGCGGGACGACTGTCCGTGACGGGGCCTATCTGGGTCGGGGAGTGACGATCATGCCACCGGCCTACGTCAATACAGGGACCTATGTCGATGACGGGACGATGATCGACTCGCACGCCCTGATCGGATCATGTGCACAGATCGGGAAACGTTGCCACATCAGTGCGGCAGCCCAGATTGGTGGAGTGCTGGAGCCAGTTGGAGCCCTTCCGGTGATCATCGAGGACGAGGTGATGGTTGGCGGAAACTGTGGTGTGTACGAGGGGACGATCGTCCGGGCGCGAGCTATCCTTGCTTCAGGAGTTACCCTGACTGGCTCGATGCCACTCTTTGATGCGGTGCGTGGCGTGATCTACCGGCGGGAAGGTGATCGACCGCTGGAGGTGCCGGCCGGTGCAGTCGTCGTCCCCGGTTCGCGGGCGGTACAGAGTGGACCAGCCAAGGAGATGGGACTCTCGATCTACGCCCCGATCATTGTCAAATATCGGGACGACAAGACCGCATCATCGGTACAACTCGAGGATTTCCTCCGTTAAATGGCCGGGGACGATTTGCCGATTCTGCGAGTGGCTGCTTATAATCGCTCTTTTCCTGAAGCAGGTGTCCTAACCATATGAACATATTCGAATTCACCCGAGAACTGATGTCGATCGACTCGACGACCTGGCAGGAAGGAGCGGCCGGAAGATGGCTCCGTGACTTCCTGGTTACCGCCGGATTCGAGGTCGAGACACAGGAGGTTTCCGGGGACAGGATCAATGTCTATGCACGACTGGGCGATCCTTTGGTCACCTTCTCATCGCATATTGACACGGTCCCACCCTACATTCCCTTCAGTGAAGACGAAGATAAAATTTACGGGCGCGGTGCCTGTGATGCAAAGGGAATCGTTGCGGCACAGGTCTTTGCAGCCCTGAGCCTGAAAGCGGCCGGTGAACGGGAAGTCGGCCTGTTATATGTGGTCGGTGAAGAGGATGGCAGTGACGGAGCTCGGCGGGCAAACGAGATACCGAACCGCAACAGGTTTCTGATCAATGGTGAACCGACCGAGAGCCACCAGGCAATCGCGACCAAAGGTGCACTGCGAGTCGTGATCGAAGCAAGCGGCCGGATTGCCCATTCTGCCTATCCGGAACTCGGCGAATCGGCGATCGAAAAGTTGATCGATGCCCTCGAGAAGATCCGTCATCACGGTTGGCCGGTCGATGCCGAGCTTGGACCGACGACCTATAACATCGGAACCATCACTGGTGGACGCAAACCGAATGTGGTGCCTGATGCGGCCAGCAGTGAGGTGATGTTCCGGACCGTCTTCTCGCCTGATCGACTCTTTGAGATGGTTGGTGAGCTGGTCGGGGACACCGTGACGGTCAAGAGAGGTTTCTCGATTCCTCCGGTTCACACTCATGTAGTACCCGATCTTGACCGTATTCCAACCAGTGTTGTCCGTTTTGGAACCGATATTCCCTGCCTGACAAACTGGGGAACGCCCATTCTATTCGGGCCGGGTTCCATTCATGATGCCCATACGAGGCATGAATTCATAAACAAATCAGAGCTGCTCGAAGCGGTGGAGACCTATGCCAGCATGGCGAGGATTCTGTTGCGGAAGGGCAAGGAGTAGAGAGTAATGTCGACTGGCAAATTCACATCAGAACCGGGAAGTCCGGAGTATCACGCATCAGACTGGCTGATCACGATCCATAATGCCTATCGTGAGATCGACCATGCGATCGAGAATTCACCCAATCCGGAAGAGTTCATCGAGCGGTTGCGTGATCGTGTCCGTCGAGACTATGAGCAGAATCGTGAACAGATGGGGTGGAGTGAGCGGACACGTGATATTGCTGCGCGGTCGCTCGAGATAGTTCTGGCTACGCTCAAGCTTCCCAACCGCTAGAGATCCCCTCCGAGACGCTGTCTGCCTGGGCACAGAGGTAGCTGGGCGAACTCTGTGCCTGGGGAGCGACAGAACAGCGGTCACCGAAATCTGTAAATCGATCACGCGAGAGGATCGAGGTAGGACTGGCC
>CAIOZW010000245.1 GCA_903862855.1 uncultured Acidobacteriota bacterium
AAACTGCGTCGATATTCGTTCATTGGCTCCCACCACCTTCCAACGCATCTCATCCGGATCGGCTTGCCTTCATCCTCACCAGATTCGCCTCGGTTGAGGTCGGGCTTGCTTCAGACCTCAATCTCCGGTCTCTTGGCTTGTGGAATTTATGGCTGAAAATGCTCGTGGTCAAGGTGAAAATGTTCGGCATCATACTTTTTGCCAGGTATACTTCATCCCATTATGCAAGCCAGAAACGAGCAATAATGTTGGTGGAGAGGGGGCGAGCGTCGGTGATAGACTGGTCGAAATGACCGACACTGCCGGAAGATCGTCTTATTTCAAAGTCGAGCGGAAAGCGGACAATGGGACAAGGGGAGACAAAGGGAGACAAGGGGGCAAGGAAGTGATGGTTCAGTATCCATTTCTGATACAGGTTCTGCTGCTGATTCTGATGGCCAATGGTGTCACGACGGAAGTGAGAGGCATCCAGTCGGCGCCGCGGGTTATTCTCATCTCGATCGATGGGTTGAAGCCGGAATATGTGCTCGACGCCGACCGGTATCGACTGAAGATCCCCAATCTGCGCCGGCTCCATCGCGCGGGCGCGGCGGCCCGCCATGTGACAGGAGTCATTCCAACCGTCACCTACCCGAGCCATACGACACTTCTGACCGGAGTCTCGCCGGCGCGCCATGCCATCGTCGCCAACACCCCCTTCGATCCGCTGGGGCTCAACCAGGGCGGATGGTACTGGTACTTTGAGGATGTAAGGGCGCTCACGCTCTGGGAGGCCTGCCGGCAGGCTGGTTTGAAGACCGCCAGTGTCGACTGGCCAGTCAGTGTCGGGGCACCGATCGACTGGAATATCGTCCAGTTCTGGCGGACCGGGACACCGGATGACCGTAAACTTATTCGCGCCCTCTCGACCCCGGGATTGCTGACAGAGGCCGAGCGGGCGCTGGGAAACTATCCGGAAGGTTACGACTACACTGTCGAGGCCGACCTGCGGCGGGCCGAGTTCAATGCCTGGCTGCTTGAAACCAGGCGTCCCAATTTCCAGACCGTCTACTTTGCCGGACTCGACTCGGTTCAGCACGAGTCTGGCCCGGACAGCCCGGCGGCACTGGCGGCGCTCGAACGGATCGACGCTGCTGTGGGCAGGGTCTGGAGCGCGGCAGGGAGTCAGGCGACCATCGTCGTTGCCTCCGATCACGGATTTATGCCGTTGCATAATGAGGTCCGGCTCAACGTCGCCCTGCGCGAGGCCGGCCTGATCACAGTTGCCAAGGGCGTCCAAAAGACGAAGATTGAATCGTGGCGGGCGATTACCTGGGGATCGGGAGGCTCTGGCGCGGTCGTTCTCAGAGATCCTGCCGATGAAGAGGCGCGGCGGCTGGTCGGTGCGCTTCTTGAACGTCTGGTAGCCGATCCGCAGAGTGGTCTGCTGGCCAGCTTCGGACCGGGTGATCCGCGTCGCTCCGGTGCATTTCCGGGGGCGGCCTATGTCGTCGGCACCCGGCCCGGATATTACCTTGGCGGGAGCCTCGATGGCCCACTCATTCAGCCGCTCCGGCGGGGTGACCACTCTGGAGGCGGACATGGCTTTCTCCCACAGTTGCCGGAGATGGATTCGTCCTTCTTCATCGCCGGTCCGGGACTTCCTGCCGGCTTCGATCTGGGCCGCATCGATATGCGCGATATTGCTCCAACACTGGCTTCACGACTCGGAGTGCAACTCCCTGCTGCGGAGGGCAGAAATCTCTTCGAGGGCCAACGCTGAGCATATCTCCCCTGCCGATAGGATCACCTACTCGTAAAAATACCTACCTCGACCAGAGAGGAGTCAGGTTTGCAGACTCACCGCCCTGTCCTGAAGATGGTCCGGTCAGATCATCCTGCCTGTAAATAGATCAATAGATGGAAGATACATCTGCCCACGCCCGACAGAGATACGTCTGGTATGGTTCTTGCGGATCAAAGCGGCGACGGTGAATTGGTTCACTGTCGATGCAGGATCAGGCACCTGCCAGCTTCGGTACGGTGGCCTGGACCAGGGATTCCAGGGTGGCCATATGAAAAGTCAATCAGAAAATGTCACCAGTCGTCTTCTCCGCACAGTCATCGAGGATCTTCTGTGCGTCTCCCTCGTCATCGTCGCGGTCAACCCCTATCCCTATTTTGGTGCAGCATACCCCGGGCAACCGCCTCTGACAATTGCCAGATGACCAGTCTGATTGAGTCTCAAACGAAAAGGGCCAGCGAGGTAATCACTGGCCCTTTCCTGTTTCAATTGTGTCAGCTGCTCACCTTCTACCTCAATCCTGACGATTCGCGGAGGACCTTCCAGCCAGTTCCAGCACGACGGCGTGCTGAAAGCGGACGAATTTATGGAAAGAATCCTCCAGAATCCTCTCCTGATCGCTGTGAGCCCCAAACCCCAGCGGTCCATCCTCACTGTCGAGAAGTGGCCCGATGCCGTAACACTGGACACCCCGGGCCCGGAGATAGGCCATATCGGTTCCCCCGGTCATCATCGTCGGCAGGGTCATCGCTCCGTAGAGTCTCTGGTAGTTGCTCTCTATGACCCGAAAGGCGACCGCGTCAAGCCGCGAGGGCGGTGCCGCCGGGCGGGTGGCATTGGGCAGAATCTTCTCAAAACTGATGGCTGGATCGTCGACCACCTGCCGCAATCGTTCGAGCAGGGCTGTCATATCCTCATCAGGAACAGCCCGGATATCGAGCGTCGCTTCCGCTTCCGAGGGGATGACGTTGCGCAGATACCCACCCTTGATGATATTGGGTGAGATCGAGGTGCGAAGGGTCGAGTAGAGGCGGGGCTGGTTGATGGCGAGGTGCTCCTGGGCGGCTTCACTTGTGCGGTCATCAAGAATCGACCTGAACCGACGCGCCTCCTCCGGGCTGCTCAGTGCAGCGATCCGTTCAAAGTAGATCCGCGTTGTCTCATTCAGCCGCAGATCGGTCCGAAAGGCAGCAATCCTGGCGATCGCCTGTGAAAGATGGACAATCGCATTGCTGCGCAGGGGAACCGATCCATGTCCGGCCACTCCCCGGGCGACCAGTCGAATCGTATGCGCGATCTTCTCGGTCGTCGCAACGGTCGCAAAGCGAACCTGATTCCCGGTGCGGATGACACCACCACCCTCGGCCAGACAGAACTCTGCCTCGATCTCCGGCCAGTAATTTTCGACCATGAAGGTGATCCCATTTGGTCCACCTCCCTCCTCGCTCGCTTCGGCCAGAAATATGACATCCCGATCCAGCTCGACACCGCGCCGTTTCAGCTGGAGAATGGTCATCAATCCCGCCGCCACGCTCAACTTGTCGTCGACTGTTCCGCGTCCATAAATGTAACCACCATCCCGCACCGCTGCAAAAGGTGGGAACTTCCACTTGCTGGCATCGACCGGCACGACGTCGGTATGCCCCATGATCAGAACCGGCCGTGCCCTCCCCGTTCCACGCAGCCGCGCGACAAGGTTCGGCCGCTGCGGATCTCGCGCAAAGATCCTGGTCTCGATCCCTTCGCTCTCCAGCACCTTACGCAGATAGTCAACCACCAGCCGCTCATTTCCCGGGGGATTGCTCGTGTCGAGCCTCAGAATCGCCTGAAAATGGCGCAGTGACTCTGCTTCGATGCCCGGCTCTCCTTCCACATTCTGCGCCAGGAGAGGCGATACAAAGGCGGTCAGCCCGATCAAAAGGAGGATAATCGTCAGTTCAGTCCGGCCAAATCTCATCTCTTCTCCCCTCAATTCCGCTCTCCCGGTTGGGCAGGATGCGGAGACATCTCTACTTACCTCAGGCGGCGGCCTGCCTGCAGCCGGGCCACCGTCTTTTCAAGGGTCATCATCTGCTGAAAGATCGAAATCCCGGCAATTCCTGCTGCACCTGCCCCGAGCGCATTCTGAAAATTTGCCGGATTCAATCCACCAAGTGCTATCACGGGAATTGTGATCCGCTCGCAGATCGCCGCCAGCTCCGTCAACTCCAACGGCAGCTTGAGCGGGCCATCACTCCGGCCTGATCGAGTCGCCTCAACCGGTCCGCAGACGATGAAGTCGGCTCCCTCGCTCTCGGCCAGTTGCGCCTCCATCAGTGTATGGGTCGAGACCCCAATCAGCAGTCCCGCCCGCCCGGCTCTCATCGCTCCCCGACGCGTCGCGGATGGGCTGAGGGAGGTCTGGCGCAGATGAACTCCATCGGCACCACTTGCCAGCGCGACGTCGAGTCGATCGTTGACCAGAACTCGCGCCCCATGCGGACGAGCCAGACCGATCGCCTCACGTGTAAAGCGGATCAGCTCACCTGCTTCGAGATCCTTCTCACGGATCTGAATGAGCTGACATCCGCTTCGTGACGCAATCTCGATCGCTGCCAGTTGCAACTCACGTGAAATTGGGGAAAGCCTTCCACTCTCGTGGAATCCCAGTCGATTGGTGATCAGATAGACCAGGACGTCATTGGCTTGAGGATTGATCCGGGGTCTCCCAGTGATCTTCATTGGGGCTTGTCGAACTGGTTGCGGATCGGCCGAACCTGAGATCCAGTGCCGCAACACTCTGACGAAAATTGCTGATCTCCCGAATACCAGTCAGGATATTGAAGAGTCCCAGCCCGGAAACTCCTCCCCTTACCCAGCCGCTTGTGATAACACTGGGAAGCCAGGAGGCATTCAACTTTTCGGTCAGCAGATAGAGAAAAATGTTCTCCTCCCAGTAGTGGGAGTACCAGGGGAGAAAGAGAAGCAGCAGCCCTATCTCCAGGGTGACCAGAATGTATATGACTACGGTGACTTTCGCGGACATCGATCTCCTGCCGTCTTGCCAGACTCATCAACTGACTGAAAATGATCTCCAAGCATAGCAGGTCGGGAATGATAGTGAAAGCAGGTCGTGGTGATCCGGCAGTGCTCTGAGCTGACGATCGGTCTGTGACTGAAGCGTCGTCAGGGGCAGGCCCCTCATCCTCAAATCAAGGATTGACTGTCAATCGTAACTCGACCCGGTTGCGAACTATCGTCAGGTCGATCCGCTGACCTGCGCTACCCAGACCGTTGAGCAGAGAGGCTACGTCACTCACCTCGTTCTCTCCGATGCGCGTGATTATATCACCAGCCCGGATCACCCTGCCGACACCCTCACTCCCGGTGACGGAGGAGACCAGTAGACCCTGACTTGTGCCAAAATAACCCATCAGTTGCGGTGTGAGCGGGAGTGTCTCCAGACCATGAAAGACTCGCAGTCGAATCTCCGGAGGTGCGGGGGCAGTGATGGCGTTGACAAAAGTCCGCATCTTCGCAACCCGTTCCTGCAGTGCACCCCGGCCCGCATAATTTGTCCCCAGCCGGGCCAGCTCTTCCTCCATCCGCTCAAGCTGGCGGGCAAAGGTAAGCAGTTGCTGTTCCGGCTCAAGTGCTGGGGACGCGACCAGACGGGCCCGCAATACTTTTATCTCTGTCCCTCGTCTCACCTGCACCGAGATTTCACTCTCGGGAGGGAATTGGCGCAGCAGCGTTGCCAGTTGTGCATAACTGGTTATTCGTCGATCGTTGATGGAGAGAATAATGTCACGTGGACGCAGACCGGCCTGATCAGCCGGACTATCCGGGGCGACGGCGACGATCCTCACCCCGAGACTATTGGCCGATACCCGGTAGGTTGGTGATGGCGGCGCCGTGTTCATGTCCATACCCGCAGCTCCAAACCATCCATAGCGGAGGCTCTGGCGTGAACTGATGATCGTCCCGGCAAGATTCTTGATTCGTGAGATCGGGTAGACCAGATGGCGCCCCTGCCCTCCACTGTCGTAAATTGCCAGTCCAAAGACTCCGTTGCCTGGTCCAAGAACCAGGCTTCCATCCTGTGCCGCTGTCAGTGGGGGATTGGTGAGATGGTAGATCGGGCTGGTCTTCAGGTAACGTATGTCATCGATCGCCTTACTGATCTGGCCAGCGTAGAGGTTTCGCCGTGGATTGGTGAAGACCGATGATGCATTTGGCGTCATCCGTTGATTTGGATTGAAACCGTATAGCCGGATTGCCATCTGCATTGGCAGCGTCTGCGGGGTGTAGAACTTGCCAGCCTTCAGTCCTGATGGCTCGGCCTTCAGGATACAGAGTCCGGAGACCAGATCCATTCCGACAAAGCTTGCCTTGACCGAACGGGTCTCCATCGATCTTACCGTGACTGCCGTGGGCGGATTCTGGGGCGAAACATCGATCAATCGCGTCGCGATATGCCCTTCATCGTCAAGAACCAGGCCAAGCGTGACCCTTCTTCTAAGCATCGATGGCAATGGTTCACCATCGAGTGTCATCAGGTTCTGTTCACTGCCACCTCGCCGGGCGATGTCGACCGTCTGCGTCACCCAGACCCAACCCTTTGGTTCGTCCTGCCGCAACATCGGTAATGGACCTGTCCGAACAGGTCTTCCACCTTTGCCGGGGTCTATCTCTCTTCCGGATCCTTTTCCCGGAGTTCTGCTCTGGGAAAATTCAACCATTCCGCCTGGGACGGGGTGTGCTGATCTGGCCGTTCCAGCCAAAAAAGGACTCTCCGCCGCTGCCAAAAGAAGCCACAGCAGAACCATCCACCACCTTGTCATCCCGTCGGCCCCTGATCTGATCTGCCGGTAATTCTGTGAAATTGCCACTGAGATTTTCACAATGTAAAAAAAGCATTGGCTGCAGTGTGGAATCTCCACTCTGCAGCCCTGCTCCGGTTCAATTTCCGGGGTTTCTCTATGCTCTGTCCATACGGCCAGTCTCTTCATCTGGCTTTGAGGATCTCCTGGTCACCGAGCTTCGACTAGATCGAGGGGACGTAACCAATGTTACGTGAGCCGCTCACGCCAGTACCGTTCGATCCTTCTGCGCCGATAAGCATCATCTGTGATGAGGTCGTGATCATCCGGCCCTGATCGCCGTTGAAGATGTTCATCGAGTTTGCCGTCGCCGCGGGATCGATGCTCGGGGCGCTCGTCTCCTCGACGGCCGCTACCTGCGGTTCGATCTGACGCAACTGGCGGACTGACGCCAGACGCTCACTTGTCGGGACGGTCTGACGCGGTGCCTCGTCAGAGACGACCGGGCTCTCGGCACGGCCACTCACATTGCTCACCGCCACTGGCGAGCCTGTCGGGACTTCGTGGTTATTCTGATAGATCTGGTAGGTTGAGACACTGACCACCAGCGCCACGGCAGCTGTCGCGGCCGTCGCCTGAACCCACGAGAAGGAACCCGTCCAGAGCTTGCTCACCCAGCCTGGCATCACAGCGGACTCGACCTCTCCAGCCTGTGCCCGGGCAATTCGCGCCTTCAACCGAAACTCAAAGTCGGTCGGCACTTCGACCCGCGGCTGCTCACGGAGAAGTGAGAGCAGGGAAGAGAGCTCATTCGAGTAACTCTCGCAATCTGAACAGTTGGCCAAGTGTCCGGCAAGAACGGACTTGCCGATTCCTGCGTCGATTGCTTCTCTTGTCTTCTGACAGTTCATCAACTTCAATTCTCCAGATTAGGTTGACTGCTCGTTGCTGCCGAAATATCGATTCGTGTTGAACTATTGACTCGTTGTCTGGCCAACTCATTGTCCAGACTGGTTATGTCCTGATCTATTCACTATTCTCTATTCTCTATTCACTTCTCTCTACCGCACCAACCACTCAACCAGAGCGTTCAATGTGGTGAGACCTGGTATTGACCTTCAGTCCCGCTAAAACATCAGTACCGCTCGATGGGTGATATTAGAGAATGTCTCGCAGTTTCTCTTTGAGAAGGTTCCTGGCCCGGTTGATCCTCGATTTGACCGTTCCGGTCGGAAGACCAAGGACCTCGGATATCTCTTCGTAGCTCTTCTCCTCGAGATCGCAGAGAACAAGTGCCGCCCGATATTTTTCAGGAAGGCTGGCAATCGCCGTGGTTACTGCCTGGCGTCGTTCGTCGGCGATGATCGCCTCGTCTGCCAGCACCTGACCCTGATCGGGAAGGTCGACCTCGACCTCTTCGCTATCCTTGTCTGAAAAGAACGTCGGCAGTGGGATCAGTCTTCTTCGTTTCCGCTGCCTCAACTCGGTGATTGCCAGGTTGTGGGCAATCCGATAGATGTATGTCGAAAAACTGTAGGTTGCCTGATACCGCTCCATATTCATGTAGACCCTGACGAAGGTCTCCTGAGCGATATCGACTGCCCGGTCGTAATCATCGATCATCCGGTAGACGTAGTTGGTGATCTGATTACGGTACCTCCGGACTATCTCCTGAAAGGCTGCCTCATCTCCCTCCCTCGTTGCTGCCAGAAGCGAGTGATCATCCATTTCAGAGACCGACCCAGAGACCGACCCAGAGACCGACCCAGAGACCGACCCAGAGACCGACCCAGAGACCGACGCGGAGACCGACCCGGAGGCTGCACCGGAGACAGGCACTGAATCTCTTTCCTCTTTAGCCACCCCGGCTGCCACCCCACCCGATATTTCCGATCCTTCCGTGATCCTGCCAGTATTCCTGCCAGTATTCCTGTTGGTTTTAGCCCCCTGAACTCCGTCCGATTTGTTCAAGAGCTGAAGGCCCCGAATTTGAACGGCGGTGCTCAGAGTTGCAGGTCTCATTGCTGAACTGGTGACGGCGTCAAAGCCAGGCCACAAGGTGATCACGGATCGATCAATTTTAATGATAACCGGATTATAATGATAATCAGACTACTGTTGAAGATAATCAGATTAAAGATAATCGGATTTCGAAGGCCGGTCGTCGTGCCTGATTAAGATCGCTTACAATTCAAACCCTGTCCTGACAGGTCAGGAGAACTCTGTCTCAATAACCGGGCAGAGGGTTGAATTGTCATAGATGTCAACGACCTGGGTCGCGCAAGGCGGGGAATCGGTCTTTGGAACCTTGTCATTCATCCGGACCCAAACCTTTTCCCACTGCTTATCACGCGCAATGCCCTGAATAGTTCCACATTGTTCCAGATTTTAATTCAAAAAAAACAGATTGATCATCACTTCCGCCATCCGACCCGCCACTGGATTGGCAGAGCAGGGAGGAAGTCTCAGAGGATATCTGATAAAACGCCCGCAGGTAAAGCGATAATTCTCTAAAAAGGGACTTTAACCACTCCCGGTGACAGAGCAATCGCATTTACCTTCCAGCCATCATACTGTCTTCGTGTGAGATCTCTCTGACTGGAGGCCTCACGCGAAGACGCAAAGGCGCGAAGGTGGTAAATTCTCTCAACTCGTAATGCAATTGCCCTGCTGCCGGTGGGGGACACTCTCCTTATCCTGACCGTCCGGAATGGCTGGAATGGCAAGTAAATTGTCTCAATTTACTGTTTCACCGCCATTTGTCCCGGCGATCGGTTTGTTTTCAAATATGCCGATTACTATAATCAGTCTCGATCCGAAGAGTATCTCGAACGATCAACGAAGGATGAAGATTAACGAAGTATTAATATGCTGCCGGGAGAAGGCGGAACTGGTCGTCAATGTCCGGTCGCTGCGTCTTCCAGTCGTAACCTACAACCAGGAGAACTTATGAGCGTTGAAGTAGGTCAGATGGCTCCTGATTTCGAATTGAAGAGCCACCTTGGCGGAACCGTCAAGCTCTCCGACTTCCGGGGAAGCAAGAACGTGTTCATCGCCTTTTACCCACTCGACTGGACCCCTGTCTGAACGGTCCAGATGCCGTCCTATGAAGCGGATTTGAACCGTTTCGCGGACGCAGATACCCAGGTTCTGGGTATTTCGATCGATTCCATTCCCAGCCACGTCGCCTGGGCGAAGAGCCTTGGTGGTATCACCTATCCGCTCCTGGCCGATTTTGAGCCAAAGGGTGGAGTAGCCAAATCCTTTGGCGCCTATCGGACGGCCGATGGCATCACGGAGCGGGCTCTGTTTATCATCGACAAGCAGGGCAAGGTTGCGTTCAAGGACATTCATGAGATCAGCAAGCAGCCCGATAATGAAGTGATCCATGACGTGCTCCGCAAGCTGTAATCGCAGTTTGTGGATCAATGCAAGGATTGTGGCGGAACGATAAAGGTTCAGCCTCAATGCTGGCGGCGGAGGAGCGATGATCCGGTGCAGAGACGCTCCCGGGTTTCGGTCTTCCGCCGATATTCTTTGCCGGTGCTCTTTTGCCTGCAATCATATTTTGCTTATAACCATGTAAGGAGACAGACAGGTCAATGACTCTTCTTTCGAGAAAGTGCGTTCCATTCACGCCGCTTGATCGCGAGCTGTCGAAATGTTCGGTGGCACTGGTGACCGCGGCCGGAGTCCACCAGGTGGATCAGGATCCTTTCAATATTGCCGATGAGCTGGGAGATCTGACCTTCCGGGGGATTGGGGGAGATGCGGCAGTTGCTGATCTGATGGTGACGCATCACCATTATGATCATACTGATGCGGACGAGGATATCAACGTCGTCTTTCCCATCGAGTTGCTGCGGGAGCTGGCGGGGGAGGGGATGATCGGCCAGGCGGCGCGTGAGCATGTCGGGTATATGGGGTATACGATGCAGCTCAAACTGATGTATGAGCAGACGGCCCCGGCGATTGCCGAGTATGTGGATAAGAAGGCAAAAGCGGATGCAGTCGTCCTGACGGGTGGCTGACCGAATGTCTGTCACCGCACGGTCGTCGCGGTTCAGAGAGAGATCGAGATGCGGGGAATCCCGACGGTTCTGATCACCGTCAGTCCGGAGGTCTCCGCGCAGATGAGGCCACCCCGGGCCATCAGTCCGAAGGGTTTCCGGATCGGCAATAGTCTGGGGCGGCCTGGGATGCGCGAGTTGCAGAAGAGAGTTCTGCGTGATGCCCTGCTTACCCTGAGCGGGCCGGCTCGCCCCGGAGAGGTGATCGAGATCGATTATCCCGAGTATGGAACCTAGCGGATCGGTGATCCGCGCATACTCCGGCGGGGACCGGTATACACCCGGGCCGGTGCCATCAGTATCAAAAGAGCTGATCAGAATAGGCTGACAAGGCCACGAACGGTTCAGTCACCGCCGTCAGCGGTGGACAGGTTCGTGGCCTTGCCATTTTGCAGACTTCCATTCATAATCACGCCGTTTTTCTCACCAGCGTTTACGGAAATGAATTGAATGTCGATCGACGACTCGTCGGTCCCGATCTTGACGGGGGCTCTCCTGTTGGGACGGGAATTTCGCGAACCGCGTCCGGTTGCCCCGGTCGAGGTGACGAGCGCAGATCCATATCTTGAGGAGACTTGGAATGAACCAACGACGGTTATTTGTTGCCAGTTGCCTGTCGCTTGTCGTGACGGCAATGATCTTTGCCCTGCGTGGAAATGTTGAGGATCTGGTCCTGACCGATCCCGCGCTGTCCGGTTTCTTCGACCAGTCCACGATGCGTGCGGCATATGGATGGCTCTCGACCATGGCCTTCTTCGGATTTGCCACATCGATCCTGGTTGCCTCACCAATGCTCGACGCGCTTGGGATGCGCAATCTGCTCTATCTTGCCTTTGCCCTGCACATTGTCGGCATCCTTGGTTTCGTCTTTGCTCCGTCATACCAGTTGATGACAGTGGCGATGCTGCTGGCAGGTTTCGGAAACGGTCTGGTTGAAGCGGTGATCAACCCGCTCATTGCGACACTCTTCCCGGAAGAGAAGACGCATAAGCTCAATGTTCTTCATGCCTGGTGGCCGGGTGGATTGATCATTGGCGGTCTGCTTGGTTTTGCACTCAACAAGTTTGGTATCAGTTGGCAGATCCAGATGGGATTGATACTTATTCCGACGGTGCTCTATGGAATACTCATCTTCGGACAGAAGTTCCCGCTGACGGAGCGTGTCGCCTCGGGAATTTCGACCGGAGAGATGATCCGTGCGGCGCTGCGCCCGGGCTTTCTGCTGCTGCTCTTCTGCATGATGATCACCGCGTCGGTTGAGCTGGCGCCGGGACAGATGGTCGGTTCGGTTCTCAGTAATCTGGCGGGCATGAGCGGAATTCTGATCCTCGTCTACGGTAGTGCGCTGATGTTTGTGTTGCGTTACTTTGCCGGACCGATTGCCCACCGGATCTCACCGATCGGGATGATGTGGGCTTCGGTGGCGATTGCCGGAGCCGGGCTCTTTCTGCTCGCAAACGCCTCGAGCGCGCCAACGGCCTATCTGGCGGCGACGGTCTTCTACGTCGGTGTCTGTTTCATGTGGCCGACGATGCTTGGCATTACCTCGGAGCGTTATCCGGAGGGTGGAGCATTCACCATGGGATTGATGGGTTTTGCCGGTCAGTTCATGCTTGGAGTGGTCATCTTCTACATGGGTGGAGTCCGCGACAGCATTGGCGATGCCGCATCATTCAAGAGAGTGGCGCTGATGGCGATCATCCCCTTTGTCGTCTTTGGTCTCTGGTGGTTCCGTGATCGGGCGAAGGGTGGTTACAAGGCCGTCAAGCTCGGCTGATTTACGGCAGGCTTCATCG
>CAIOZW010000246.1 GCA_903862855.1 uncultured Acidobacteriota bacterium
CCGAGCGAATGCCCCGGATGACTGCCTTCGCTCCGATCTCTCTGGCAAACTCGACCAGCAGACCGGTAAAGGAGGCCACTCGCACCTGGGGGTGATCAGGTCTGACAATCTCCTCGATCAGGGCGACACGCTCCTCGACAGTGAAGAGCGGTTGCTTGCCCGGGTTGATGAGGATCCCGACGATCACCTCATCGAAGAGACCACAGGATCTCGAGATTATGTCAAGATGACCATTGGTCAATGGATCAAACGTCCCCGGATAGATCGCTCGGCGCATGGTGATGGATCGTCCTTTCCACGTCTGGTCAATCGAATCAGTCGTCAAGCGAAAATGGTATCACGGGTTCAGAATTGTAGAAAGTCAGCTGCGTCTCTCCCTGTCTGATTTCACGATAAGGGCGGAGCTGACCGTAGTTTGGATGGAGGAGAATCGAGCGGCGATGCTCTACCAGAACGAGACCATCTTCGTTGAGCAGACCCTGGCTGGCAATCGATGCCAGCACCTGATGGTAGAGCGGGGAGTCGTAAGGTGGATCGAGATAGATCAGATCGAACCGTTGCGCTTCTTCGGCAAGATAGGTGAGGGCTGTCAAGACCGGTCGGTTGATGACCTTGAAGCCGGTCGTGATATGGCAGTGTGCAAGGTTTTCGCGGATGACGGCGGCTGCTTTCGCCGACTGCTCGACAAAGGTCACACTGGCGGCGCCACGGGAGAATGCTTCGATGCCTATTGCTCCCGAGCCGGCACAAAGATCGGCGAAACGCGCTCCCTCGACGTATGGTGCAAGAATGTTGAAGACCGTTTCACGCAACCGGTCAGAGGTCGGGCGAATCGACAGACCTTCGAGTGTCTTCAGGCGACGTCCTTTGTAAAGGCCAGCGATGATTCTCATGGGTGGTTGGCAGATGATACGCGAAGAGGAACTTTATGACTCAGGCCTGCTTGTTTGTCCACTTCCAGGCCGATTCGATGATCTGGTCCAGCTCACTCATCCGCGGACGCCAGCCAAGATCACGCATGATCCTGTCCGAGCTGGCGATCAATACCGGTGGATCACCCGCCCGTCGTGGTGCTGATTCGGTCGGGATCCATCGACCCGTCACCTGACGTGACATCTCGACCACCTCGGCGACCGAATATCCGCTGCCATAGCCCAGATTGTAGATCTGACTGCTCTTCTCCATCGCTCCCAGCGCCAGAAGGTGGGCATCTGCGAGATCGCCGACGTGAATATAGTCTCTGATACAGGTGCCGTCCGGAGTGTCATAGTCCTCTCCGAAGATCATCACCTCTTTTGCCTCACCACGTGCAACCTTCAGCACATTCGGAATAAGGTGTGTCTCCGGGTCGTGAGCCTCTCCGTGACGTGCCGTTGCCCCGGCAGCATTGAAATAGCGCAGGCTTACGTAACGCAGCTGGTAGGCTTCATCATACCAGCGCAACAGCCTCTCAAAGGCGAGCTTCGATTCACCATAGGGGTTGGTCGGCGCCAGCGTTGACTCCTCCGTGATGGGGATGCTTGCCGGGACTCCATAGACAGCGGCCGTCGATGAGAAGACCAGACGCTTCACGCCAGCCTCGCGCATCACCTCGAGCAGGTTGAGCCCGTTGACAATGTTGTTCTGGAAATAGGCATGCGGCGAAGTGATCGATTCGCCAACGATACTCGAGGCTGCCAGATGGATGACAGCCTCGGTTCTTTGTGCATCGATTGCTCTCTGGAGGCTCTCGCGATCGGCCAGGTCTCCCACAATCAGGGTTGCTGGAGCATCGACGGATTCACGATGACCCTTACTCAGGTTGTCATACACCACAACCTCATGACCCTTGTCGAGCAGTCGCTCGACAACTACGCTGCCGATGTATCCGGCCCCTCCGGTAACAAAGATCCTCATTAAATTTTCCAGGTATCAAATTAAGACCGGCAGGGGATGAGCCTGCCGGTAGTCGATGATTATGATGCGCGGATTACTTCTGGCAGGGAACACTGGTTCCATTCGGACCGCGGCAGAGGATACCAGGAGTCAGCCCTCCCCAGCAGCGACCGTTGATCAGGACTCCGCCGCCAGTACATTGCGGAGCTGGCCCAGAGCCTCCGGTCATGGTCATCTGCGTCTGCGGGCTGACAAATCCGCCGGCGACGATCGGAATCGACGGGAAGAAGAGGCTATGGTCATAATACTCGATGCCGAAATAGCTGCGGAACATCCGGTCGCTCTTCCGGCTCACGACACCGATGATCGGACGGTTACCCTCGTCATCACTGAACCCGAGACCCGAACCTCCCGAACCAGATGAGTTGCCACCCGATCCTGACCCAAGCCCTGAACCCATTCCCGATGATTGACCGCCAAGACCTCCCCCGGAGAGACCTCCGCCAATGCCTCCACCAATTCCGCCATTCGACCCAAAACTGGAGCCCATATTTGAGCCCATGCCAGAACCAAATCCAGCTCCCGACATATCGATCGATTGACCGAGTCCTCCGGGCATTCCGGGAATATTGGAGTTGTTGCCCATTCCCATCATCCCATTTCCATTGCCATTCCCATTGCCAAGTGGCGTACCATCAGAGCTGATGCTCGCACCAGCCATCTGCGCAAACATGATCAGGGCCTGCGGCGGAGGCGGCAGGTTGCTGTTCGGCTTCATCTGCGTCGCCAGATATGCTTCCAGGAGCTCTTTGATGAGTGGATCGCCCGGATATACGGCTCGCCAGTTCGACTCCTTCTTCGGGTCGCAGGGAGTCATCGGATCACACAGCGCGGAAGGGCGCAGAAAGCGCGTCTTTTTACTGCCCAGATCAAAACCTTCGACGAGGTCGATCAGTTTGGTTGGATACTGGCCATTCCGGGCCGCTGAATAGTAGGTGAGCGCTGCCGCAACCTGCTGTCCGCGCCAGAGCATCTCCTCTTCCTTTTCACGCTTCGCTTCAAAGACGACCCGCGGGGCAGCCGCGGTGGTGATAATGAGAGAGAAGAGCATGATTCCGATCAGGGCAACCAGGGCATAACCACTCTCGGATGAGTCTCCAGTGTGACGGACGCGGGCTGAACGGCGTGCTGACGGCGAGACAATGGTCTCACCGTTGAGGGAGTCGCAGCAGGAAGAGGTGAAGCTGGTCGCCAAACGGGTAGCGTTGCCGAACGTAATGCGGCGATTGAGTATTTCGATCACTTTCGAGATGGAACGCTTCATGTTTTTCAACTATCCAGGTTCAACTATCCAGGTTCAACTATCCAGGTTCAACTATCCAGGTTCAACTATCATGGTGGCCATAAGAACAGTGACTAAACTTGATCAGTCAGCTAACGGGTGTAGACGAATCCAGAGAGCAAAATCTGTAAAAATGACTGGAGACGGCCAGAGTCGCAGACTCGATAAACAATTTGACACAGTACTAGATCACAATTATAGAGACACCCGGCAGCCAATATTGTTCCATTTTTTCTTCCAACCTTCAGAAGATACTCATCGTTCGCCTCCACCGCCCTCGCCGGTGAAGGTAATATTGTGAGTAATGCGCAGATCGAGATCCTCAAAGGTCAGTCGCTGCGCATTGATGCTCAGCAGTTTCCACTTACACCTGGTCTTGACGTTCTTGTCGCATTTGTAAGATGTGTTTTCAGTCATATTGATGACATTCTCATCACCATCCATCTCCTTGACCACGGCGATCTTCGTTTTCGGCGTAACAATGAGTCCAATGTAGCGGTAGAGGGGGGACGGAGGTTCAGCGACATTGATCGTCACCTGATTTGAGTAGAGGCTCGGATCGGACTTGCTGCGAACGGTGATACTGAGATTGCCGCCACCCCTGATAACATCACCGGGAATCCTGGCCTGGGCCTCGGTATCGGAGACCGGTTTGGTTTCGAAGACGCGTCCGTCGACATAGATCTGGGCATCCGCAGGAATCTTTTGACCGAAGACAACGAGAGAGAAGTCACCGGTACGCGCGATCACCCCGGAAGGGCTGAGAGAGTTGAGTGTCACCGGTGGTGGTGGTGGCGGCGGCGGCGGTGGAACCGGCTTCGGAGTTGGAGCAGGCGTCGGGGTTGGGAAGACAAAAATGTTGCGACCGGATCCGGCGCCGGAGAATTTACTGGTCATCGCCATGAGATCGAGGGGCATGGAGACGATTGGTGAGGTCGGCGCTGCGGTGCGGGTGGTCGTTACTGGTCTGGTCAATGTGGGAGACGTGGAACTGGCAGCCGGGGCAGGGCTTGATGATCCCGGCCGGCGCTCGTCGGTATTGATGAACTGAAAGTAGACAACCACGATCAGCAGCAGGAAGAGGACACCGAGGAGGATCTTCTTCCGGTTCTCTGAGCTCTCTGGGGTATTGGTCGATTCCTGAGTCATAATGGTCAATTGACAGTGTTGGTTCACGTCTGGCGATCTAACCAGACGGCCGGACTTTTGGATGCGTGAGAGCCCGTGAAGATGCCCGGGGTCAAGGATTTGTGCGCGGACGGCGAAAATATGTGTCAAGCTCAACCTTCAGCGAGACCGGTACTGCGTCAGGCGAGGCGAGTTCAACCGGCGCCATATTGCCCATCTTGGCCGTTTCACGGCGAACCTTGTCACCCTCCCCCTGAAAGGCGAGGGAGTTGATAATCAGAAACTGCCGGCTCTGCTCGAGGGCGGAGATGAAGCGGCGCAGATTTGGATAGTCGCCGATGACAGTCGTATCGATGGCCATGCCCGGATAGATCGTCTCTTTCTTCTCTTTGAGAGCGGCATCGTTGAGGGGCTGGCCCTGATCATCGACAAGTGGTTGGGCGACCTCGACCCGGTAGCTGGCGTCTCCGACGACAATCCGGTTGCTCTTGCCGAGGGAATCGATCTCCGTGATGATCTGGGCGATCCCGGCTTCGTTGTCCTTGAGACCTTTCTCGAAGTCCTTGAGACTGTCGAGAATCATCCCGGCATTGGTAATCTGATCCTGCCGTTTCTTCTCCTCGGTATTTCTCTTGTCGAGCCGTGAGCGGAGCTCACCCTCGCGGGCGCGAACGGTTTCGACCTGGGCGGCGAGGGGTTGAACCTTTGAGATGTAGAAGAGGGCGACGATGCCGATGAAGACGAGGGCGGCGAGCAGCGCAAGAGCCTCGACAGTGCTCAGTCGCAACTGGTCAAGGAAGGGGATGGAGCGGAACAAGGAGGATCCTGTTCCAGCCTCGGCCGGGTTCTTCTTGAGTTTGTCGAGCAGGTTCATCGATCAGTCCCCCCCTTTGTCGATCTGCCGGATGAGTTGCCGGCAGGACTGGACTGGTTCTGCGAAGAGGCAGGGTTTTCAGCACCGCGTGGCGCAGTTGAGCGGGCGGGGGCTGGATAGTAGTCGGTCTTCAGTGAAAACTCGATCTCCGGAGTCCCCTCGACCGGTTTCTGGGCGATGGGATAGACCTTGAAGCGGCCCGATTCGTGAAGGCGGTTGATGAGTGCCACCACGTCCTGGTTGGATTTGGCAATGACTTCAAGATTGAGGGTCGCCGCACTCTCTGAACCACCGATGGCTCCGTTCTTCTCCTCGGGGACAACTGTCGAGACGCCAATCCGCAGCACACGGACACCGGGAGGAAGAGCCCGTTCGATCTCATCGAGGAGTCGGCTCCACGAGAATGATTTCCGTGCCAGGAGTTCACTGGCAGCATAGATCTCGCGATTCTCCTCGGTGGAGATGGGCATTTGGGTTGGCGCGCCAGGGCTGGCCTGTCCAGACTTTCCAAGACGCAGCTCAAGTTCACGAACGATGGTCTGCCAGGTCTGGATCTCGGATTCCTGTCGCGACTTCAGTAGAATCGCCTGCTGCCCGAAGATAGTTGGCAGGAGGAACATCATGGTGATGGCAATCCAGAGCAGGCGGCGGTTTCGGAATGGTTCGGTGGCCAGATTTACCAGTGGTCTCTTCATTACTCAGGTTCTCTGCGACTCAGGTTCTCTGCGCGGCTTGTGGTTAATGTCCAGTGATCCATTGGCAAATGTTGACCCGAAACTGATCACCGGACCCATCTTCCAATTACTCAATATAGCAGCAAATCGGACTCCGGCAAAGAGGGGGCCGGCAAGGAGTGGGAACAAAGAGCGCGATAACCGGAGAGATGAGAACTGGTGGTGTCAAGTCGCCGGTGTTTCCGGGTGAGCAGGACGAACGTCCCTCACCCGGCGAGAGAGTCCGGCGTCTGCCTCAGTCCGCCACTTGAAGAGTGTCTGTCATATGCTCATACTGCGAAATAGGTTGGAGAAGGTTTGGTCGGTGAGGGCGGATGGAGTTTGGAGGAGGGAAAATGTCAGACTGGAGAGAGCTTGGACAGGGTGTGGCGCGGGCAAGGTGGCGGCTGCAGCAGCCAGATCCGGAGGCGGTGGTGAGTCTGAGCCGTCTGCTGGGCGAGTCGGAGCTGATGGTCAAGTGTCTGCTCAATCGGGGCGTTGTCGATGCGGGTGGGATCAACGAGTTTCTGGCACCGGACTTCGATCGGCATCGCCATGATCCCCATCTTCTGCGGGACATGGGGCGGGCAGTGGAGCGGCTCCACCGGGCGATCAGGGAGGGGCACCGGATCCTGATCGTCACTGATTTCGATGTCGATGGGACGACATCGAGTGTCATCCTTACCCAGACGATTCGGTTGCTCGGCGGAAAGGAGCTCGTTGACGCATATATTCCAGACCGTTTTACCGAGGGATACGGTCTTTCGGAGCAGATTGTCGAGCTGGCGGCGCAGAAGGGGTACGGATTGATCCTGACTGCCGATATTGGAATAAAATCGCACGAAGAGGCCAGGCTGGCTGCCCGAAGGGGAATCGATCTGATCATCTGTGACCATCACCTGCCGGACGGTGAGGATATCCCGGCCGATGCCTATGCCGTTCTCTGTCCGAAGGGGTCGGCAGGGCTTGACTATCCAAACAAGCATCTGGCCGCCTGCGGGGTCGCCCTGAAGCTTGCGGATGCGCTGCTCGAGTCGCATCCACGCCGTGCAGCGATCGTCGCTTCACTGGCCAAACTGACGGCGATCGGGACGATTGCCGATATGGTCGATCTTGCCGTTCTCGAGAATCGGGCGATCGTTGCCCACGGACTGCAAGCACTCAGTGAGCCGAGCAGTAACCCCGGACTCCGCGCCCTCTTCGATCTGGCGGGAGTAGGTAATCCGATAACCGCTTTTGATATAGGTTTCCGGATCGGCCCGCGGATCAATGCGGCAGGAAGGATTGCTCACGCGAGCACGGTTCTCTCGCTCTTTGACTCGCCGAATGATGATGAAGCCCGGAAGCATGCCCAGGTGCTGGACGATCTCAACTCCGAGCGGAAGAGCATTCAGCAGAACCTGGTCGATATGGCCGTCGCGCGGCTTCCGCTCGACGCTGCAGGGATGGTGAGCGATCGGGTCATTGTCATCTCCGGCCATGAAGAAGAGGGTTTCCACCGGGGAGTGGTGGGCATTGCCTGTTCAAAGATTGTTGAGCAGACGGGCTGTCCAACCCTGATCTGCGCGATCAATGAGAAGGGCATGGCTCACGGGAGTGCAAGATCGATCGATGGGTTTCACATTGTCGAAGCGCTGCAGAGCGTCGCCGATCTCCTGGTCAAGTTTGGCGGACACCCGATGGCGGCGGGATTTACCCTCCCCGCAGAGAAGATCGATGAGTTGCGCTGGCGGCTCAACAGTTACGCGAGGGAGACTCTGTCGCCGGAGCTGACAGGGCGGGTCATTATGGCGGACGGGGAGCTGGAGGTCGAGGAGGTGACGATCGACCTGATCAGGCAACTCGGGAGGCTCGGTCCGCATGGGATCGGTAATCCTGCTCCGGTTTTTCATCTTCGGGAGATGGCCCTGCAGTCGATTCAAGTCCTGAAGGACCGGCACCTCAAGATGCGTCTTCCGGGTGGCATCGAGGCCCTCTGGTGGAATGCGGCTGAACATCGTGAGAGGATCGAGGCCGCGCCGAGGGTGCGGATCATGGGTCGCCTCGATATCAACACCTGGCGCAATCGCGAGAGCTGTCAGATTCAGGTGCTCGA
>CAIOZW010000247.1 GCA_903862855.1 uncultured Acidobacteriota bacterium
CTTTCATTCAAGCGCTCCCTGACATCATCAAATGCCGCTTCAATCGGCAAGGCAGGCTTACTGGATGGATTATTGACCCGCTCAGACAAGACATCGCCATGCCAGTCAGGCGAGAGCAAATTTGCCGGATTTGCCGACAAATCCTCCCAGAGAATGTCCATTGCCTCGAGTTTTTCCTGGGGTGTTAGCGCTGCCAGCATGCTTTCAAGCGACATAGAATTACCTCCTCAGTCAAATATATCCTGAATGGGTTGAGGCACAAAGTGCACGACCCCTTCACTGCCATTTCCCGATTGAAACAGATTCCGGGTACCGTCAGTTTAATGATGTATCCGCGCAGGTGGTCGAGTAATGTCAGGTCCGTGTAGGGGCGGTTCGCGAACCGCCCCTACAAACCCTCCCCTACCAACCCCGTGAAGAATCGAGTCCGGCCGCACGGTGCACCCGTGCCTGGCGCAGAGTAGCCATAGCCCAGTCGATCCGCGCCGGCGGATTGAGAAAATGGGCATAGGCAAGCGCCATCTGCTCAGCCGCCAGGTCGCTGGGGACCTGTCCGGTAGCCGTTCCCAGCCCAGGACAGGCGATGACGCGGATCGGTCGTGCCGCGTTCAGATTGTGCCGGCGGACTTCAAGCAGCATCGCCCACATCGCCAGATAGACCTGATCGGTTCCGACGATTCTCAGCGGGACGCGCATGGTCGGCGTATGGGCAATGAATGGATGTTCGGGGTGGTCCGTCTCCACGATCATCGACGTGCCGACCGGCTGTTCTCCGAGATAGTCCTCGAGAATCCGCTGCTGGACGCGATCCTGTAAACCAATGCCAAAATAGTTGATGATCGCCTCGTCCACCCCTCCATCCATAAGACCGAAAGAGTTGGCGGCGCTGACCATGCAGTCAAAGACCGGCAAGTGCTCGAATATCCCCTTGACGATCTCAACGTTTGGGAGGCTCTGAAAATATTCGCGGAAGGCGTCACATAGATCCGGCTTTGGGTCGACGAGAATAAGTTTCAATGTGCTCATATGGTTGATCGATTGGAGACTAAATACCTAAATCATTTTTGGGCTGCAGACTTTTTCATGGTCAGGCTGAAGCGTCAAAGAGATGACTGGGCGGCCTCGCCCGGTTCGGCTGGCTTCCAGCCCGTACTATTATCACCAGGTTCCCTCCTCTTCGAAAGAGCAATTTGACGATTCCGTCGGGGCCGGCCTTGTGCCAGCCCTTGTTCTTCACTAACATTTGATAGCGATAGACACAGAGTACCAAATGGAGAACGGCAATGGCAGGTGAAAAACTCGACCTGAGCCCCCTCGAACGGGCCATCGATCGCTTGAATGAAGGGCTGGTGCGTTATCAGCAGGACACCAGTGATACACAGATCCGCGACGGACTGATTCAACGATTTGAATTCACCTACGAGATCAGCCACAAGATGCTGAAACGCTACCTTGAATTTGCCTCTCCGACGCCCGACCAATATGACGAGATGATGTTTCAGGATCTCATTCGCTCTGGAAACGAACAGGGGCTGCTCCGCGGGGCCTGGCCGGACTGGAAGCGTTACCGTGACATGCGCTCGAAATCCAGTCACACGTACGACGAAGATACGGCGCTGGGGGTTGTGGCCGGGATCCCGACCTTTCTCGCCGAGGCATGTTATCTGCGTGATCAGATCAAGGCACGTCTGGCATGAATCAGCAAATCCCATTGATCGATATTGAGCCTAAAGATTGGGCCATCGTGCGCGATATACTGCATAAGAATGTGCCGCAGTGTGAGGTCTGGGCCTTCGGCTCCCGCGTGACCGGGAGGGCCAGGGAGTTTTCAGACCTGGATCTGGCGATCATCACCGACACGCCACTTTCGCTGGATGTCAGTGCCAGTCTGAGTAATGACTTTTCCGAGTCCGATCTGCCGTGGAAGGTGGATGTAGTCGACTGGGCCACGACGAGTGAGTCGTTCCGGAAAATTATTGAGCAGGCCAAGGTGGTGGTGCAGCAGGGAGCAGAGGGAAGCCAGTAGGGGCCGGCCTTCTCTACCCCATTAACAATGATAACTATCTGCCATTAAGAACCATTTATTGCTGCTGAAGACGATGAAAACTTACGGCCTCGGCAGATGACGATCGCTTTTACTGCATGTTGAACAGTTTCTGGAGACATCCGTTATGATCCAAGGCAATCATCGACCGCGCATCGAGAGTCTGCACGTCAAAAACTACCGGGTGCTGAGAGACATCAAGCTGGAAAAGATGACGCCGCTTAACGTGCTGCTTGGGCCGAACGGCAGTGGTAAGTCGACGGTTTTTGATGTGTTCGCCTTTCTGGCCGAATGCCTTACTGATGGGTTGCGCAAGGCATGGGACCGCCGGGGGCGTTTCAGGGAATTGCGCAGCCGGGATCAGAATGGCCCGATCGTCATCGAAATCCAGTACCGCGAAACTCCATCATCTCCCCTGATCACCTATCATCTGGAGATCGAGGAACAGGTGAAGGGACCAGTGGTAGCGAGGGAGTTCCTGAGGTGGAAACGTGGTCATCCGGCGGCTCCGTTTCATTTTCTGGATTATCAATGCGGTAAGGGGAAGGTCATTACGGGAGAAGCCCCGGAATCGACGGACACACGGGTCGAAAAGTCACTTTCTGGTCCTGATGTACTGGCGGTGAGCACGCTGGGCACGCTGGCGGAGAATCCGCGGGTAATCGCGTTACGAAACTTCATTACCGGCTGGCATCTCTCCTATCTCTCGGCAGATGCGGCACGGGGTAATCCCGAGGCCGGTGCCGAGGAAAGGCTCTCTCCAACAGGGGACAACCTGCCGAATGTCATTCAGTACCTGCACGAACAGCATCCTGGACGGCTGGAGCAGATCTTCGATACCTTGCGGCGGCGTATTCCACGCATTGAAAGAGTGCATGCCGAGGTCCTGCAGGACAGCCGCCTCCTGTTGCTGGTGAAGGATGCCCCCTTTTCGACCCCCGTGCTGTCGCGTTTCGCTTCCGACGGCACTATCAAGCTGCTGGCCTACTTGACGGTGCTCCATGATCCCGAGCCGCCACAACTGATTGGCATCGAAGAGCCGGAAAACTATCTGCATCCACGACTGCTGCCGGAGTTGGCGGAGGAGTGTCAACAAGCGACCGAACGTACCCAGTTGATCGCGACCACACACTCGCCATTCTTCATCAATCCGCTGCGACCGGAGGAGGTGCGGGTGCTCTACCGGGCTACCGATGGCTACACGCAGGTTCGCCGTGTCGCCGACATGCCCGGGATCGCCGCATTTCTCGACCACGGAGCGACCCTCGGGGAACTCTGGATGGAAGGGCAGTTTGAAGTTGGTGATCCACTGTCGACGGGGGATGAAAAGTAATGCTGATTGAATTTCTGGTCGAGGAGCCATCAACTGAAGAGGCATTGAAGCATCTGCTTCCAAACCTGATCAGACAGCGTGCCCGATGGAAGATCATCAACTTGGGCAGCAAGTATAAACTGCTCAAGGTATTGCCGCAGCGGCTCGCCGCCTATCGTCAGCGCATCGATTCGAACGAAGATTTGCGAGTGGTAGTGTTGGTCGACCGTGATAATGACGACTGCGCAGCGCTCAAACGTCAGCTCGAAGATGCAGCTGCCAGAGCTGGCCTGGTAAGCAAGTCTGCCCCTGCGGTTGATGGGCGTTTTGTCGTGGTCAACCGCATCGTGATCGAGGAGCTGGAATCGTGGTTTATCGGTGACCCGGCAGCCTTGAGGCGGGCTTTTACGGGTTTGCCAAAGATCATTGAGTCAAAAGGAATATTCCGCACTCCTGACAATGGTGGCTCCTGGGAATTACTCCATCGATTCCTGAAAAGCCACGGGATATACAGGAGCAGCTATCCCAAGATCGACGCGGCGCGGCGAATTGCCCCGAATATGGATATATGGGGAAATCGTTCGCCCAGTTTTCAGATTTTTATTCAGGGTGTGGAATCGTTGTTCAAATAACCAGGATGCCCACAGGCGTTAACGTCGGCGGGCCTGGTCGAGTTTGGCCTTCATCTGCCGGACGACCCGGGCGTAGCCGGGATCATCGGCAAAGTTGCGCTCTTCCTTGGGATCGACCTGGTAGTCATATAGCTCGACGCCCTGCCGACCCTCGTCCCATTCGGTATAGCGGTAACGCTCGTCACGGATGCTGTAGCCCATGAAGGGCGGCTTGTACCTGGCCCGGAAAGTCTGGGTAAGGGCCGGTTTGTCCCACTTCGCGGTGGCGTTACGGAGCAGCGGCCGCAGGCTTCTTCCAGGAAGGTTGGTCGGAGTTCCCTCCAACTGACAGAGATCGGCGAGGGTCGGGTAGACATCGACAAACTCGACCGTCCGTGGCGAGGCCTGGCGCGGGCGGATTCCCGGTCCGGCGACGAGGAGCGGGTTGCGGGCGACCCCTTCCCAGAGGGTCTGTTTCATCCAGTGGCCGTGCTCGCCGAGCAGATAGCCGTGATCGCTCCAGAAGACGATGATCGTCTTCTCCATTAGCTTCAGCCGTTCGAGGGCATCGAGGAGCCGGCCGACATTGGCATCGAGAAAACTGATCGAGGCATAGTAGGCACGGGTCGACTCGCGCAGGGCGAGCGGTTCCAGTCCATACTGTGGCTTCTGCAGAAATTTGGCCGCCGGCAGGATCTTCTCCCAGTCCTCGAGCCGGAAGTCGGGGGCGGGGATCGACGCGAGCGGATACATGTCGAAATACTTCTGTGGTGCGATGTAGGGGCAGTGCGGACGGTAGAAGCCGGCGGCGATGAAGAAGGGCTTCGCGCGATTCTCCTCCAGCAACCGGATCGTCTCGAGTGCCACCTTGCCGTCGGTATGGGCCTCGTCAGGGGCGGGTGAGGCATAGTAGGCGAGCGCCGCCCCGAGACCGGTCTTGGTGTGGTTGGTGACGAGTGGCTCTTCGTCCTTGTCGATGCCGCGTGGATTGATGCGAACCTGCCAGGATGGCTCGTCGTCGAGCCCGTCGGTCCCGATCTGTCCCGGATTGCCGTAATGGTAGATCTTGCCGACGCGGGCGGCGAAGTAGCCGTTCCGCTGGAAGAGCTGTGGCATCGTCACGACATCCGGCAGTTCACTGCGAAAATGCTTGACCAGGTCATAGACCTTGGTCGTATCAGGGCGCAGCCCGGTCATGATCGACGAGCGGCTGGGGCTGCAGAGCGGAAACTGGTTGTAGGCGCGATCGAAACGCACGCCCATCGCCGCCAGCCGGTCGAGGTTCGGCGTCCTGACCATCCGGTGGCCATATGTCCCGAGGTCGTTGTTGAGATCATCGGCGGCAATGAAGAGCACATTGTAGCGTGGCTTCGCAAGGATCGGTAAGGCCGCAAGCCCGAGGACCAGGGCCAGAATCGAGAGGCGGTGCAGGTGACGTCCCATTATTTTTCCCTCTTCTTTCGCAGATCGATCAGGCGGTGGGTACGTCCCCAACGCAGATAGAGCCGATCAAAGATCATCAGGTGGAGCCAGGCAATGACGCTCCCGGCAGTGGCGGCAACGACACCGGTCGCGGCCTTGCGGATCGTCTCCGGCCAGCTGGCGACCTTCATTACTCGATCACCAAAGACCTTGCCCAGCAGCAGTGACAAGATGGTGATCATCAACCAGCCGAGCTTGACCGTAAAAGGCCCCTTGCTCAATCCAAAGGTGACCCTGATCAGCGGGCGCTCAAAAAGGTTGGTAGGGATGCGCCACGGGTTCTTGAAGTACCAGAAGATCAGCCAGATGAAGCCGCCGAGTAGTGCCGTCTTGAACAGCTCCCCCCCCAGTTGGAGTGATCTGGAGAGGTACCAGATCTTGAATACGGACTCTGCCGAGACCTCGAGAAGTCTCTTCAGTCTCTGCCCCAGTCCCGGTTTGGTGAGGGTCTCCTCGTAATCGAGGAAGAGCCATGAACCGCGCCGGAACCGATCCTCATCGGTCACATCGGGGAAACTTTTCTGACACTGTGAAAACTGATGTTCGGTCATCAGGTAACCACTGGCCATGAGCGCATAGGCCTCACCATCACTGAACGAATCGAGATCGGTTCGGACGGCAGCAAGCAGTCGCTGGAGATCCTTGCGTACACCATAACGAGTCAACGGGCCACGCAACTCTGCAGGCCGCGCATCACTGGTCGAATCATAAGGATCCGGACAGTCGATCCAGTCCGCCGGATCAGAATCGAGATCCTTCTTGAGGTGAATGAACATCAGATCTTTCAACTGACCGGAGCGGCGCCGCGCGTCGAGCTCACGATACTGGGTCCATCGAATCCGCTCCTGGCTGATCAGCGAAGCCCGCAAGACGACGCCCAGAATCCCCGTGCCCGGATAGTCCTCGGTCGTCATCTGTCCACTCGCGTCACTGACCAGCATTACGGAGCACTCCTGTTCGAGAAGGCTGGCCGTTCCCTGGTTGTCGAAGACTCCACCATCGACCAGTTGGACGGTCTTCTGCGGATAGAGTGAGGGAAGGGCGAGTGGCTCGAACATACCCGGGACGCAAGATGATGAAGCGACGGCGTGGCCAAGGCGGATCCGGTGCTTCGCTCCCTCTTCATTGCGGTAGATGGCCGGTGCGTCCGGATAGTACATTCGGCGCAGGCGATAGCTCGCATCGATCTCGGTGTTGATGGCTGCCGGCGGTTCACCCATATAACTCGCTGTGAACTGCCAGACGTGGCCGGTATTGAGCGAGGTTGAGTTGAGGATCAGGATGGGAACCTTGTTCTGGCGCCGCCAGTTATCGCGGCGCGGGTTGAAACTCACGTCCTCATCGACTGGTCTGATTCTCATCTCGTCCAGCCAGCGTGGCTCGTGCCCCTGCCGATCCTCGACGCGTGCAAAGAGATGCTTCTCATAGAGTTCGCCAGCCCGCTGCGTGCGCGAATAGTCGCGCGTAAAGATCATGCGAATATTGGATCCCAGACTGCTGAGGACACGGGTGCGGATATTCTTTCTTACTCCAGCCAGAAAGTCGCGCTCCAGGTTCCTGACGATTCCGACGTAGTCCTGAGGGGTCAGGTCGACATCGGTTCGTTTCTCCACCTCATAGAGTCGGCGCAGCTCCAGATAGTAATGAGCCCCGATGATCGAGCCACCGGAGACGCACGAGAGAGCCTCGATCCGGTTGAGCACGCCAATATCGGCCAGCTTGGCCAGGACGCCAATATGGAAGAGTGAAGCGCGAAACCCTCCGCCGGAGAGTGCCAGCCCGACCTTGCCGGAGAGGATATCACTGACTGCAGTCGCAGATCGTGGCACCCCGTTCTTCTCGAGTATATCCTGAAGAAGTTTGAGCCCCGCCTCCCTCTCCGATTTGGCCATCAGGGAAGCGAGCCTGGTGAGCTGGGTGAGACTCGAAAACATTTTCCAGGATGTGAGATGATTCTCGCTAAAAGCCTGTTCCAGCCACTGCCCTGCCTCATCGAATCGCTTGAGCCCGAAGGCCGCCTCGGCCAGCGTTACCTTGATCCAGTATTCCTCACCAGGCTTCCCGTTACTTCTCTTTAGCTCGGAGAGCGCTCGAATGACCCCTTCTCGAAGTTCACGGGCTCTCTCTTTCCGCAGCTTGACACTCTCGATCTCTGCCGACTCATCGTCAATCGCCCGTATCTCAAGATCGGCGAGAAGGTCGAGAACGAACGCCGCATTGATCTCATTGTAACCCGGCTGATCCTGAGGATCTGTACTGATGACGTCACGGCAGGCCTTCAGATAGTAGTAACAGGATCTCTCCAGAAACTGGCGCTGTCCCTCCATCTCCCAGCGTCTCTTGAAGATTGCCCCGGCCAGACCACAGGTCTCCGGATCAGTGGACTCGGCCAGGTTACACTCTTTACGCAGAACATCGAGCGCCCTGACATATTTCTGATCGGCCGGCAGATCGGGGTCCTTGTAGATGCAGAGCGCCAGTTGCTGGGCCAGTTCAAGCCGCTCCTCGTCATTCCACTCCGTCCCTTGCTGGGTACGCGCGCGGTCGAAGAGTTTTCTGGCATAGCCGAACTCGTTGAAATTCTTCAACTCCTTTGCGAGGTCGACGAGGCTCTTTGAATCGATCGACTGCCCGCCAAGCACCGCTCGCGCGCGATCGATATGCAGGTAAACACTGTTGTTCATTGATTGATCCTCGAGGCTCCAGGGCTCGAACAGCAAATGTGACAAGTGCCATTCACTGATCAGAACAGAATGCTGCCACGAACCACCTGTGAAGACTGCAGATACTCCCTGAAGAATTGCCATCTCTCCGGTGTGGTTATGGTGCGTTCGCCGGTATTCTCTCCGATCTCGAATGTCGTGTCACGTGCCGGATCGAAGGCCGGCCAGTTTGTCAGCCCGGGACCGTTCGGATTGCCGGAGGTCACAAAGTTGACCCAGTAGCCCATCATCAGCGCCGAGACGTCGTGGTCCTTCTGCTGCCAGGGGCGGTCGAGCCGGTCGGTTGTCCCGAAGACGTAGGGGACTTCGCCGGTGTGAAACGCGCCATACTGGGGAAAGGGAGGCCAGGGGATGGCGCGGGTAAAGTAGTAGGTCCAGGCCGGAGTGCGGCTGGTCAGGGCACGGCGCGTCGCCCAGAGGTGCATCGAGACGCGGTTCCGGTCGCGGGAGGCCTCCTTCTGCGCGATGGAGGCTTCGGCATCGGTCGGCGCGGGGTAGAGGCGCAGGAAATCCGGAGTGCGAGCGCCGTAACGATCGGCAGCCTGCTTTTTGAAGTCGACAGCCGGGAGGCGGCCGTAGGTCGGCTGACTGCTCGCCTCGTCAGCATTGAGCCCGGTCAGCACCGGCAGGTCGTGGTGATGGCCGGCGATGACGGCGGCCAGGGCATCCTGCGGAAGCGCCCAGCCATCGACGATCGGTGCGAAGCGAATGGACGGCACTGCCCCGCTCATCAGCTGTTCTGGAGTCATCGACCGCAACTCACGGAGGCTCGCGGCTGCTTTCGCTTTCGCGAAGGCCTGCCCGGCCTTCTCCGCTTCGGCCAGCGTGGGAGTCGGCAAACCGGAGACTGATGAGCCGCTCTGGGCGATTGCCCGCTGAAAGAGCCCTTTGGCGAGTGGGGAGGCGATCAGGTTGTGGACACTCGAGGCCCCGGCCGACTGGCCGGCAATCGTCACCAGTGCCGGATCACCGCCAAACGCAGCGATGTTCCGCCGGACCCAGCGCAGCGCTGCGAGCTGGTCGAGCATGCCATAGTTGCCGGAGCTCTTCGATTTCGACTCGGCTGAGAGCTCCGGGTGGGCGAGATAGCCGAAGAGGCCGAGTCGATAGTTGATGGTCACGACCACCAGCCCGTGGCGGGCCAGCTTCGCGCCATCGTAGACCTCGACCGCCCCGGAGCCTTCCTGGTAGCCGCCACCGTGGATGTAGACCAGGACTGGCCGTCGCTCACGTGAGGAACTGGCGGCCGTCCAGACATTGAGGAAGAGGCAGTCCTCGCTGATCTCCTCCTGAACCATGAACTCACTGCTCCAGGGCAGTCGCGAGCCGGCGACGCGCTGGATGCAGGCGGCGCCGAATCGTTGCGTTTGGCGAACTCCTCTCCACCTCGCGACCGGGCGCGGCGCCCGCCAGCGCCACTCACCAACCGGCGGCGCGGCATACGGAACCCCCTTGAATGACCTGACGCCGGTCGCCTCGTGGAGCGCCCCCTCGATCGTTCCGGCAGTCGTCACGACCTGGGTCTGGGCCGCGACGCGGCCAACCAAGACGGCGGCGAACATCGTCAGCAGAATGAAGATCTTGAGCCTTGTCGATTTCATGTGCGTCTCCGTGCGGGGCAATATCGGGGATGGGGTCTTGAACCCGGACCGGGTGGTGGAAGAAAGACCTCCACGGACGTCGGTCCGTGGAGGTCTTGCCAAATGATGAATGACAGCTGGCAGGTAGTGGACTAGAGCGTCCAGCCCTTGCGGTATTCGCGATGGAGGAACTGGTTGGCCGCCTCGTTGTTGGTAATACGACCAGCCTCACCATCCCAGTAGATCCGCTTGCCCTGGCCGGCCCGCATCGCGACCACGCCAAGCAGCATGGTCTCGGTCAGACGCGAAGCATAATCGAAGGAGCAGGTCGCCTTCTCCTTGCCCTTGATCGCGTTGATCCAGTTCATGCGGTGGAGCGCCGAGGCAAACTGACCCTCGCCCGACTTCGCGACGCGGAAGTAGGTCTTCGGCACCTTGTTGGCTGCTTCGTGGAGCGACTGCGGATAGAGCTTCGGATTGGACCCGTAGGTTCCGTGAACCAGAATTCCCTTCTCGCCGATGAAGATGACTCCACCACCCGGATCGAGCGGGACATCATCGGGCAGCGCCGCCGGGCGCGGGGCCATCAATCCGCCATCGACCCAGGTCAGCTTGACTGGCGGCTGGGCGCCACGGGCCGGGAAATGGTAGACGATCTGCGACGCGAGAGGGTAGCTCGCCGGCTGATTCTTCTCGTCCATTCCGAAGGGCGAGAAGGTCGCCTCGATGCTTGACGGATACTTCAGCCCGAGAGCCCAGTAGGGATGATCGATCAGGTGGGCGCCCATGTCGCCAACCGCGCCGGTTCCCCAGTCGACCCAGCCACGCCAATTGAATGGATGGTAGATGCCATGGTACGGAACTTCCGGTGCCGGACCGAGGTAGAGATCCCAGTTGAGTCCCGTCGGCACACCCTCTTCGCCCATGGCGTTGGCGAGGACACGATTGAGCTTCCGCGCCGACCAGTCACTGGTCGAGTTCGGCCCCTGGGTATTGCCCATCGGCTGCGGCTTGGATGGTCGCGGCACTCCCTGTGGCCAGAAGTTGACCGGACGGTTGGTCCAGATATTGATCTCCGTCACCTTGCCGAGGACTCCCGCCTGGATCCATTCGTTGATCAGCGCCGCCCCTTCACTCGAATGGCCCATGTTGCCCATCTGGGTGACGACCTTCGTTCGCGCTGCCACTTCACGCAGGGTGCGCGCCTCCTGGATCGACCAGGTGAGCGGCTTCTCGATGTAGGCATGCTTGCCCAGCTCCATCGCCGCCTTGCCGATCACGGCATGGGTGTGATCGGGCGTCGCGACGACCACTGCGTCGATATCCTTTTGGGTCTCGAGCATTTTGCGGTAGTCGTCATAGCGCTTGGCACCCTTGTAGGCCTCCTGCAGCTTCACCCCTTGCTGGCGCCGCTCCTCGGCCATCTGCTGCATCCGGGCCTGCTGCTCTGCCGACATCGTCGGGGCATTTGGTCCACCCATCCGCATTGGCCGCGACTGGGTCAGCGAGGCCACCTGCCGATCGACATATCCAAAGTCGACATCGCAGAGGGCCACCATGTTCTGTCCACCCTGCACCAGCTCACCGGAGTCGGTCCGCCCCTGGCCACCGCACCCGATCAGCGCGAAATTTACCGTGTCACTGGGTGCATTGTAACCAACCCCACCCAGCACATGACGCGGCACGATCATCGCGCTCACTGCGGCGCCAGTCGTGCCGGCGACGAACTTCCGTCTCGACATCTTCTCTTTACTCATTTCTGCTCCTTGGGAATGTTCTGCCAGTCCGGGCCATCCCTGAACTATCTCAGGTCAAGATAACTCATTCTCTCTCCAGGTAAAAGGACAGGCGCTTTATGAATGACGCCCCGGGCAATTATCAGGTTTCCGATAATTGCCCGGGGGTGATTGAAAATGAACTTTGCCGAACCGCCTCAGTCCTGTCTGGCGCTGAGCGTACTGACAACCGATCCGACGGCACTCGAGGCCTTGAAGATAGATTTCAATGGTACCAGACCACCGAGACGATACTCACCAATGGCGTAGAGACCAGCCGATGCCATACAGCCACACTTCGAGCAATCCGGATCTCCACCAAACTGACAGGGGGTGATGCGTGTCTTCAGATCGGCCGTAAAGTTGGCGGTAGTGAGCGAAAAGATGCAGTCCGCCGGGGACTGTGGCGGAGTGCGGTAGCCTTTGATGACCGAGTCGGGCAGTTCGAGCTTCGGGTAGAGATCACGCAACGATGCCAGCTCGGTCAGCACACCGTCACGCTCCTCTGTGGTCAGACAGTCCGGCAGATCCTCTCCGCGCTGCGGGGTGAGCAGGCTGTACCAGATCTTGCGAACCTCAGGCTGCGCTGACCAGAAGTCGAGAAACTCGGCCATATAGCCCGGCCGGCTGCGCACGACCCGGGTGATGGTGCTGTGGACGACGATCGTATGCCCTTTGATGTTTGCCAGAATCTTGTCGTAGGTGGCCGGCTTTCGTCGCAGGTCGTGATCCGGTTGCAGCCCATCGATCGAGACGACCAGGTGAAGTTTGGGGATCGAGGCCCATTCGGCGGGAATCTCACGGACCGCACTGGTCACCAACTGCACCGCCACCCCGCGCTCACTCAGCTTTGGCAGAAGATCGGAGAGCTCACGAAACCGAACCAGCGGCTCGCCACCAACGATCGAGAGGTGAAGCGGCTTGTGACGATCGACCAGGTCAAGGACCCCGTCGACCAGTGCCTCTCCCTTGTAATCGGCAAGGGAGCGCAAGGGGCCGGCCTCTTTCAGGTGGCCCTCCTCGTAAGCATAACAACCAGGA
>CAIOZW010000248.1 GCA_903862855.1 uncultured Acidobacteriota bacterium
CTGGTCGAGCCGGTGCTTGCAGGTCAGATCATTGTCAAAGGGCTAGATGGTCAGGAGATTGGACGCGCGACGGCCGACGAGGAGAATGGACAGGCCGAGTTCTCGCTTCCGCTTTCAAAGAGCTACCAGGTCGAGGTGAGCCATCCCGGCTATGCGAGTACATCGATCAAGTCACGTGCCCTGAGTCGACAGACAATTGTCAGAGCAAGGCTGAACGCACAGTGGGCATCACTGCGGCTGCGTGACCTGCCTGCCGGGGCAAAGGTGCAGATCGACGACCGTGAGCGCGGTATCGCAGACGAGAGCGGATCGACCATCATCACCGAGATTCCGCCGGGTGAACATCGACTGCGGATCATCCATCCGGAATATAATGATTTCACCGACAGCTTTGAGGTGGTCGAGGCTGGTGAGGAGGTGAGTTTTGGTCGTATTCCTCTCACGCGGGTTGCAAGGCTTGACCTCGCAGGTCCGGCAGGGGCGATGATTCTCATCGATGGGGCGCTGCAGGGAAAGATCAACGAGAGTGGACGACTGCAGATTCTCTATGAGCTGGAGCAGATCACCGAACGAACCATCTCAGCCGAGTTGGTCGGGTTTCAGACCTGGAGAATGACGACCACACTCAGCCCGGGGCCGAAGAGTATCAAGGTGGAGATGAGTCCGGTCACCACTTCAGCGGGAGTATCGGACTTCTTTGACTCGCTCAATCAGTGGCAGGCGCCAAACGACTGGAGAGTGGTAGGTGATGCACGCAACAAGCGACTGGAAGTGCATGGCCCGCAACCGGGACGACTGAAGGGACTCACCTATCGTGATCTGCAGGCCAACTTTACCGTCTGGTTTGGTGATGGAAAAGGCGCCAGCTGGCTGGTGAAAGTCGATCCGGAGGGGAGCAACTACTTTCTTTTCCATATCTCCGGTCCGGAATCCAGTGGCGCAACGCCCCGCCGCTTCTTCACATATCTGGTCAGGAATGGCGGAGCGCCGATCGAGGTCGGAACCCCGGCTCCGCTTCTGGCCGATCTCACTCGACAGACATCCTACACGATCACCCTGACAATCAAAGACCACACCATTCAGCATACGATAACCTCAAATGAGACCGGAGAGACCAATGATCTCGGGATCTGGACCGATGTCTCGACCGATCGGGAGAAGTATCTCTTTGGGAGCTTTGGTTTTCGATCACTTTACGGGGAGGTCTTCCTCGTTGATGATCTGAATATCGAGCCATTCCGCAAACCCTGACACGGGTCGACCTCTGCATTTACCGTCAATAATGTGAGAGAATGGCAACCTGGGCCGGTGGGTGGCTGAATTGGACTCGCTTTTTCGCTGCCCGACAAGTCAAGGGGAGTTGATCAGGTATGAAGAAGAAAGATCAGGAGAAGAAGAGTGACGAGGCAGCAGAGTGGTTCGCAGGACATCTGACGCGTCGAAACCTTGGTATGGGTATGACGATCGCGGCAGTTGCTGGTATGGCAGGTGTCACCCTCTACAAATTCCTCTCAGATTCAGACGATGAAGTGACCCTCGACTCCCTCGACCTTCAGCGGCGGGAGGGTTGGTCGGTGGGGGCGACCGGGCAGTCGCTCACCTACCCTGTCGGAGCGGTCAACCTCGACAGTCGCCAGAAGGGGTGGAGTAGCTTTGACCCCGCCTATTTGCTGGCCGTGTATCAGCCGACCAGCGTGGCCTGGCAGCCATTCTTCGTACCAACGCTGCTTCAATCGCTCACTCAGACAAGTCTTGGTTCACAAGTGCGACTGTTTCATGATAGTGGGATGGATGAAATCTACCGTCGGGCAGGTGGCCTGCGAGAGTTGATGGCCCAGACACCGGATGCTGCCCGGACGCTGCTGATTGCCGACCTCCCGGGACCATCAGCGGTGGCCGTTGGCGCGGCGATGGCCGACAAGGCGATCCTCGTGCCGGGCTTTGACAACTGGCCACACCCGCTTGGCGTAGTCCCTTCGCACCAGACCCTTGGTTCCATGATCTACTATGCTCGGGAGATCGAGGAGAAACGATCGCAGGTTGGTGAGAAGGCTCCGGTGCTTCTGATGCTCGACTCACGACGGCTGAACAGTTATGAGGACAGTGATAACCAGTTTGACAACCGCTGGCTGGCACGGGTTCCTCCCGTTGCCGCGCTGAAAGAGCGGGAGATTTCCAAAGTAATCTATCTGGTCGAGGATAAGAACCGGAAGGAGGAGCTCGACGACCTGAATGAGGTCTTCGTCGAATGGGAGAGTCAGGGGATGGAGGTGCGGATGCTTCCGCTGAGTGACTTCCAGACAGCGCCGCCCGGTAACACCGGCACTACAGGCAGCTTTGATCAGCGGCCGCACTACTACTATGGGGGGAGTTCACTGACCCACTGGCTCTTCTTCAGCCATTTCGCCTTGGGTGCCCCTGGTCGACTCGCCTCACTTCAGGGTGGAGGGCAGACATACTCGCGACCAGCAATCGCCCCAGCCCGTGCCGCAGGTTTTCAACCGGTCAGCTATCGACCGGCAAGTCGACCAACGATCTTTGCGACGGCCGGCGTTGGTCAGACCTCCGGGATTGGCCGGATCCGTCCAAGTGGTTTTGGCCGCACATCGGTGCGTGTGTCATCGAGTGGAAGGATTACGGGAACCCGTCCGGGACGCTCGGGCTCTTTTGGTCGCTCTGGAGGTGGCTTCTCCGGGTAAGAGAAGACAGGCAACTTATGGGAACAGAAGTCTATCTGATCGTCATGGTCTTCCTGGGCGCGTTATTCGCGACCGGTCTATACCTGACCTACTCTTCTCGAGGCAACAAGCCTCTCAACCAGGCGCGAAGGTCGTTCATCGGTGGCTGGGGAGGTACAGACCAGCGGGCCACCTTCATTGGGCTTCAGCTCGCGATTCAGGTCTATGGCAGTGACGACTTGCGAAGTCGCCTCGTCGCACTCCTCAGTGGCCGGGGCACGGCAGTAGCAGGATATACGACATTTGAGCCCGGAGGGCTGATCAATGAGAAAGTCGAGCCCAATCATCCGGACAACCTGCCGCGACCAGCTGGTAGCGAAGACGTATCTGAGAAGCGAGAATTCCTTAAATCGCTCTCTTCACTTCTGATCGAGAACAGATATGCCTGGGAGTATGGTTTCTGGGATTATCGCTCCGCAACCGATGAGGCAATCGAACAGTACAATCAATGGAAGAATGAGCTCGAGTCGACCATGGCCACCACCGTCGACGAGGTTGGAGAGGCGATCGATCCGCTCCACCGTTACTCCGACGAGAAAGAGTTTCTCGTGGTGACGCTCTTGATGATGATCGATAACCGTGTCGTCCAGGTGGAGGACGATGCTGGAACCTACGAATTTCGCCCGACATATGCCCAATTGGCCGCGCCATTCAACAAGGTAATCGAAGAGTTTGAAGAGCGGCAGTTCTGGGAGCCTTCGACGTTTGAAGAGATTCTCAATTCCATCCGCGCACTCGATCCGAGGGTCATCGAGCGTGATAGTGTCTATATCATCCCCGGAGCTGAAGAGGACGGCCTCTCATCGATCGACCTTCTGAGTGATACTGGTTGGAAATATCTGACCGATCATCCAATCAGGCCATTGTAATGGTCTGAAAACGCCTGCTGACAGCCCTGAACTACTCACACACCCTGCCCCCGACCTTGTCGACCGATGTCGGCCATTGCGGCCAGACTTAATATTGTTTGGACCAGCCCTTTCAGGGAGCACACGGATGAGCAGGAAATATCGATCGAGTCCGATCTCAAAACTCATTTCATCGCTGGCAGCGTCACTTCTGACAGGATTCTGGTTACTGGCATTGACCTTGTTTCCCAATCCCGCCAAGAGACAGGAAGTAGACAAAGGTAGTGGCCAGATCATGGCAGAACTGCCGGTTGCCTTTGAATCCAACCTTGGACAGATGGAAGAGGAGGTCATCTACCGTGCGGGGCGTGGCGGATACAGAGTGGAGTTCCTGCAGCGGGGGGTGCGGCTCAAGTGGTCTGACGGACGTGGAGATGGAGCTATCCTGCTCAAGTTTCCCGGTGCAAGGCAAGACGCTGCGGTTGGGGGAGAGGACAGGCTGCCGGGAATCAACAACTACTTTATCGGGGACAACAAGGAAGCCTGGATCACAGGAATCCCGACCTATCGAAAGATTGTCTACGAGGATCTCTATCCGGGAATCGACCTTATTTTCTATGGACGCGGAGGGAGTGTCGAGTTCGACTTCCTCGTCGCACCCGGGGTGGATCCCTCCTCGATCAGGATGGAGTTCAGCGATGAGTCAGGAGCAGACCTGGTGAAGCCAATAATCTCCGGCTCAGGGGATCTCGAGTTTGGCAGAGTCGAGCATGCGGCCTGGTCTGACAAGATGCTGAGACTTCTGCGGCCGGTTGTCTTTCAGCAGACTGCCAGTGGTCGAGAGTTGATCGAAGGCCGGTATGAGGTTAATGGCGAGACTCAGGTAGCGATCCGGTTAGGGGAGTATGATCGCCATCTCGGATTGGTGATCGATCCATTGATCCAGTTCTCAAGCCTACTTGGCGGATCCGGGCAGGATACGCCCCACGCGATGACCATCGATGAGAGTGGAAACATCTATATCGTTGGCCAGACATCATCGGTCAATTTTCCGGTCAGAAACGGCTACGACAATTCCATCAACGGTACCAATGATGCCTTTATTGTCAAGATCAGTCCTGGCGGATCGACGATACTGGCTTCGACCTTTCTCGGGGGGCGTAATCCGGGTGACCGGGCATTTGACGTCAAGGTTGATCGAGATGGACTGGTCTATGTCTGCGGTGAGACTTTATCCCTCAACTTCCCCATATTAAATGGATTTCAGACCACCTATCGTGGGAACTCTGATGGCTTTGTGAGTGTATTCAGCAGCAATCTGAGCCGGCTGGTCTTCTCGAGCTACATCGGCGGATCCTCCTATGACACGGTAAACGGGATGGTGGTCGGCGCAGACAACCATATCTATCTCGGCGGTGGGACTCGTTCGACCAATTTTCCAGTTCTGAACGCCTTCCAACCAACACTGAAGGGGCGGATGGATGCCTTTGTCGCCCGGATTGACCATCTCGGCAACCTTGTCTTCTCGACCTATCTTGGTGGTCCTGATTCTGGCATCGAGATCAGCGAGGAGGAGACAATCTTCGATATTGCGCTCGATAGCATGCAGAATATCTACCTGACGGGAGTGACAGGTTCAAGAACCTTCCCGGTTCAGCAGGCCATCCAGCCAGTCTTTGGCGGGGTCGAGGATGCTTTTATCGTCAAGATGAGCGGCGATGGAAGTGCGCTCCTCTACTCGACCTACCTCGGCGGAACCCGGGCGGATCGTGGGCGGGCTATCGCAGTCGACTCTTTTGGCCAGCCAGTTATAACGGGGTATACGTTACTCGGAGACTTTCCGACCGCGAATGCCCTTCAACCTGAC
>CAIOZW010000249.1 GCA_903862855.1 uncultured Acidobacteriota bacterium
AGTTGCTCTCAGATGGACGCGACTCGAACCAATCCCAGTCCTCAAAGCGCAGGCGGAGGCTGCCGCTGATCATCACCTTTCCACTGCTCCGCGTGGGGGGCTCCTTGACCACGGCTGGTGGACTGGCCGGGTTCTGGGCTGTCACGACTCCAGCCAAGAGTCCCAGACCAAGCAGTAGTCTCAGCACGGTTCTCCAGATTCGACCGCTCATGATTCTGCCTCCCTTGAGTAACGCTGCTCGAATGTTTCGTTGATTGCGACCTCACCAGTAAGGATAAGTGGCCCCCCTCGGCCCGGCTCCCCTCACTGGATCGATTAGTCCTACCGGTCAATGGCCAGCCTTGACAAGTTGTGGTTCGGCGACCTTGCCCCTCTTCACACTTGAGACCAACCCAGTCGGAGTAGTCGCGTTGCCTCCCCGCAGAGCATTCTGCCCCTGGCGTGAAAAATTGATCGACTCACCCAGGATCCGGGCGGCCTCCTGCGGGGCGTGGAAACCGGTCGAGTTTTCTGCCTCGACAAAGTCGAGATAGAACTGTGCTTTGCGCTGAAATCCCTGTGCGGCAACAACACCGGCATCAACTCGATTGTTCTGACGGGCCTCCTTGAGATCACCAATCAGATCCATCAGCGAATCCATCGCCACATTACGCAGCTTGAAATGGCGATCCTGAATCTCCTCGACACGAGCCTTCAGCTCCTCCTCCGGCCAGCGGTGGCAGGTCTGACACGAGCGATTGAGCTTGAGCAGCGGGCTGTTGACGTGATGATCGCTGATCTTCAATGCCCCTTCGCGCTTGTATGGCATGTGGCAATCAGCGCAGGAGACACCCGAACGGGCGTGTATTCCCTGATTGTAGAGTTCGAACTCCGGATGCTGGGCCTTCAGCACTGGTGCTCCGGTCGTCGCGTGTGTCCAGTCCTTGTGGCCAGTCTCTTCGTAGTAGGCCAGGATGTTCTCAACCTTCAACCCCTTCGCCCACGGATAGACCAGCCGCTTCTCCGGCCCCTTGAAGTAGTATTCGACGTGGCACTGCCCACAGACAAAAGAGCGCATCTCCTGGCGTGTGGCCATCTTGTTGACATCATAAGCAGCTATTCCCTGCGAAGCCTTCCAGGCCTTCACCCCCTCGATAAAGCCGGGACGCGTAACGCGCAGTTGCATCGACGACGGATCGTGACAATCGATACAGGAGACCGGATGCTGAACCTTGGTCCGCGCCTCGCTGTAGGGCATCTGATTCATGATCTCGAAGCCCTTCATCAGGTCACCACCCCCCAGCCTGCGGTAGGGGATATAGATCGAGGCATGGCAGTGCATGCAGGTGCCCGGCTGCTTGACGACGTGCTGACGCTCCGTGTAGGTCTGATCATCGAGCATGAAGGCGTGGCCACGCTCTTCACGGAAGTCGGCCGCAAATGCATAACCAGCCCACATCACCTTGAGGCGTGGATCCTCCTCGATCTTTGACTGGGAGACGATGCCGCGTGGATCTGCAGCAGTTGGCTGACGCGGCTCGGCCTCACTTCCACCGTATCGGGTCTGAACCATATCGACCGTCCGCTTGTAATCATCATACTGCAGTGGGAAGTTCTTGCCCCAGACAGCCGGATCTTCAATGTCGTCGTTCAATTCGACCACCCGGTAGAAGGGATTCCGTGCCTCCTGTTTGTGTTCAATGATGTTTGTCAACAGCGCCAGCCCGCCCAGCGTCGCCAGGATGGCTCCGATCAGGCTCAAAAGAATCAGGCGCCGGCGAGATCCTCGCGCCGTTCCCTGCTCCGGGTTTTCTGCAACCATAGTGTCTGCTCCATAATCCCCACAAGGCAGTGCTCTGTCTGATGGGCTGTCTGATCTTTGAAATCACCACTCAATGGAGATGGCCAACCGAACGATGGCATCGGACACACGATGTTCCGTCACCATTCGCCCCCGCGGCTGCTCCGACTCCGTGACTGATTCCCTGGGTAAGATCGGCGTGGCATTTCAGACAGGCCGATTCGGTTACCGCGAGGTTGCGACGGCGAATCCGGATCGGCTCATCGAAGCTGCCGGTCGTAAAGTAGAAGGAGTGCCAGAAACCATTGCTTGCCTTGGTCGCGTACTTGCCGACCAGTCCTGCCGGAGTGTGGCAATCGTTACAGGTCGCAACGGCATGATGGGACGACTTCTGCCATCCCTCATATTGTTCATTCATGATGTGGCAATTGGCACAAGAGGCGGGTTCGTTTGTCAGGTACGAATACCCTTTGGCGTAGACGAAGGTATAGATCCCGATCCCGAGGGGGATCCCAAAGGCTACTGCACCCAGAACTCTCCGCCAACCACCTGATTTCATTGCCGCTCCTACCGGTTCTGACTCTCGATTATTGTGGAATATTCCCCAGCAGGAACCCCACTCCTGGTAGAAATGCAATAACCGTGCCGGTGCGTGACCGGCACACATTCAACTCGTGTGAGGCTGTTATCGGGCAGTGTTGGCGTAAAGCAGACTCGCTCCGGTCATTGCGACGGGTCGTCGCCGGAAGACCGGAGCGGTGGCAGGTTGATTGATCAGACCATCAGGGAGAGGTGCGACCCGGTAAGGGTAAAATTACTCACTTTCCTCTTTTGACAAACTTGAGCGAGGCCGAATTGATGCAGTAACGGAGTCCGGTCGGCTCCGGTCCATCTTCGAAGACGTGACCGAGGTGCGAATCACAACGGCTGCAGACCAGCTCGACCCGCCGCATGAAGAGCGACAGGTCATCATGTTCGGTGACGGCCTCTTTCCGGACCGGCTTCCAGAAGCTCGGCCAGCCGCTGCCGGAATCGTACTTGTGGTCGGCCTCGAAGAGCTCCTGCTCACAGGCCGCACAGAGGTACGATCCATCGTCGTGGTTATTCCAGTACTCTCCGGTGAAGGCTCGTTCAGTCCCCTTCTGGCGTAAAATGTAGAACTGCTCAGGTGTCAGGACTCGCCTCCACTCATCCTCGGTTCGGCTAATCTTCTCATCCATTCCTTTTCTTCCTCCTTCGACGTTGACCATTGCCTGAGCTCTTCTATCAACCCTGTTTTGCGGCTCCTGCGGAGTGCTGACTTGCAGGGAAAAATGGAGAAGAAACAGGCAGAAGCAGATCATCATTTTCCAGGCCTCCGGGCTCAATGACTGGTCGCATGGACCTGCCAGGATCCGCTGGCGATGATCTGATCGATCTCGTCAACGACGATCTCCAGCTCATCATCGGTATTGTAGTAGTGTGGCCCGAGGCGGATGCCCGCCCCGGGACGATAATCGACCAGAATATTGCGGTGCGCCAGCTCGCGGACGATGGCCGCCCCCTCAGGCAGATCGATGATCACCGAGCCGCCACGTCGTTGCGGGTCACGTGGCGAATTGATCCGCCAGCCTCGGGCATCGGCCAGGTCGATCAGACGGGACGTCTGGCGCTGCGACTTGGCGCGAATGCGTGGCAACCCGATCTCATTGAGCAAGTCGTAACCGCTCTCTGCCGCATAGAGAGCCGGGACAGCCGGTGTACCGGTCAGGTAACGGTGATGGTCAGGCGCATAGTCCATCGTCTCGGCAAAGGCAAACGGATGTCGATGGGCGGCCCAGCCGGTCGCTGCTGGCGAGAACTGCTCAACCAGATCAGGGCGCACATAGAGAAAACCGGCACCCGGTCCACCACAGAGCCACTTCACCGATCCGCCAGTCGCAAAATCGACCTGCAGATCGGTCAGACTGAAGGGAAGGGTACCAACCGACTGGTAAACATCGAGAACGACCATCGCCCCAACCCGATGCGCCTTCTCGACAATCGCAGCCACATCCTGGATCGCGGCGCTGCGAAAGATGACGTGCGAGATCGGCACAAGCAGCGTCCGCTCATCGATCGCCTCAATCATCCGGTCGGTATCGATGCTGATCCCGTCATCACTCGGGACTTCGACAATCTCGGCTCCGGCTCGCTGCGCATGCTGTTCATAGACATATTTGACAGATGGAAAGTTGAGCGATTCATAGACGATCCGGTTACGGCGTCCGCGCAGATCGAAACAGGAGAGGATCAGCGACTGGCAGACCGAGACGTTCTGATGCATGACGACCGACCCTCGCGGCGCTCCCATCAGCTGTGCCAGCTTGTTGCCCGTCGTCACCGGCATCTCCCACCAGCCCTCCTCCCAGGCGCGAATGCCACGAGTGGCCCACGTCTCGCCATACTCGCGCAGGCGTTCGGCGGTTCGGGCCGGCATCGCCCCAAGTGAATGGTTGATCAGATAGACCGACTGGCCAAGAATCGGAAACTGGTCGCGGTAACTCAACAGATCGTCCATGGCGAATCTATCTCCCGTATCCGAAGAGAACGATCCGGATCGACTTCAGAATGATCCAGAGATCGAAGAGGAGTGAGACGTTCTTGATATAGTAGAGGTCATACTGCAGCTTCTGAACGGCGTCTTCGACCGAGGCGCCATAGCCGTAGTTGACCTGCGCCCACCCGGTCAGCCCCGGCTCGACAAGGTGGCGCTGCTCATAATATGGAATCTGCTCGGAGAGCCGCTCAACAAAGAAGGGGCGCTCGGCCCGTGGTCCGACAAAGCTCATCTCCCCGCGCAGAACATTGATGAACTGCGGAATCTCATCGATGCGAGTCTTGCGCATGAAGCGACCAATCCGGGTTACCCGCGGATCATCAGTCTGTGCCCATTGCGGTTGTCCATCTCCCTCGGCGTCGACCCGCATCGAACGAAACTTGATGATGTGAAAGAGGCGACCATGCCGTCCAACCCGTTCCTGGACATAGAAGACCGGCCCACGCGAGTCGAGCCTGATCGCCAGGGCGGCGAGAACCATGACTGGAAAGGCAAGCAATAATCCCGTCAGCGCCAGAACGACATTGAAGAGACGCCGCAGACTGTTCCAGAAGGTCGTCCGCTTCCCTCCCCCCGAGAAGATCAGCCAGCTCGGACGGAGCATCTGAACACTGATCTTCCCGGTCAGTTTCTCGTAGAGGGAGGTTCCTTCTTCGATCACTGCACGCCCCTCGAGACGGATCTTCAGTAACTGGTCGACTGGCAGGTGGCCCCGGCGGTCCTCGAGCGCGACGACGACCCGATCGATCGAGTGTCGATCGACCATCTTCAACAGATCACGAACATTGCCAAGAACGGGGGGATCGAGAAGTTTGTTGGTCGGGCGATCCGGACTCTCAGTGACAAAACCGATCACCTTGTACCCAAGATCGAGACGCAGCATCGCCTCCTTTGCTACCTCCCGGGCCAGCCTGTCGGTGCCGACTATCAGCATCCGCTCGCCAAGCCGGGGATGTCGCATCACCCAGTGGATCATCAACCTCCAGCAGATCATCAGCGTCAGGGCGAGGAGCATTGAGAGGAGTGTCACCCCGTTCCCATAGCGAGTCGCCCTCTCCTCGAGTGGGTCGAGATAACCGAGAAGAAGTGTCGGACGGAGGGTAAAGATGAGACCGAAGATGACAATGACCGTACCAACCGCCTGAAAGAGATCGGTCAGAAGTTCACGGCGGAGTCGCGGTTTGGAGATGTCGTAGAGTGAAAAGAGATAGAAGATGAACTGGGAGACGAGGGTGGTCAGGGCGATCTTGTAGACTCCGCGCTGAACAAAGAGAATGTCGTCAAACCGCTCCTCAAAACGAAATCTGATACCGATGATGACCACCGAGAAGATGATCGCCGTCTCGACAAGGAAGACGAGCAGCGTTTTTAACCAGACACCTCGATGGCCAAAAATCCTAAGCATAGTCTGTGATTATAGACGAGTGGTGCGGACTGACAAAACCTGTTTACAACCTGTTGCCGGGACATTAAATTTGGACAGGTCAGGTTGAAGAGAGGACTGAAGAAGAGCAGAGCTTATGGGATCGCAAACACGACAGGAGATGGTACTGGAGATCTATGATCGCGAGGCCATGGGTGAGGTGACCGAGCGCGAGATCCGGATCATCCAGCAGGGGCTGGTGGAGACCTTTGGCGAAGGTGGCCTGCTCTCGCCCGGGGAGATCGCCCGGGTTCTGCTTGACGAGAAGCTACCGGTCCGACTCGATCAGGTCCTGCGGATGGGCCATCTGCTCGATCGATATGAGGAGATGTTCACCGGACTGGCCCTGCCGTCGACGCTTGCCGAGGCGCGCGAGTCACTGCAAAAGATCGATGCGCTGTATCGAAGGTTCCAGCAGGCAGGTGATCGGACGGGAGTCCGTTACGCGCGCCAGACGGCCTTGCGAGCGCGGCAGAACTCTCTCGCGCTCGCCCAACGCCAATCAGCTGGCCGACGCCATGAGGAGATCGCCCAGTGGTTCGCGATCTGGCTCCAGACCCCGGACATTTTTCAGAGCTGGCTCGAGATCCGCCAACGTCACCCCGAGTTCCGCCAGCTTCTCGAGACCGACGAAAAACCCTCCTGATCAGCGTGCCCTCTCCAGCCGAATCTGCCCAGGCAAGTATTGATCAGACTCTGGATGGAGCGTACTATCAGGCCATGGCAACTGGTCTGGTCTACTCCAACGACTACCTCAGGCACGACCCTGGCGAGCATCCGGAACGGCGTGAACGCTACCTGTCGATCATGAGCCGGCTGGTGGGTGACGAGGCGCGATGGAATGAGCACGTCGCCCTCACGCCACGTCCAGCGACTCACGAGGAACTTCGTCTCTGTCACACTGAACGAACTATCGAGACCGTTCAGACAGCGAGCCTCGAAGCAGCGCTCTATGATCACCTCTCCCTCGACTCGGACACAATCATCTGCAGCGAGTCGGAGATGACGGCCCGGCTTGCGGCTGGAGGAGCCTGTTCTGCAGTCGATGCAGTCATGGCGAACAGGGTCGATCACGCCTTCGTCGCCTGTCGGCCTCCCGGCCATCACGCGACGACTGCACGCTCGATGGGCTTCTGCCTCTACAATAACGTCGCCATCGCCGCCCGCTACGCCCAGCAGACCTACCCGGAACTGATCCGCCGCGTGCTGATCGTCGACTTCGACGTTCATCACGGAAATGGCACCCAGGAGATTTTTTACGAGGATCCATCCGTCTTCTACTACAGTCTGCACCAGTATCCCTGGTATCCCGGCACTGGTGGAGCCAATGAGCGCGGTATCCGCGCCGGTGAGGGAACGACTCTCAATATTCCGATCCAGGCCCATACTCCCCCGGCAAACTACCTTCGACTCTTCACGACCGGACTCGAACGGATCGCGAAGAGTTTTGCCCCCGATCTGATTCTGATCTCGGCAGGCTTCGACGCTCACGAAACCGACCCGCTCGGAGATCTCCTGCTGACCGATCAGAGCTATCGGTTGCTGACGCGAGAGATCAAGCAACTCGCACGGTCAACAGCCGCCGGAAGAGTCGTCTCTTGTCTCGAAGGCGGCTACAATCTGCTCACGCTCGGTGGCAGCGTTCTCTCCCATCTTCAGGGGCTCGAAGACTGAGCGTCAAAATATTATTTATGACGGCAAATTTTATCTTTGCTTTCCGTTCTGAATAGCGTGACAATGGACTCTGCAATCATTCCAGAGAGTCGCATCGGCAGGGAGCCAAGCGGCTCGAGTCGAATCAGAGTCAATAACCGCAACACTTGCCAGGCAAGTCTTTGGGAATTTTGGGAGGTCCGGGATGACCAGACGAAATAGACTTATCGAAAACATCGCAGGTATCGGCCTGTTTGCGCTTCTGCTGACAGGTCTGAGCAGCCCGCTGGCTGCCCAGCATCTGATCTCGACCAAGGCCGGTTTTGTCAATCGTGCCGATGGCCGGGTCTATGTGACGAGACACGACGAGCTCTCGGTCGATCAGAATCTTGAACGTGGCCGTGCTTCGATGGGCACCCAGATGCGTCGCGGTGATCTTCTCAACACCGAGGCAGGCGCGTATGCCGAGGTGCTGCTCAATCCGGGCACCTACCTGCGCCTCAACGAGAAGAGCTCGATCAGGGCGCTCGACACCAGCCTGACCAGCATCGAGTTTGAAATTGTCAGTGGCTCAGCCATCCTCGAAGCAGGTGAGATCGACAAGCGGACCCCGGTTCGCATCAGGACTGCCAATGGCACCTTCTTCATCAGGAGAGAGGGGCTGGTTCGATTCGACCTGCGCGGCGAGACGACCCAGGTAGCCGTGCGTCAGGGAGAGGTGCGGATGGGAACGCTCGAGCAGGTGCTCGAAAATGAAGGAACAAAGATTGGTCGCGGCAAGATGGCCCTCATCACGGGTCGGAATGGTGTGACTCCGGAAACGGCACCGGCGCTTGCCAAGGTCAATGGCGATGCGTTCGACAACTTCGATGTCTGGAGCTTCAACCGTGCCCAGGCGCTGGTCAACGCCAACAACAGTGCGCTTGGTCTGTCGCGGAGCCAGAACTCTCTCGTCTCCGGATGGTTCTATGACCCGTTCTCCGGCAGCTATACCTTTATCCCCCGGAGCAGCCTCTTCTACTCTCCATACGGGTTCGGGTTCTTCAATTCGTTCGGAAACTGCTTCACCTGTCTGAACAGTCTCTTCTTCCGCAATCCAAATTCACTCTACGGCTACGGCAGCCGTGGGCCGAATGGTGGCTCGGGCGGTCAGCCCTCGCTGCCACCTTCGACTCCCGGGCGCGTCATCACCGGCGCCGACCGGACACCGATTCAGCGTGATATCGAGGGTCGGCGAATCAGTGCCAACCCGGGGATGATGGATGGTGGCGGGTTTGGTCCTTCACGTGGAATGGGGATGGATGGCAGTATGGGACGCTCGATGGGTATGCCATCAACCGGAGTTATTGCCGCACCGGCTCCGTCCCGCGGCATGGATATGGGTGGCGGGGCTGCCTCTGGTGGTGCCGGGGGTGGAGCGCCCGCTCGCCCATCACGCAACTGATAGGGTTCTGCAAAAGAACCAGACAAAGAAAAAGAGAGGCTGCCAGGAGCCTCTCTTTTTCTTTGTCTGGTCAATCACCTTCCGAAGGATATCCAGGCAGGTTGCCAGCTCTGGATGATCGACTTAACGCGCTCGTCGACTCTCCTCTCTGATCCCAACGGCGCCGTTCAGATCAACGTCGCAGGATCGTCAAGGCCTCTTCTTATCCTCTTCCTTTGTCTCAGGTTCCGACCAGCTGTTGATCACGAGACGGCCATTCTCCAGAACGAGGACGAGGGGGATGATCTTGAACTGACCATCAGAAAACTTGTAGACACAGTCCTGACTCACATAATTGGGCATTCGCTCGCCGCTCGGAGTCGAGGCCGCCTCGACAACCCGGTCATTCTCTCGATCGCCCAGGACAGACTGCTTGAGTGTCTTCTGCTGATTGACAAGAGTCTGGGAGGCGGTGATCGAGATCAACTTCTCGGCCTCGACCCAGTTGTCATCCTGGACATAACGGTTGAACTGTGAGAAAGCTGCCGCCGTCTGCCGGATATCCTCGAGCGAGACCGGGGGTGGCGGGGGCTCCGGAGCTGGTTTGTCGATGACCCAGCGATAGATGCCAAAGGTCGCGACCACAAAGGTCAAAGCCACAAACCAGAGCAGAATTGGAACGGATCGACTCCCGCCCTTCTTCTCCTCCTCCAGATTGTTTCTGGCCTCAACATCGTCGAATATCGTTCTCATTCTCTTTCTCTGCCTTTTCTTTGCGGGTCGGAATGGTTCAACCGCCCGCATTTTGTTCAATCCCAGATCGGTTTCAAGGTAGCCGAGAGACCGTCTCGTGTCAATCACCGTCACGGATGGACGAATCGGCTCCCGCTTCATCCTCTGTCAGAAGGCGTCGCAGCAGCAATCCGGCTGTCCCACCAAAAGTGTCGATGGCGCAATCAACGAGTGAACCGGTCCGACTGACCGTCAGGGTCTGATGCCACTCATCGAGCAGAGCATATGCGGCGACAATCAGAATCACCAGCAGTGCCCGCGCTCGCCAGCGACCCATCATCTCCCCCGATCGGCCACTCCAGCGTCCGGACTCGAAGGCCCGCATCCAGAGCAGCGCCAGCAGACCATACTCGGTGAAATGGCCCAGCTTGCGAATCAGCAGATGGAGCCGGGCGCGACTCACCTCCTCGAGCCACGGGGCCACCCATCCGATGAGCTGATCGAAGCGGGATCCTGTCTCCACACTCGAAAACCGGTCGGTCGAAAACCAGAAGATCAGACCCATCCAGAGCACTGGTGGCAGCCAATAGAGAACGATTCGACGCATCGGGTTGTGCAGATAAAAATCGATCCGGAAGGCAGATGGCACCTCCCGGATCAATTGTCGTGACTGAATATATAATGGTTAAAGGGCTTCCGCGCCGCTGACCACCTCGATGATTTCACGGGTGATCTTTGCCTGACGAACCCGGTTCATATTGAGCGTCAAACGGTCGATGACGTCGTTGGCGTTCTTGCTCGCTGACTCCATGGCCGTCATGCGGGCTCCAAGCTCAGAGGCGACCGATTCAAGCAGCGCGTGGTAGACCTGGTTCGCGACCATCTTTGGCAGCAACTCACTGAAGATCTGACTGGGAGGCTGCTCATAGAGATAGTCGGTGAGGGGCTCCGGCTCCTCGAAACGCCCGGGGGTCACATCGCGGAGCGGCAGGAGCTGCTCGATCACCGGGCTCTGTGAGAGAGCCGATTTGAACTCATTGTAGAGCAGGAAGACCGCATCGATCGGTCTCTCTTCCGAGAGATAGTCGTCGATCAACTGACGGGCAATCTCGCTGGCGTCGGCAGAGTCGACCTTTCCCGTTCCGGTGATCCCGACATGCTCGCGCCTGATCGTCACAGGACGGCGGCGAAAGAAGTCGACGCCCTTTCGACCAATCAGAACCAGCTCGATCTCGGTGTCTGGGTTGGTGCGCAGATAGTCCTGGGCCGTCTTGATCAGGTTGGTGTTGAAGGCGCCGCAGAGCCCCTTGTCAGCAGTGACGACAGCAAAGATGATGCGTCGGGCCGCATCCTCACGATCGTGTCCATTGAGAAGGGGATCGCGATAGTCGACCGTTCGGCGCGATGCATCTCGAAGGATCTGCATCATCTTGACCGTGTATGGTCTGGCCGTCGTCACCCTCTCCTGGGCACGACGCAGGCGCGCCGCCGCGACCATCTTCATGGCCTTGGTGATCTGTCGCATGTTCTTGACGGCGCGAACGCGACGTCGCAAATCTTGTAGGCTTGGCATAGTCGCTCAACCAGGTAGTGGGGAGCTTCGAGGCCCCCGGCACTACCGAAAAATGGCCGCTTTGTCAGGCTAGGCGCGGGCGTTTGAAGACTGTGATCCGAAACGCTCCTTGAACTCGTCAAGAGCGGCTCGCAACGCCCCCTTGACCTCATCGTCGATCGACTTCTTCTGACGGAGCAGGTTGACCACCGTTCCACCGGCATTGTCAAGATATTTGTGCAGCTCCGACTCGAAGAGACGCGCCCGGCTGACCGGAATATCATCGACATAACCATTGGAAGCTGCCCAGATCGTGATGACCTGTTTCTCGACATCCATCGGCTCATACTGAAGCTGCTTGAGGATCTCGGTCAGACGCTGCCCACGGGCGAGCTGACGCTGGGTGGCAACATCGAGATCGGAACCGAACTGGGCGAAGGCGGCCAGTTCGCGGTACTGGGCCAGCTCAAGCCGGAGCGTCCCCGCAACCTGCTTCATCGCCTTGATCTGCGCATTTCCGCCGACGCGGCTGACCGAGTTTCCGACGTTGATTGCCGGACGGATACCCGAGTTGAAGAGGTCGGCCTCGAGGAAGATCTGACCATCGGTGATCGAGATGACGTTGGTCGGAATGTAGGCGGAGATGTCACCCGCCTGGGTCTCGATGACCGGCAGCGCCGTCAGTGAGCCGCCTCCACGGGCGTCACTGTACTTGGCCGCACGCTCGAGGAGCCGTGAATGGAGATAGAAGACGTCGCCCGGATAGGCTTCGCGTCCGGGCGGACGGCGGAGCAGGAGCGAGATCTCGCGGTAGGCGGCCGCGTGCTTGGAGAGGTCATCATAGACGACCAGCACTGCCTTGCCGCGATCCATGAAGTACTCCCCGATTGCGCAACCGGCATATGGAGCAATGTACTGCATCGCCGCCGGTTCGGAGGCCGAGGCGGCAACGATGATCGTGTAACCCATCGCGTCATTCTTGTCGAGCGTCGCCTGAACCTGGGCAATGGTCGAAGCCTTCTGACCGATTGCCACATAGACACAGACAACATCCTTGCCGCGCTGGTTGATGATCGCATCGATTGCCACAGCGGTCTTGCCGGTCTGGCGGTCGCCGATGATCAGCTCGCGCTGGCCACGACCGATCGGCACCATGGCGTCGATCGCCTTCAGTCCGGTCTGCAGCGGCTCCTTGACCGGCTGGCGGTCGACAATGCCCGGAGCAATCCGCTCGATCGGCATCTGCTGGTCAGCGGCGATCGGCCCTTTGCCATCGGCAGGTCGGCCGAGCGCATTAACGACGCGACCAAGCATCGCCTCACCCGACGGAACCTCAATAATACGGCGGGTTCGTTTGACGGTGTCACCCTCCTTGATCGCCTGGTACTCGCCAAGAAGCACCGCTCCGACCTTGTCCTCTTCGAGGTTGAGCGCCAGACCAAAGGCGCCCTTCTCAAAGTCGAGCAACTCTCCGGCCATGACCCGCTCGAGGCCGTGAACCTCGGCAATTCCATCTCCGACCTTGATCACGGTACCAACCTCGGCCACCGTCACGCCGGCATCGAAATTCTCGATCTGCTGCCGGATTATCTTACTGATTTCGTCTGCTCTGATTTCGTTCGCCATATGGTCTCCAGATTGGACGCCACGGATTCTGACGTCCGGCAAATATTGAGTTCAGGAACTTGAAGGCACGAGACGGCACTCAGTGGGCGTTCAGGAAGCTCTGCTTCATCTGCGCCAGTTGATTTCTGATTGAACCGTCATAGACGAGACTGCCAATACGGGTCACCACCCCGCCAATGATCGATGGATCGGTGCGGAAGCTGAGGCGAACCTCCTTGCCGGTAGCCGTCTTCAGCCGTTGACGAAGCTCATCCTTCTGCTTGTCGTCGATTTCACGGGCAGTCGTCACTTCGGCCGTGACAAAGTTGGCCCGCCGGTCGATCTCCCGACCCAGCGCATCGAGCATCTGATCGAGCTGGTGGAGACGGGAGTTGTTCAGCAGGAGCTGTAGAAAATTGGCCGCCGTCGGGCGCAGGGAAAGCCGCGGCAGAAGCTCGTTGAGAACCGCCCGCTTCCGATCAAGATTGACGACCGGACTCGCAAAGACGGCCAGCAGCTCCCCGTGTTCATTCTGCAGCGCCGCAAACCGGGTCAGATCGGCCGAGACAGCCTCGACCTCTCCACGCTCGGTGATCACATCGGCCAGTGCACGCGCATACCGATTGGCAACATTGGTGACACTCATAATCAGTTGACCCTTGTCATTTCTTCACCGACGCGCTGAATGAGCCGCGCGTCATCGTCAGTTTTAATCTCCCGGCGAATGAGCTGCTCCGCCAGGTCGACCGCCTGGTTGACGGCAAAGTTGCGCAGGTCAGAGATGGCAACCTGCCGTGCCGTGTCGATCTCCCGCTGCGCCGTCTGCCGGATCCGGGCGATCTCCCGCTCGGTCTCTGCCTCGATCCGCAATCTCTCGGACTCTGCCTCTTCGACGGTCCGGGCCTTGATCCCGTTCAACTCATCTCCAAGGCGATCGATGCGGGCATCGAGATCGGCCATCTTCTTTGAGGCGGCGTCCTTCTCGGCGACCGCCCTCTCGAGTGTCTCACGGACACTGGCCAGTCGCTCGGCAAACATCTGCCGCACCGGTTTGCGGATCAGCATATAGAAAATGAAGATGAAGACCGTCAGGTTGATCGCCTTCGCAATAGCCGGGGTCAGAAACCCATCAGCGCCGGAAAGAATCATTAGCGGCAGAGGAAAAGAGACTGACAAGAGAGCCGGAAATTGATTGACTTCTGGGTTTCTCACTGGTTGCCTCCAGAGGTTACCGGGCGATTCAGAATCCTGGACGAGATGGTCGAAGCCATGGCCCGCGCCTCCTGTTCGAGGGTCTGACGGGAGGCCAGCGCCTGGCGCGAGACTTCAGACTTTGCCTCATCGATCAACCGCGCGGTCTCGACCCGGACCCCTTCGATCGCCTTCGCCCGCCCGGCAAGTGCCAGCCGTCGTGCCGCCTCGAGCTCATTGTAGGCCTCCGCGCGCGCCGCACGCAGCTTCTCTTCGTATCCAGCCAGACGCTCTTCATAGGCAACAAGCATCTGCTGCGACTCGGCCAGCCGCCCGACTCCCAGCCGCTCGCGCTCATCCAGCACCCGATTGATCGGCTTGAAGAGCGTGCGATTCAGGACAAAGATCAATACAAAAATCGAAATGAATACGAATAGAAACGACCCATCGATGCTCAATACATTGCCGGCCAGGGCCAGCCCGATTGTTGTGATATTCACGGCGGGCTTCTCTCCTCTCTCCTGTCTCACGTCCCCTGCGGTCCGCTTCTCTTCCAATCTGCCAGGCTCTGCACTGTCAGTTAAACCACCGGATCCTCGGCTGGACACCCGGATATCTCAGTCAGAACCATCTAATTCTAACCAATTCTCCTGATTCGAGCCAATTCTCCTGATTCGAGCCAATTCTCCCTGCTTCTCGAGACTGTCATTCGAACCAGATGGCCACAAAGCCGGCATAAGTCTCAAGAACCTGTATAACAATGCAGAACAATGGCAAAGTTAAACATTACAAATAGCACATCATTTCACAAGGGTCAAACCTCGGGTTGGGAGGCAGCCCTGGAGAATAAATAAATCTTGCGGAGAGGTCTTGGCCGGCCTGGAGGTCAAGACCGAGACAAGAGGGCCTGATGGGTCAACTTTTCCCTTTCCGGAGAGGGTGTGGTATACGACAAGCATGATGAGAAAAGGCCGGACGGGAGAGAAAGAGATCTTTTACGGGTGGTGGGTGGTTGCCGCAAGTTTCATTACCCTCAGTTTCGCGGTAGGGATGCCCTACTTTGGAATGACCTTCTTCTATGACTACTTTGAGCGGCCCCTGGCTGAGGGTGGGCTGGGATGGCCACGGACAGTGATCACGCTGGGCCTGCCGATCGGCACCCTGAGTACACTCTGGGTAGGGCCGCTTCTCTTGCACCGGTTCCCGCCACGAAGGCTGATCCTGATTGGTACCGGGATCAGCATGCTGACGATGATCGGTTTCAGCCGCATGGAGAGCCACTATGGTTACTATGGCCTCTACATACTCTACATGATCGCCAACAATCTGAGCGGAGGGGTGAGTCACCAGATCATCCTTTCGCGCTGGTTTGTGCGGCAGCGGGGGCTGGCGATCTCGATCGGCTATCTGGGAGTGAGTATCGGTGGAGCGCTGGTGGTTCCGCTGATCGCCGAGCCACTGACCCGGGCCTATGGGTTCCGGACGGCCCTCTGGGTGATGGGTCTGCTGCTGATGCTGACCTGGCCGCTGATCCTGCTGGTCGTGCGTGATGATCCGCGGGAGATGGGTTTGCTGCCGGATGGCGAGAGACCACCGGCAGATGCAGGGGGGCACCAGGATCTGACAGGGCGAAGTTATGGCGAGATTCTGCGTGAGCGGGTCTTCTGGATCCTGCTGGGTGGAGGAGTCTGCCTGGCCGGATCGGTGGGGGCGATCAACCTGCTCCTGAAGCTGATTCTGAAGGATCGTGGAGCAGTGAGTCAGCAGGTTCTCGACCAGACCTTCAGCCGGACGCTGCTGATAATCCTTCTGGTGAGTGCAGTGGCCCGGATCCTGGTAGGTCGGCTGGCGGACCGAATCTCAAAGCGGCATATGCTGACCCTGACCTGGCTGCCGCTGGTGATTGGTATTCCGATGCTGGCGAGAGTTCCCCCGGGGAGAGTGCCGGTGCTCTTCTGTCTGCTGTATGGTATTGCGCTGGGCGCGGACTACCTGCTGCTGGTGGTCACGGCGGCTGAACTCTATGAAGTCTCGACTCTGCCGAGGGTTCTCGCGGCGATAATCCCGATAATGACCGTGGGGCAGACCTGGACGCCCTATGCGATCTCACTGATTCGGGAGTTATCAGGAAGTTACACGATCCCGCTGGTGATCATCTTTCTGGTCGCGATCGCCGGGCGAGGTCTGTTGCTCTTCCTGCCACATCCGGCCGGGTGGGCAGCAGCCCCCGCCCCGACAAGAGAGCTATCCTGAGACCTTCGACCAGAGTCTATGTGAAGATCAGGGTCACGCCATCTATCACAAATCAAGCCGGAAACTCTGCCCTGCCCGGCAGAATGGTCGCGCACTCATTCTCTCTTGTGACAGGGGGATCAGTCGGCTTTGACTCAGACGATCTCGCGGGCCTCACCATTGCGCCGGGTGATTCGCTGGCGATCGAGGTATTCAAGGAGGGGGATGGCATACTTGCGGGAGACTCCGGTCAGCTCCTTGAAGACTGCGACATCGAGCTTCGGGCCGTGAGTATTCTTCTGGTGTTGTAATGTGTCGCGAAGCCCTTCGAGAGCCTGGCGATGAAAGATGAGATCGGCGACGCGAACCAGCTCCCCGCTGTTGATAAGCATCTGGGCAAATCGTTGGGCACGCGTCGCATCGATACCCGCCTGAGCGCCGGCACGGGCAATGGCCTCGTCGAGAGGGAGTGGCTGAAGTCCGGCCTCGGCAAAGAGGGCGGCAAGCTGTACACGGGCCGACTCCTCCTCAGCAGAGAGGGCGATGCGGTGGGTCGCCAGTCGCAACAGATCCTTTTCGGCGACAATCTCATTTCTCTCGACCAGATGGCCGATGATGGCACGAAAGATCACTGGAGAGATCTCGGAGAAGATCCGCTCGCGGACCTCTTCACGACCGAGTCCGGCCTCGAGCGGCGCTCGCTGATGGAATGATTTGAGGAGTGATCGAACCTCTTTCGCCAGCTCATCGAAAGCAATCCGCGAGACAAGCAGCCAGGGTTGGTTGGAGGCGGCAACGAGCCGCCGCGTGCGGACGAGGGCTTCAGCAGTCCGGTCGATGGTCGCGTCCGGAGCGCCGGTGCGGGCGGCCAGCTCGGGCTGGGTGAGTCCCTGTGGTCCGGCCATCTCGACGAAGAGTGCCAGGCGCTCGACCGGATCGGCCTCGGAGAGACGTCCGAGTGCCGTCCGGGCCGTCGCGTGATCGCGATGGCGGTGTTTGGCGGGATTGGCATCGATGATCGTCCCACCACCGATGGTGACGATCGGCGAGTTGCCGCGAATGATATAACGGTCACCGGGGAGACCGGCGAGAGGTGTCTCGAGCCGCAGCTGGGCAAAGCATTCCTGTCCCGGCTCCAGTTCCGCGCGACCGAGCAGAACAACCCGGGCCAGTGTCTCCGCCGTCCCAAGATGGAGATGGACGCGGGCTCGTGAGCGGAGCGGTCGACCGGCCGAGGCGAGGAGATGGAGTCGGACGTCGAGAAGTGATCCGGCCCGCAAACGACCAGCAGGAGCGAGCACCTGGCCGCGCGAGATCTCTGTCAGGTCGAGCCCCTGCAGATTGACCGCAGTGCGCTCACCAGCCAGTGCCTGCTGGGTCGAACGGCCGTGAACCTGGAGATTGCGAACCCTCGCCCGTTTACCGTCGGCCGGCAGAAGCTCCAGCTCATCCCCAACCTTGATGCTTCCTGAGATAAGCGTTCCGGTCACGACGCTCCCAAAACCCTTGATCGTGAAGACGCGGTCGATCGGCAATCGCGCCACGGCCGACTCATCACGCGGAGTGATCCGGGCGGCAAGCCGGCCAAGGGTCTGCTTCAGCAAGTCGATTCCCTGCCCGGTTCGCGCACTGACCCGCAACACTGGGGCACCTTCAAGAAACGACCCGGCAACGTATTCAGACACTTCGGCCTCGACCAGTTCCAGAAAGTCCTCATCGACCAGATCGGCCTTGTTGATGACAACCAGACCCGATTTGACCTCGAGCAATCGACATATCTCGAAGTGCTCGCGGGTCTGTGGCATCAGACTCTCATCGGCGGCGACGACCAGCATGACGATATCGATTCCATGAGCGCCTGCAAGCATATTGCGAACGAATCGCTCGTGCCCGGGGACATCGACAAAGCCGAAATGGGTATCGCCAATGGTCAGGTCAGCAAAACCGAGATCGATCGTAATTCCCCGTTCCTTCTCCTCCTTGAGACGATCGGCATCGACGCCCGTCAGCGCCTTGATCAGCGAGGTCTTTCCGTGATCGATGTGTCCAGCTGTGCCGACGATTATTCTCTTCATCTCTTTTGATTCATCTGTCCCTTGACTAATGGCTGTCTCGAAGTCTGTTGGCCAACCTCATCCTGCAAGTGAGAAGGCACTGGTTCTGGCCTCCAGCCCGATGACACTCAAACATCTATCCTACTTCAGCCATCAAAGGTCGGCAAACGATGCGTGGGCTTGAACATCGGGGCGCTTTGGAAAAGAATGGATTCGACGTATCGTCCGGCTTTGAAGATGGAGTCTGGTGACGAACGTATTCGAGCAGTTATGGGCGAGCAATCGAAGGCCAAAACCTCGGCAGAAGCTGGGCCTCCGGAGTCGCGAAGGCGCTCCCGGAGCAGACCTCTATTCAGGCTGCTTGGGGCGACGCTGCTTGTGCTCTCCCTGTTTGCGCTGACATCGATCTTCTATCTGCGATCGGACCGTTTCAACCGGACCGCGATCGGCTTCATCGAGTCGAAGCTGCACGATTACGGTCTGCGCGTCGAGGTCGGATCCCTCGCCTTCTCGCTCAATCCACGCACCGCCCGTCTGACCAATCTGCGCATCCTGAACGAATCGACCGGTGAGTTGATCGCAACCATTGGCCAGCTTGAGATTGCCGTTGAGCTGACGGAGTTGGGGATAAAAAAACGGCGCGAGGTGCAGGTCAGCGAGTTGCAGGTGAGCGGTCTCGATCTTTTCCTGACCATCGACCAGCAGGGACGAAACAATCTCGAAGGACTGAAACGTCCGGCACCAGGTAAGAGTGTGGTTGAGATCGACTTCTCCAAACTGCAGCTCGAGTTGACGCAGAGCCGGATCCATCTGCACGATCGAAGGATCGATCTCGGTCTCGATCTGGATGGTGTGCAGATCGAGGCCGAAGCCGGATCGGCCGAGTCACTGGCTCTCGGGATGATCGCGGGAGGGGGTCTCCTCACCTATGAGGGTCGCGAGTCAGCAATCGCCCGCGTTGAGCTGCAGGGTGAGGCCGGTCTCAACTCGCTGGGAATCGACCGACTCTCCTTCGATTCCGACCTGGGTCAGGTCGAGGCGGAGGGAAGGTTCAGTTCGTGGGCGCCCTTGAGTTATGAGTTCGATCTTCAGACTACCGGCCGTCTGGAGAGTTTGAGCCGCCTGCTTGGTTCAGGGACCGGGCTGCGCGGAGTGGCAACCGGAAAGTGCCATCTGCGTGGTGAGGCAGACAGGTTTCTGCTCACCGGAGACTACGCCGCCCCTTCAGTGGAGATCGACCGTGCCCAACTGGAAGGAGTCAGTCTCGCTGGTGCCACAATTCGCGGCGGTATCGATCGGATTGAGTTGTCGATCAGCGAGCTACGGGCGGCAAAGGCGATGATTGGCAGTGTCAGTCTGGCGACGGCCCGTCTCGAAAAGGCTGATGCAGTGATCCGGTCCGGAGAGGCGAGGATCACGGCAGGCCTGGGAACCGTGGCGGGAATCACTTGGCCGGGAAGCAGTCTTGACGGACTGCAGCTTGCTCCGCTGGAGGCGGTTCTCGGCAATGGACGCTATGAGGTCAATGCGGCAGCAGCACTTGCCAGCGGCTCGATTGCCGGCGTTCCACTCCACGATGCCCGGGCAAGGGCCATCATCGACCCGGAGTCTCTCTCGCTCGAGGATCTGGAGGTAGGAATCGATGATGGAGCCGCGAAGGCAAGCGTCAGTATCCCGCTTGGAAGCGACTCGCCATACCGGATCGATGGTCGGTTCCGTCAGCTCCCGACCCAGCGGCTCTTCTCGATCTTCAATACTGGAACCATTCCCCTCACCGGTTCCTTTACCGGTGAGGCAACGATCGAGTGGCGGGGTGGGGAACCGCAGTCGATTGCCGGTAAAATCGATGCCGACTTTACCGGGGGGACATCTGGTGGAGCGCAGGGTATCGCGGTCACCGGAAGAGTGAGAAGCACCGCCAAATCGGGGATCTTCACGTTCACCCAGTGTGAACTGCGAAGTGCAGGATCGACGGTTCAGGCCGAGGGCAGACTGGCCGTCGATGGAAATTCCGACCTGCGACTGAACATCGATTCGAGAGAGGCGGGCGAACTGATGGAGATTGCCCGGGCAATCGACCGTCTCAAACCGATCCTGGATCGTTACCAGCCCCACTCGCCCCGCCTCTTTCGGTTCAATGGACGGCTGAATGGCGATCTTGCTGAGCCGGTTCTCAATGGACGCGTCTCTGCCGACCCGATCGGGATCAGGGGTATCGAATTGGGAAGGATCACCGGTTTGATCTATCTCAGTATCGACGAGATCAGGCTGCAAGAGACGATTCTGACCGATCCGGAGAGTGGTGTCGGGAGGCTTTCACTCTCCTTCCCGCTCGGCAACAATGACAATTCAGGAATCCTCACTGCCAGTCTCGATCGACTGCGACTGCGGGAATGGCTGGCGACGCTCGACATCAGTGAGCCGGTCGATCTGGTCGATCTGCTCGCCGGCCACCTCGATGGCGACATTCAATTGCAGGGGCTGCCAGGAGAGATCAGTGGATCGATCAACCTGCAACTGCGGGATGGAACAGTGGTCAGACAGCCGGTCGAGTCGGCCCAGGCACGGATCAGGTTTGAGAATCACCAGGCGAGACTCGACACGTTCAGTCTCCGGCTGCCGCAGACGACCCTTCAGGCAAGTGGATCGTGGAATCTGCGCGACGATTCGTTCTCGCTAGATGGACAGACCAGCAACATCTCACTGGCGCTGCTTGCCGAAGCGCTCGAGTTGAAACAGCTCGCCATCGGTGGATCGGCCGAGATCAGTTTCAAGGCCAACTGCAGACCGCGCAGTGAGGGGCAATCCGGCGAATCGCTCGACTGGCAGCGCCTCTCCTTCAATCTGCTCGCAACGACGACCGGCCTGCAACTCAACCAGCGGCCGACCGGCGATTTTCGGATCTATGCCGGAACCAGTCCGACCGGCCGATTGCGGGCGGTTCTCAACTCGCGCGGAGAGACCGAACGGGAGATCGTCTTCGCCACGGTCGAACTGCAGGACCGCGAACTTCCGCTGACGATCAATGGCAATCTCGAGGATGTCGACCTGGCTCTTTTGATTGCCATTCTCTCACCCGAACAGTCGGTGAAACTTAATGGGACGATCAGTGGAGGGGTCTCGATCTCGGGGCCGTTAAGGCAGGGATCGACCAAGTCGACGACCGATGCGCTGCGTGGAGACCTGACGATCAGCCGGCTCGATCTCAACTACGCCGGCAATCTCATGCACCTGGCAGCACCGCTGACGATCGAACTCGCCAAGTCGACCATCAGCCTTCCCCCGGCCCGCCTGATCGGCGAAGGGGCGGAGATCTCGGCAGAGGGCCGGATCGGGCTGACGGAGAGCCGACCACTGAAGATCGATCTGCGGGCCGACTTGAATCTTGACAGGATCATCGGCGTTGATCCTTCCCTGGCCATCAATGGAAGGATCCGTCTCGAAGCGCAGGCGGACGGAACGCTCGAACGACCAAACCTCTCCGGAGTTCTTGACATCTCCAGCCTGGCAGTCTCATCGCGCACGCTGCCGTTCTTTTTTACCGATGGAAATGGACTGATCACACTCTCCGGAGAGCAGTTGCAGATCAAGTCGTTTCGCGCCAGGGCCAATGACGGCAATCTCGATGCAAAAGGAACGATCCGTCTCGAGGGGCTCGACCCAAGCGAGTGGCGGATCGAGCTGAAGGCGGAGCAGGCGGAGCTCTACTATCGCGAGCTGGGGGCCTCACTGAGTGCCTCGCTCGTTGTCACCGGCACGCCGGCCGGACAGACGATCAGCGGTGCCGTCAACGCGACGAGGCTCGAGTATGATTCAAGCCTCGATCTCGACAACCTGATTGCAGGTGGCGGAGGAGTCAACCTTGAGTTCGATCCCGGTTCGTTTGGGCTCTTCGGTTCAGGAACGACCGAAAGGTTCGGGCGTGCCACCTCCATTCCGACCAGGCTCGACCTGCGCCTCGAAGCCCGTGATGCACTCAAATTGCGCGGGGAGCAGATCAACGCGCTCGGCACGGCTACGCTCAATGTCAGTGGGCCAAGCGAGGATCCGGGAATAACGGGACGACTGGAGAGCGAATCTGGATTTGTGCGCTTTCGCGGCCAGCGCTATGAACTGACCCGGGCCACGCTCGACCTGCTGCCGGGAAATGGGGGGGTGATCCTCAATCTTGCCGCCGAGTCGGACTTTCGAGGTTATCGTGTCTCGCTCGGCCTTGCCGGGCAGATCGACGCCATCGAGACGACTCTTCTCTCGGAACCGGCACTCTCACGTGACGAGATCATCTCTCTCATCACCACCGGCCGAACCGAGTCGGGCTCTCTGACCAGCCAGGATCCGCTCCGCAGCGGAGTCGGTGCAGCGGCATCGCTGCTCACCACAGGACTCATCTCCCGGCCAACCGAGCAGCTTCTCGGTCTGAGCCGATTCCAGATCGACCCGATCATCCGCCCCAACGCCAACCCGGCCGCGCGTCTGACGGTTGGCCAGCAGCTTTCGCGCAACCTCTACGTCAGCTATTCGACCAACCTCGCGACCGAACAGGATCAGACGGCGCTGGCAGAATATACCTTCACCAACCGCTTCTCGGCGCTCGCGACCTTCACCCAGGGTGGGAGCTCGACGCGACAGGGTCTCGACGAGAATGTCCTGACGATCGAGCTGCGCGGACGGCAGCGTTTCTCGCTCGGATTTCTGCCCGGTCCGACACCCCTGCCGAGAGAGGCGGCGGTAGGTCCGGTGGCAACCGTGCGTCACACGACCCTGCCCAGCGCACGTGTCACCCTCGCGCGACCTGATGAACTGAAGTCCTGGGAGAAGAGGCTTCGGCAGTTGCTGCCGGTATTCAATCAGGGCTCCATCCCCTCGCTGGCCAGACTCGGTGAGCGGCGTCTCCGGGAGTTTCTTCAGGAAGAGGGCTACTTCTTTGCCGATGTCACCCTG
>CAIOZW010000250.1 GCA_903862855.1 uncultured Acidobacteriota bacterium
CGAATGAACTCTCCCTCCGCCTGTTCAGCTGCCTCCCGCGTATGGAAGTCAGCGACGATCTTCTTCGCCAGATTCGATTTCAGGTCACGTGGGTGGGCTGCACCATTCTCGACATCGCTCTTCAGCCGGGCAATCTCGGCTGGCGTCAGATCGGTCACCAGATCATAGTATCGCCACATCAGTTCATCGGAGATCGACATGGCCTTGCCATAGATGTCATCGGCCGATTCGGTAATCCCGATATAGTTGTTGAGGCTCTTCGACATCTTGTTCACCCCATCTAGTCCTTCGAGCAGCGGGGTGGTCATGATCATCTGGGGTTCGACACCATAGGCGCGCTGGATCTCCCGTGCCATGAGCAGATTGAACTTCTGGTCGGTACCGCCAAGTTCGACATCGGCACGCAGGGCGACGGAATCGTAGCCCTGGACCAGCGGGTAGAGCATCTCGTGGACGCTGATCGGAATGCCTCCGGCAAAGCGTTTCGCGAAGTCATCGCGCTCCATCATCTGCGCAACCGTCACCTTGGCCGTCAGGCGGATGAACTCCTCGGGAGTGAAGGCATTCATCCACTTTGCGTTGAAGTCGATGAGTGTCTTCTCCGGATCGAGCAGTTTGAAGATCTGCTCCTTGTAGGTCTCGGCATTTGCGTTGATCTGTTCGCGGGTCAGTGGCGGCCGGGTCGTATTCCGACCGGTTGGATCACCGATCAGGGCGGTGAAGTCACCAATCAGAAAGATGACGTTGTGCCCGAGCTGCTGAAAATGGCGCATCTTGCGGATAAGCACTGTATGGCCAAGATGGAGATCGGGCGCAGTCGGATCGAAACCGGCCTTGATTCGCAATCGGGTTCCCTTGGCAGTGGCACGCTCGAGCTTCTTCGCCAGTTCCTCCTGCGGAATGACGTCGACCGCACCCTTGGTCAAATAACTGATCTGTTCTTGCAGTGTCATACGCGGGTAATCCAAACTCCAGCTTTCTCAAATTTGTGATCGCACCGGCCATCGAATGCGGCGGGCTGAACCTTGTCAACGTCCATCTGTAATCGAGGATGAACGGATTGTCAGCAACATCTGGAAATGTTTGATAATACTTCCATTCGGAGTCGGATTCCACCCGGCACGGCAAAATCTGTTTTCCCATCGCGTTGTGAGCATCCGCATCGCTTGTATATACTGGCCTTTGGTTCCGGCAGATTTGCGGAAAAGATATTGGAGGTTTCAGATCGATGAGGTTTTACCTGGTATTCCTGCTGCAACTCATGTGGTTTGGGACAGTCCTTGCCCAGACAGGTTCCATCGGCATTACGGTAACCGATACGGCAGGAGAGGGCTTGGTTGCCAGTGTTCGACTGATCAGCCTCGCGACAGGTGCTGAAGAGCGCTTTACAACTGGAGTAACAGGCGATCTTTCGATACCGGGCCTGCCATCGGGTCGATACCGCATCGAGGTCGAACGGCAGGGATTTTCAAGGCAGTCAATGATTATTGACCTCCGGCCAGGTGCGAAGGTGGAAGAGCGTATCGTTCTCCGGGTCGGTACGCTTGCCTTTGATGTCGTCGTCACGGCCACCACACCATTGCCGGGTTCAGAGCTGGAGGACTGGGAGATTGCGCCGCCAGTTCAGGCCGCAACCTCACTCGATATCGAATCGAGTCAAGCGGTCAGTCTCTTCGACTTTCTGGGGCGCCGCTCTGGCAGTGTCAACCTGAATGAGATCCAGGGCAATCCCTTCCAGGCGGATCTCAACTACCGAGGCTACACGGCGTCACCGCTTCTCGGCACGCCCCAGGGGATCTCAGTCTACCTTGACGGCGTCCGCCTCAACCAGCCATTTGGTGATGTGGTCAGTTGGGATCTCATTCCTCGTCAGGTTCTCTCCGAGGTGACACTTCTACCAGGCTCAAATCCTCTCTTTGGTCTCAACACGCTTGGCGGAGCGCTGGTCCTGCATACCAAAGATGGGCAGGGCCATCCTGGCACGTCGATCAATATTGGTGGTGGCAGTTTCGGGCGCCTCACCGGAGATTTCGAGCACGGCGGTGCGACCCGCACGGGAATCCACTGGTATCTTGCCAGCAGCCATTTCTTTGAGGATGGCTGGCGCAGGGAATCCCCCTCCAATGTACGCCAGCTCTTCAGCAAGCTGGGCTGGAATCGGGATCGCACTTCACTTGGCCTCACCCTCGGCTTTGCCAACAATTCTCTGATCGGGAATGGTCTTCAGGAGCAGCGGATGCTCGACCGCGACTATCGCAGCTTCTATACCAAGCCTGATCTGACCAAAAATCGAGCACCCTTCCTCGCCTTCAATCTTCGTCACGCGCTTGGTTCAAAACTGATCGTCGCTGGTAATGGCTGGTACCGTTCGATTCGAACCTCAACCCTTAACGGTGATATCAACGAAGAGTCGCTCGATCAATCTCTCTACAATCTGAGCGACGATGACCGGGCAGCCCTGCTTGCGGCAGGTTATCGCGATCTCCCGGCCGCCAATCCAACTCCGTTGACGACGCCATTTCCGTTCTGGCGCTGTCTTGCACAATCGCTGCAGCGCGATGAACCAGCCGAGAAGTGCAACGGTCTCCTCAACCGTTCGGCAGGGAACCAGCGAAATTATGGATTCTCCGGGCAGTTGACCTGGCAGGGCTGGCTCAAAGGCCAACGCAATCAGATGACTCTTGGCAGCACGCTTGACCATAGTCTGCTCGATTTTCAGCAGACGAGCCAGCTCGGGTACCTGACCCCGGATCGAGGAGTGGTTGGAGTCGACTCGTTTGCCGACGGTGTGACTGGTGGTGAGATCGACGGTGAGCCCTTTGACACACGGGTCGATCTTCACGGCCAGGTCAGAACATTCAGCCTCTTCGCGTCTGACACGCTGACGGTTGGCAATCGCTTTGCCTTCACTCTCGCCGGGCGCTATAACCGAACGACGATCGACAATCGTGACCGGATCAATCCTTCCAACGGGCCCAATCCCGTCCCCGGCTCACTCGACGGACTTCATCACTTTGCGAGGTTCAACCCATCGGTTGGCCTGACCTTTCGCCCGACTTCACTGGTCAGTCTCTATCTCTCATATGCCGAGGGGAATCGCGCCCCGACCTCGGTCGAGCTCGGCTGTGCCGATCCGGCTGTTCCTTGCAAGCTGCCAAACGCCATGGCTGGTGATCCACCGCTCGCCCAGGTCGTGACCCGCACCTTCGAGGCCGGTATTCGCAGCAGCCAGGAGGGGCGTCTCAACTGGAATCTGGGTGGTTTCCAGGCCAGCAATCGAAACGACATCCTCTTTGTCGCCTCACAGCAGACCGGCTTCGGTTACTTTCGTAATTTTGGACGGACGGCTCGCCAGGGTTTGGAGGCTGAATTGAGCGCCCGCATCTGGCGTGTCGTGCTTGGCAACAGCTACACGCTGCTGGACGCGACCTTTGCCAGCCCGGAACTGGTCAATGGTGAGAGCAACAGCACGAATGATGGCGATGGGCCGGGACTCGAGGGGTCGATCACCATTGCACCCGGCGCACGCATTCCGCTCATTCCGCGCCACCTCTACAAGGCTTATGCTGATCTGCAGCTCACAACCCGTCTGACCATCAACTATGCTCTCCAGGCGCAGTCGCACTCGATCGCCCGTGGCAATGAGAACAATCTCCATGAGCCAGACGGGAAGTTTTATCTGGGTGAGGGCTCTTCGCCAGGATTCAATGTTTCACAGTTAGGGGCAAGATTGCGGATTTCGCGCCATCTCGAGCTCTACGCGCGCGTGAACAATCTCTTCAACCAGCGCTATTCGACGGCCGCCCTGCTTGGGCCAACGGGGTTTGATGCCCGTGGACTCTTTGTTTCACGACCATTTCCTGCCGTTGATGGAGAGTATCCGCTCATCCACTCAACCTTTCTCGCCCCAGGTGCTCCACGAGGAGTCTGGGGAGGGGTTCGGCTCACCCTTTAACCTGGTCAGGTTCAATTAGACGCATTTAACAACAGCTGTTTTATCGGTCTCCTGCATCACAAATCCTGCTCCAATCTCTCTCCGCTCTGCTTTGATATTGCTGGTTCTCCAACTCGACCATATACTTTCCCAGCTTGAAGTGTAGACAAGTTACCTGTGCATAAATTCAGAGTCGGAGAGGGGCCCAAATGAAAACGTTTCGAAAAATTCTCTTCTGGTCACATCTCACCTGTGGGGTGGTCGCCGGAGTCGTCATCCTGACGATGTCGGTGACGGGAGTGCTGCTTACCTACGAGAAGCAGTTTCTCTTCTGGGCTGACACTCGCAACTACGATATCCAGCCCCCGGCGGATGGAAGTCGAATGTCGATCGAGGAGCTGGTGGCGAGGGTTCGGGTCACCGCGTCAGCCAGTCCTGTCGCCGTAACGGTTCGCGCGGCGAAGACGGCTCCCGTTGCCCTCTCCATTGCCGGCGGAAAGACGCTCTATGCCAATCCATACTCGGGTGAGATTCTGGGCGATGGTGCCCCCGGAGTCCGTAAGCTCTTTGGTCGAATCACCGACTGGCACCGCTGGCTTGGGGTCGTGGGGGCAGGGCGCAATACGGCAAAGGCGATCACTGGTGCCTGCAATCTGGCCTTCCTCTTCATCGTGGTCAGTGGTCTCTACCTCTGGTTCCCACGGCAGTTGACCTGGGCACAGGTGAAAAATGTGATCTGGTTCCGGCGTGGTCTACCCGGAAAGGCGCGTGACTTCAACTGGCACAATGTCATCGGCTTCTGGTCGCTCATTCCCCTCTTTCTCGTCGTCGTCTCGGCGACGGTCATCTCCTATCCCTGGGCGAGCAATCTGGCCTACCGAATTGCCGGAGAGGCTCCCCCCGTTCCGGCTGCTCCGGGGCCCCCGGCAGCGCGGCCAGCCGCACCAGAGATCTCGACCTCCGGCGTCAATGACCTCTTTGCTCGTGCCGCCGAGTTTACCCCTGGCTGGCAGAGCATCAATCTGCGCCTGCCGGCCAGTGACGCGGCGCCGCTGACCTTCGCGATCGACCATGGAATGGGCGGTGAGCCGCAGAAGAAGGCCAATCTGACTCTCAATCGTCAGACGGGTGAAGTGATCAAGTGGGAGCCTTTCACCAGTTTCGGTCCCGGACGCCGTTTCCGGACGATCCTCCGTTTCACCCACACCGGCGAAGTACTTGGAGTCTTGGGGCAGACCGTCGCCGGAATAGTAACGCTTGGGACGGTCTTCCTCGTCTGGACCGGGATAGCCCTTGCACTCCGGCGCTTCACGGCCTGGCGGGCACGCAGCGCCGGATGATCCTTCCCGACGGATCGATTAATGGCAGGGTTGTGGTCGAGCCTTGCTGCTTCACTTACGATGGGCTTAGGATAAATCTTTGCCTTGATTGATGTTTCTTTGCTAAACTCTGCCCCGTTTAGGGTTGTCAGCAAGTTTCAATGTATTTTAAGGAAGGACGATATCAACGGTTATGGCGGCTTCGAGCATGGAAAAGATCGTCAGCTTGTGCAAGCGACGTGGCTTCATTTTTGCGAACTCGGAGGTCTACGGCGGAATCGGGTCGACCTGGGATTACGGTCCGCTCGGTGTTGAGCTGAAGAACAACGTCATGCGTGCCTGGTGGCGAGCGGTTGTCTATGATCGTGACGATATGGAAGGTCTCGATGCGGCGATCCTCATGAACCGTCTCGTCTGGCGCTATTCCGGTCACGAGGCGACCTTCTCTGATCCACTTGTCGATTGTCGAGAATGCGGCAAGCGGAGCCGCGCCGATCATTTGATCGATGGAAAGTGCGGAAGCTGCGGTTCGACCAATCTGACCGAACCTCGTAATTTCAACCTCATGTTCAAGACGACGGTTGGGCCGGTCGAGAGTGACGAGAACGTCGCGTATCTGCGCCCTGAAACGGCCCAGGGCATCTTCGTCAATTTCCAGAACGTTCAGCAGACGACGCGCCGCAAACTGCCATTTGGCGTCGCCCAGATTGGCAAGGCCTTCCGCAACGAGATTACCCCGGGAAACTTTACCTTCCGGACGCGCGAATTCGAGCAGATGGAGATCGAATATTTCTGCAAGCCACCGCAGTATCTTCAGCCCGGTGAGAAGAACGATGTCGAACTGCACGCCGAGTGGGTCGAACAGCGCTTCAACTGGTATGTCAGCCTCGGTTTGGCGCCGGAACGGCTGCAGAAGCGCGAACAGACCCGCGAAGAGCTGGCCCACTATGCCAAGGCGACGGTCGATATCGAATATCTCTTCCCCGGCTCACTCGGTTTCAGCGAGCTGGAAGGGGTTGCCAATCGCCAGGACTATGACCTCACTGCTCACAGCAAGGATGTTGCAGAGGAGGACCTGTCCCGGCTCAAACTTCGCCCCAATCAGGACAGTACGACCAAGCTCGACTACTTTGACGATCAGTATGCCGATCCGGCGACTGGAAAGAAGGGCGCCCGCTACATTCCCTATGTCATCGAGCCTTCGGCTGGCGCAACCCGCGCGACGCTCGCTTTCCTCTGTGAAGCATATGACGAAGAGGTCGTCGGTGAGCCGAAGCCTGAAGAGCTGACTCCCCTGCTCGAAGCGGTCGCCGCAGCCCGCAAGAGTATCGACAAGAAGATTGCCGAGGCGGAGAAGTCCGCCCAGAAAGGTGACGCAAAGGTTGATGGCCCGAGTGCTGCCCAACTTGGAGCCATTGCCACTGCCCTCGACACTGCCACCGCCGGGCTGCCGCAGACATTGCTCGCAGTCGAAGATGCCTGTGCCCTCCCTGGCGCCGACAAGATCGAGTTGCTCAAGAAGGTTCGCCAGGTAGTCGGCAAGCTGACCGATGAGTACACGCGCGTCGTGCTTCGCCTCCACCCACAACTGGCACCAATCAAGGTCGCAGTCTTTCCACTAAAGAAGAACGAGCCGCGGATTGTCGAGGTCGCTCGACAGATCAAACGTGACCTGCAACCGGTCCTGCGAACCATCTATGATGACTCGGCCGGAATCGGTAAGCTCTACCGCCGTCAGGACGAGATCGGCACTCCATTCTGCATCACCGTCGATTTTCAGTCACTTGAAGACCAGACCGTGACCGTTCGCCATCGTGACTCCATGGCTCAAGAGCGCATCTCGATCGAAGATCTGGAGCGCTGGCTCCTGCGGCGGGTCAGGTAAGCCGATGAACCTCATTCAGGCCATCATCCTCGGCATCATCCAAGGGCTGACCGAATTCATTCCCATCAGCAGCAGCGGTCATCTCATCCTCGCTGAAAAGCTCATGGGCCTTGATCAGGTCATGTCTCCCCAGCAGATCACGGCCTTTGTCGCCGTCATCCAGCTTGGTACTCTCGTTGCCGTCGTCGTCTACTTCTTTGCCGATATTCTCGGCATCAGTCTTGGTTTCATCAACGGCAGCATCAGCTGGCTGAAGGGAGACCGCCGCACGATGGCTCAGCTGTCTTCAAGGATGGGCTGGCTGATCATTGCCGGGACGATCCCCATCGGAGTGATTGGTCTGCTGACGAGAAGACTGATCGAGGGCGACCTGACCAAGAATCTCTACCTCATTGGGACGAGCCTTATTGTCTGGGCGATCCTTCTCTGGGTTGCCGAGCGCGTCGGTCGACCGCGTAAACAGATGGAAGAGATTGGGCTGACGGATGCCCTCATCATCGGTTGTGCCCAGGTCTTTGCACTCATTCCCGGCTCTTCACGCTCTGGAACGACGATCACTGGCGCTCTTTTCGCTGGTCTGAATCGTGAGGCAGCTGCCCGCTTCTCGTTCCTTCTCTCAATTCCCGCGATCGCTGCCAGTGGTATTCTCGAACTGCACGAGGCTCTGCTAATCCTCAACGAGACGAGTATGCTCAATCTTCTCGTGGCGACGATCGTCTCCGCCGTGGTCGGTTATGCAAGCATCGCCTTCCTCATCAGCTATCTCCGTCACAACTCGACCTCAGTCTTTGTTGTTTACCGGATCCTGGCTGGCCTCGTCGTTCTTCTCTTTGCCTATCGTGCCCATTGAACCTGGTATGGTTAATTGGTCAGCCTTTGCGGAAAGAGTAGAGACGTGCCGGACGATGGGCCCCGTCATTCCGCGTCTCATTCAGTTCGCGAATACGCCCCTGTCCGATCACCTTCTTCCGGAAGTTTCGCTTGTCGACCGGCCGCTGCAGAATTATCTCGTAGACCCGTTGCAGCTCCGAGAGGGTAAATTTCTTCGGGAGAAGCTCATAGCCAACCGTTGTCCACTCGATCTTGTTTCGCAGCCGCCAGACCGCATATTCGAGAATCTTGCGATGGTCGAAGGCCAGTTTCGCCCCTGTCCGACGGTCAAAGACCGAGTACCAGGCTGCATCGGTGGCATCCGTTGAGGCGACAATCCGCTGCTGCTCGGCATCGATCAGCGCAAAATAGGCGACACTGATCACCCTTCCACGCGGGTCACGCCCCGGATCGCCAAAAGTATAGAGCTGCTCAAGATAGATATTCGTGACCCCGGCCTCTTCCTGAAGCTCACGGGCGGCGGCCGTCTCGAGAGATTCATCGATCCCGACAAATCCTCCCGGAAGCGCCCATTTGCCCGCAAATGGCTCGCCACCACGTCTGATCAGCAGGACCTTCAAGTCATCCTCGGCGATCGTGAAGATGACCAGATCGACTGTCACTGAGGGGCGCGGGTAGTCGTTTACTTCATTCATCTCGTTGCCTCTTCAATCCCGCGGAGGATCTCAGCAGTTGTCGTCATCTCCACCCCGGCCTTCTGCCAGACAGCAAGCGTCTCTGACGTCGTGGTTGGCGACACACCACAGATTGCGTCCCCGACAACGCGAACCCGTGCCCCAGCCTCCACCAGACCAAGTACACAGGCCCTGACGCAATAGTCGGTTGCTACGCCAAAGACGATGCACTCCTTCTCCTGAAAGTAGCCATCTCTTCGCAATCCATCGAGCCATTCGTTGGCGAAGAGATCGAAGACCTTCTTCTTTACTACATAATGGGTCGCTTCCTGCAGGCTTGTCCCCGGTTCGGCAATGGCCGAGACTGCGACTTCACACCGTGGCAATCCGGGCAGTTCGGCAAAGAGTCGCTCTGCTCCCGGCGTACCCTCCAGACAATGTGGTGGAAAGAGGTCAAACTCAGGATCCCCCGGCTCATGCGCACAACGGGTCGAGATGGTCGTCACTCCTGCCTCTCCCGCCGCCGCGAGCAGACTGGCAATCCGGCCGTGGATTGTCTCGGCTTCCGGAACATAGAGTGCCCCTTCAGCCTTCATGAAATCGATCTGGGTATCAATGTCGAAAAAGATCATTGGTCTCGCTCCTTATCTCTGTCACTCTCCAGGATAATCATCAGTGATGCTCCTCAAGTTCACGGCGCAGCCGCGACTGGGCAGCTTCGAGCTTGCTACTGTAGCGAACAGGATAGCCGTCAGGATCTTTCAATCTCCGCACCCCGGCGGGAATCTCTGCGATCTGCTTTCGTGCATATTCCTGAATATCACCCAGGGGCGTTGCCACCTCGCAGCGTTTGCCTC
>CAIOZW010000251.1 GCA_903862855.1 uncultured Acidobacteriota bacterium
AGCGGGTGAGGGTTATTTGAGCGAGGTCTGTCAGGAGTGGGAGGCAGAGTATCTCCCGGCCGAGCAGGCCGGAGTTCGTGTGGCAATGATCAGGATCGGCGTTGTGCTCAGTCGTGAGGGTGGCGCTCTGGATAAGATGCTACTTCCTTTCAGACTTGGCCTTGGCGGTCGGTTGGGTAGCGGACGTCAATGGTTCCCCTGGATTCACATCGATGATCTTGTTGGACTGATTCACACCGCCATTTTCAATGCAGAGATTCGTGGCCCGCTCAATGGGGCGGCTCCAGGCAGCGTCACTAACGAGGGATTTACGCGCAGCCTGGCGGCCGCCCTCGACAGGCCGGTCTTTCTTACGGTGCCGGCAGCGGCGATCAGGATCCTTGTTGGTGAGATGGCGGCAGTGCTGCTGGCAAGCCAGCGTGTCGTTCCTGCCGCGGCTCTGGCTGCCGGGTATCATTTCAAGTTTCCAGAGGTCCAGGAAGCACTGCATGACATTCTCCAGAAGAAGAGGTAACGGTTATGAAGACATTCATCCTGCAGCGCCGTCAGATTATCAATCGTTCCAAAACTGAAACCTTTGATTTTTTTAGCGATGCATTCAATCTCGAGCGTATCACTCCACCATTTCTTCGGTTCAGGATCCTTACCGCTCCACCTGTTTTGATGGAGAAGGGGCGACTCATCGATTACCAGCTCTCTCTCTTTGGCATACCATTCAAGTGGAGGACGGTTATTGAGGATTGGTCTCCAGAGACACACTTCGTCGACCGTCAGCTCAAGGGGCCCTACTCTCTCTGGCACCACACGCACACCTTTGAAGAGATTGCGGAAGGTCGGATACTCATGACCGACACAGTTCGTTACCGGATTCCTTTTGGTCCATTTGGACTCATTGCCCACTTGCTCTTTGTAGAGCGTATGCTGAGGATGATCTTCGATTACCGGGCAGTCACCACCGCAGAGTTGCTGAACGGTACGGCCAGTGTTGAGTTCCCGACAGATGATGAACTTGCGCGCGCGACTCTGCTGCCAGCCTGATCCGCCGCCGTTTATCTGAAGAGATGGCCTGTCTGAGGAGATTTGATTGATGAGTATGCTACTTGACTGGATTACGAAGAATCCACGGGCGACGCTTCGGAATCAGAAACCACCCCAAAAGGATGGTTCGTGTGTCATCTACTGGATGCAGCGAGCACAGCGTGGTTTTGACAATCCGGCACTCGATTTGGCGATCGAGGTTGGTAACCGACTCGAGCTACCTGTTGTTGTCTTCTTCGGCCTTCACCCCAGATATCCAAATGCAAATCTTCGTCACTACTCCTTCCTGATCGACGGATTGGCAGAAACGCGTGATCGAGTATTGGCAAGGGGAGCCTACTTTCTGTTTCGTCCTTTTCCCGAGCACGATCTGCTCGAACTGTGCCGGATATTGCGCCCCGCACTGGTTGTCGGAGATGAGAACCCACTCAGAGAGCCCTCTGGATGGAGAGAGAGTGCGGCAAGAAAGCTCGATCTCCCCCTGGTGACTGTTGATGCCGACGTCATCGTTCCCACCGCGCAGTTTACCAAAGAGGAGTATGCTGCTCGAACAATTCGACCGAAGATCCATCGACTTCTGCCGACATTTCTGAAACCACTTGAAAATCTGAGCGCTTTGCAGAGTTGGCAGCCTCTGGGTGCGAGACTCGATTCACTCAATCGACCAATCGATGCCGAGGGTTTGCTGTGTAATCTTCCACTGGATCGTTCTGTGTCGATTGCCCCGAATGTCAAAGGTGGGTCGAGTGAAGCGCTTAAACGACTCGATCACTTTGTAGCCGAGGGGTTGGCCAACTATGACACGGATCGCAACCAGCCCCACCTCCGTGGAACCAGTGAACTCTCGGCATATCTCCATTTTGGACAGATCAGTCCATTGACGATTGCTCTCGCAGTTAAGTCGGCAGTGGCTCCAGAGCTGGCGCGTGAGGCATTTCTTGAAGAACTGATTGTCAGGCGGGAACTGGCTGTCAATTTTGTCAAGCACAATCCAGGCTACGATCGTCTCGATGGGTGCCATAAGTGGGCGGTTGATACTCTGACCCGACACTCAAACGATCCACGCCCTCGTCTCTACTCAGCTGAACAACTCGAAGGCGGTCAAACGGAAGACAAGCTCTGGAATGCCGCCCAGATGGAGATGGTCATCAGCGGACGGATGCACGGCTATCTGCGGATGTACTGGGCGAAAAAGATACTTGAGTGGACTGCGAGTCCGGATGAGGCCTTCAGGCTGGCAGTAGAGCTCAATGACAGGTATCAGCTGGACGGTCGTGATCCCAATGGGTACACTGGAGTTGCCTGGGCAATCGGTGGAAAACATGACCGCCCGTGGGGCCCGGAGCGGCCAGTCTTTGGACTGATCAGGTACATGGTATACTCCGGTTGCGCAAGAAAATTCAATGTCCCGGCCTATATTGAACGTGTGGCCAGGATGAGCCAAGAAATCCAGGAATAGAGGTTTCCCATATGTCACCATCCCCAGAGGTCGGACACAAGACCTCCAAAATGAGTGCGGAACCCAAGAATTCTGCGGCTCCCGTGCAGTTGCGGGCTGCACCACTGGTCTGGGCCCTCGAAGATTGGGAGGAGTTTGACCGTCGAACCCGTGCTGAGGCCCTGGCCACTGGCACAGAGCAGGGAGCGTGGCAGATTGTCGCCCGCCGTTCGCGGACGGTTCTCAAAACGTACAGTACCAGTTTCTTCATTGTGACGCGATTTCTCCCCCCTCGCAAAAGAGCGATGGTCGAGGCCATCTATGCGGCGGTCCGTTATCCAGATGAGGTTGTCGACTCGTTCCCACTCAGTATCGCCGAGAGAAGGACTCTCCTCGATCACTGGTCGAATGGCTACGAGGATGCACTCAAGTCGCCTTCCCTGGTCGATTCACTTCGCAACGGCACGCCCTGCTTTGTCGCGGGATTTGCCGACGTCGTAAGGCGAACCGGAATTCCACACGATGATTACCGCGCCTTTCTCGAGGCCATGCGCCTCGACCTCGAACCGCGTGATTTTGTCAATCTTGAAGATCTGATCGATTCCTATGTCTATGGCAGTGCTATCGTCGTCGGATATTTCCTGACCTGGGTTTACGGATCGCCCACACCGGACCAGTTTCCGAGGGCCCTCCAGAGTGCGCGCGATCTTGGAATCGCCCTCCAGCTGACCAACTTTCTCCGTGATATCGCTGAGGATCAGCGCCGCGGGAGAGTCTATCTGCCCCTCGATATGCTGCAGCAGGAGGGGATTGACAAGCTTGATGCCTCCAATCCGGCGCAGCACCCTGGACTCAACCGTCTTCTGGCGAAATTGACGGCGATAACAGAGGACTACTATGCGCGGTCACTTGCCAGTCTTGATGCTTTCAATTCAGACAGCCGGGTCGCAATTCGTGCCTGCATCGATGTTTACAGACAACTGAACGGTCAGATAGCTGCCAACCCTGATGGAATACTTCACCGGGAGAGCGTGCCCATGCTTACCAAGTTCAGGGTTCTCCCATTCAGCAAGTACTGGCGATTGCCAATTGCCTATCTCCAGCCCTGATTGTGCCGGAGTTGTCAGGTCGACTCTCCTCGTAGTCGGAGGGGTGCGGCCTCGGCAATGGAATAACTTTTTTACAAGCGTCGGTTGTTTGACTTCTTGACTGGTCAATCCTGACGGATCCGGAGAAAATATAATCAATGAAGAGTATGAGCAGGGAAGTCGTCATCGTTGGAGGAGGGTTAGGCGGTCTGAGCGCCGGGATTCATCTTCGGTTGGCAGGGTTCGAGGTGACCATTCTCGAATCCAATGCAAAGGTCGGAGGACGAGCCAACCAGATCGAGGTCGATGGTTTCACGTTTGACACCGGTCCCTCGCTGCTCAACTACCCCTGGGTATTCGAGGATCTCTTCAAAGCCGCCGGGCGAGTATTTACTGACTATGTTGAGCCGATTCCTGTCGATCCTTCCGTAAAGTTTCAATGGCGGGATGGCACTAGCTTCAGTCTCTCGTCGAATCTCCAGTCGCTGATGGCCGAGTGTGAGCGTATTGAACCCGGATGCCGTCCGAACCTCCTTGCCTTTCTCCATGATGCATCCATCAAGTACAGGATGTCGTTCGAAAAACTGGTCAATCGGAATGAGGACAACCCGCTCAAATGGTTCAGTTCGCTGACACTCGATGAGATTTCACGACTCAGTGTCTGGCGCTCACTCAATGGTGAGCTTGGACGGTTCTTCAAGAAACGCTATATTCGTGAGGCATTTGGCTCGTACGGTATGTATCTTGGTGGATCACCCTATGACCTGCCAGGTCTCTTCAGCATTCTCTCCTATGGCGAGCTGGCCTACGGGTTATGGTTGCCCAAGGGTGGGATATATGGACTGGTTCGCGGCATCGAAAGGCTGGCACTCGAGCTTGGCGTTGCTATCAGAACCTCGGCCCCTGTCTCGAGGATCCTTGTCGAGAGTGGATGTGTGAAAGGTGTCGAGCTGCGCAGCGGTGAAATCATCTCATCTGGTCTGGTGGTCTCCAACGTCGATGTGCCGACTACCGAGACGGAACTCATCTCCCCTGCACCTTCAAAAGTGAGATTGCCCGGGATGACACCCGGAGTGATAACCTTCTACTGGGGAATCAGAGGGATGGTCGATGGCCTTGGACATCACACGATATTCCTACCTGAAGATTTTCGGCTCGGATTTGACGAGCTTCTGAACAAGAAGATAATTCCGAGGGATCTGCCTTTTTATACTGCCGTTCCATCGGCTACCGATCCCGATCTTGCGCCGCCAGGTGACACGGCAATGTTTGTTCTGGTGCCGACTCCCCTGCTTAGCGAACTGCCCAATCTTCACAGTCCGGAGATGGTGACACTCGCCAAACAGCGTGTTCTGGATCGACTTCACGATGACGGGATCGATCTCGATCCCAATCGTATCGCAGTCGAGAGAGTCTACACACCAGAGGATTGGCGACAGCAGTTTGGTCTCTTTGATGGCTCAGCCTTCGGTGCTGCGCACACACTCTTCCAGGTTGGCCCGTTCAGGTCTCGTAATTATTCATCAAGCGTGGAAGGCCTCTACTATGTGGGCGCCAGCACAACGCCAGGTACCGGAATGCCGATGGTTGTGCTTGGTGGAAAACTGACCGCGGAGAGAATTCAAGCTCGTGCATAGCAAAGTTTTTGGGGATGGAGAGCGAACCTTTTTCGGGATCCACGGCTGGAGCGGATCTCACGAGACCTTTCTGCCCATTACCGCCGAACTACCAGCGGGGGTGAGATTCATCAGCGTCGATCTGCCAGGCCACGGACTGACACCCCGGATGGTTATGCCTGACCTGCAGAACCTTGCGAGCCAGGTTGCATTGGAGATGGATTCGGTGGAGAGCGATACTTTCACTCTTGTTGGAAATTGCAGTGGGGCACTAATTGCTCTGGCGGCCATCGAGGCCAGTCCAAATTTACGGCGGCGGGTCGAAAGGATGGTTCTGATCGATCCTTTTGCGTTTACCCCCTGGTATTTCAGGATCTTTCTTATCCCACTTCTGGGACGATTGTTCTATTATTCAACCTTTGCCAACCCTCTCGGAAGATGGATCACCAATCTCTCCTTACGGGCCAGAAGATCTGCCGAGACGGATCTGACCCACTCGTTCCAGCGCGTCGATCACGGGGTGTCTTACCGCTACCTTGAGATTCTGGCATCAATTGGCAGTATAGAGCGCTGGAGTGATATCCTTATCGATACCGACATTCTGCATGGTGAGCGAACTTTTGGTGCGATCAGAGAGTCGATTGGGATGTGGCGTTCGGTCTGGCCCCACATCAGAGTCTTCGAGCTAAGGGAGGCCGGACACCTTCCCATCCTCGAAGCAACAGGCCAGGTAAGACAGATCCTTTTTGAACCAGACGGGGAAGGCGGTAAGTGAGGCGTCAGGCCAATCAAGAAATTCATATTGTAAGTGGCTGGAACTCCACCTGAGGACCGCACATCCTGAATTGGCCAGCTCAATGAAAAGCTCAATGAAATTGAGCAGCATGAGATCCTGTGGTCCAGAATACTGCTGTACAGACAATGGATAGACCCAACCTATGACCGAAAGGCTTGGCAGATACATTGAAGAGAATCGGGACGCGATTGAATCCGCCCTTGAATCTTACCTCCCGTTAAGTCAACAAGCTAATGCTGCTTCACTCAATGAGGCGCTTCGCTACTCGATCTTTCCCGGAGGCAAGAGGTGGCGTCCAATTCTGACCCTCCTCAGCGCCTCCCTGGTTGGAGCAGATACTGCTCGCGCTCTTCCAGCTGCCTGTGCCATGGAGTATCTGCACACCAGTTCGATGATCTTTGACGATCTGCCGGCGATGGATGACGCCGGCGTGCGCCGCGGTCGCCCATCGCTCCACGTCGCCTTCAACGAGAGCCTTGCACTGCTGACAGCCCTGGCTCTCTTCAATCAATCCTATTCACTTCTGGTGAGAACGGCGGCTGAGAGCGGTGAGAGTGCTTCGGCTGTCCGGCTGGTCAAAGAGGCCGCCCAATGTATTGGCGCGGATGGCATGATCGGAGGACAAGTGGTCGATCTGGTCCTTCAAGGGACAGGTCAGAACGAAACCTCGCTGGCCAGCCGCAATCTCAAGACTACGGCGCTGCTCCGACTGACGCTCCTCGCCGGTGCTGGTGCCTGTGGTGCCTCCGAGGAGGAGATCGCCGCACTCGGCGAATTTGGCGAGGCGCTGGGCATGGCTTACCAGATCTGTGACGACCTTCTCGACGAGTTGGTCGATGATGACGAACTCGGAAAACCGGCCCACCAGGACTCGCGCCATTCACGTTCAAATCACGTCGCCGAATTTGGGGTCGAAGGTGCTCATCGGATGGCTGGTGAACTTGTTGAATCGTCGCTTCTCAAGCTGGCTGGCGCCTTTCCAGATCGTCCCGCAGTAGATCTGATTGCCGACGCCGCCAGGCTTATTCTCAGCGGAATGGGTAAACTGGTCATAGCCTGACCCTCTTGCAGTAATCTTTTCATATGCTTATCTGGAAAACTTTTCGATACCTGCCCATGATCGGCATACTTCTTTTGCTGATGGTTCAGAATCTTTCAGCCGATTCGTCAATATATCACTCCGAGAAGAATCTGCCAGAGGTTGTCGGTCCTGGCAGTCTGGTCGACCGGGCCGTCGATTTTGAATTGAGAGACCAGTATAACCAGCTGATCAGTTACAGGTTTCCAAAATCGAAGCCGACCATACTAATCTTTGGCGATCGAAAGGGCTCGGAGCAGATTGAAGGATGGGTCAAGCCAATCTGGGCCCAGTACCAGGAGAGAGTCGATCAGCGTGGAGTTGCCGTCCTCTCTGCTGTGCCATCATTCATGCGCGGAATTATCAGGTCAATGTTCAAGAGTCGGGTCAAATACCCGGTGCTACTGGACTGGACAGGCGGAGTCGCCAAATCATATGCCTATCAATCAGGTCAGGCAAATCTCATTCTGATCGACCAGCAAGGGCAGATCGTTCTGCGCCTCAACGGAGCTGTCAGCAAGGATGGACTGCAACAGCTCTTTGCGCGGGTTGACCGACTCCTGACTATTTCATGATCATCATTCTCGCCCTCACCATCCTTGTCCTGCTGATTACCCTTGCCAATGTCCTCTTCTGGCCGGCGGTCAGGTCCGCACCAGCAGCCCTTCTGCCGATGGTCTCAGTTCTCATACCAGCCCGCAACGAGGAGGCCAACCTACCCGAATGCCTGAGGTCGCTTTCGATGCAGGGCGAAGTGATCGGAGAGATCCTCGTCTATGATGATCACTCAACTGATGGGACCAGGTCTGTCATCGAGGCGGCTCGCAATGCCAATTCACGCATCGCGCTTGTCCAGCAACAGGAGCTGGAGATTGGGTGGACCGGGAAGAATTTTGCCTGTGCAAAACTGGCTGACGCCGCGCGCTTTCCATACATACTCTTCATCGATGCAGACGCCCGACTTCAACCCGGTGCCATCGACAGTATGCTTCAAGAGATGAGGAGACGACGTCTGGAGCTGCTCTCCTGCTGGCCAGGGCTGAAAACTGAGACCTTCTGGGAACGATTGCTCATGCCCATGCTCAATTTTGTGGTCTTCTCGATATATCCCGGACCGCTTGCACTCTTCTTCTCATACCAGTCTCTGGCACTTGCCCACGGCGCTTGTTTGATGTTTGAACGCCAATCCTACCTTGAAGTTGGCGGACATCGGATGGTTCATGATCAGATTTTTGAAGATACCAGACTTGCCCAGTTGTGGCGGCAGCTTGGCCGGCGCGCCCTCTGTCTGGATGGTCAGAGAGTCGTCCGTGTAAGAATGTATGAGAACCTTTCCGGAATCTGGCAGGGATTTCTCAAAAACTTCTACCCGGCTTTTCAGCGAAGATACAATTTCTGGATCTTTCTCCTCTTCCACCTCCTGGTGGTTCTTGGTCCATTTTTTATGCTGGCAGTTGGCGGAATGGAGTCGATCCTTGGTGCTGGAGCCATTATTGGGTCACGCCTGCTGCTTGCGATCAGGTTCAACCAGCCCTGGACACTCGTCTTTCTACATCCACTGGCAGAGATAATGATGCTCGCACTCGGCCTCAACTCGTGGTGGAGGTGCCGTTCTGGGAGAGGTGTGAACTGGAAGGATCGAACTTATCACACCAATGAATTACCATAGAAAATGACAGCACTCGATCTTCCAACGCAGAATTAGTTACCAGTCGGTGACATTTCCGTAGACATTATCGGTAAGTCTGGTCACCTCGTGCGACCTGATGTGAACCATCGCCGCAGATGAAAATCTGAGAAGGAGCATTCATGAAGAAGAGGATCGTCGTCATCGGCAGTGGCCTTGGAGGGCTGGCTGCGACCGTCAGGCTTGCTGCTGCCGGGCATGAGGTAACCCTTTGCGAACAGGGCGAGAATTTTGGCGGTAAGATGAACTGCTGGACAGAGCAGGGATTCCGATTCGACACTGGTCCGTCATTGATAACCATGCCCTGGATCTTCCGGGAGATATTTGAAGCGGTAGGCAGTCGAATTGAGGACCATCTGAAGCTCGTTCCAGTCAACCCGATCTGTGAGTATCTTTATCCTGACGGGACAAGGTTCAACTATTCCGCATCGATGCCTGACTGGCTTGAGACTGTTCGCAATCTCGAGCGACGCGATGTCGAGGGCTTCCTCAAGTTTATGCGACTTGGTGCTCAGCTCTATGAGCTCTCCCGAGACACCTTCCTCAGGTACCGTCCGGCTGACTGGGTTCAGCATACCGATATTGGCAGCCTGCGCCATCTTCCCTGGCGGTATGGATGGGGCAATTACCACCGTACGGTTGCTGCCCATTTCAAAAGTCCACATCTTCAGCAACTCTATGACCGATATCCGACCTATGTCGGTTCCTGTCCCTATCGTTCACCAGCAACTTTTGCACTTATCCCTTACATCGAGTTCATGTTTGGCGATTGGTACATCTTGGGTGGTCTCTACCGGATGGTCGAGAGTCTAATCACGATTGCCCGTCAGCAGGGAGTCACTCTTCTGACCGGGGCCCGCGTGACCCGGATCGAGCACGCTGGCGGGCGGATCAGTGCTGTCAGACTGGCTGACAACACAAAGTTGCCTGCCGATATCGTCGTCATGAATGGAGATGCATCACACGCCCCGCAAATGCTGGGCGAACCGGGGGCACGAATGGAATTGGCCCCGCGCGACCGATCGATGTCCGGACTGGTCTTTCTCTTTGGAATCAGGCGCAGTATACCCCGCCTCAATCACCATGCCGTCTTCTTCTCGTCAGACTATCGGAGGGAGTTTGATGATCTCTTCGACCGAAGACAATTTCCAGATGAACCGACAGTCTATGTCAATGCCCCCAGTCGGAGTGACCGTTCTCTCGTCCCTGGTGAAGGAGAAACGCTCTTTGTTATGGCCAATGCGCCTGCCAATGATGGTTCGTGGGACGATCAAGCCATCGCCGTCGCTCGCCAGCGGGTCTTTAGTGTTCTCCGTGCAGGTGGATTCCCCGACATCGAGAAGGAGATAGTTGTCAGTAATGTCTTTACGCCAGAGAAGATCGGTCAACGATATCTAATGCCCGGTGGGGCGATCTATGGAACACATTCGCACAACTGGAGGTACGCCTTCCTCCGCCCTCCCAATATGCATACCCGATACAAGGGACTCTACTTTGTTGGCGGGAGCACTCATCCCGGAGGTGGAACACCAATTGTTCTAACCTCTGCCAGAATAGTATCGGAGTTGATCGAAAGGTATGAGAGTTAAGTTTATTCAATCCATCAAACAGGTCTCACCATTAGTGAGGATTCTCCTGGCTGCCTACCTGGTCATGTGGCTTGGCGGAGTCGCACACTATGCGGTGGCTGGAAAACCACCACTCGATGCTCCGTGGGCTGCCACACTATTTCTCGCCTTGGCCGGACTGCTGGCTCTTCTCACGGCATCTCGTGCTCAAAAATTGCCCCTACTCATTGCCGCCCTGATTGGTTTCCTCGCGGAGATCGTGGGTGTCCGTTATGGGTTCCTCTTCAGCCCTTACAGTTACACGAGGATTCTATTCCCGCTGTTTCTTGATGTACCAGTCGTTATGCTCTCTGCCTGGATGGTCCTGGTCGCCTACAGCTGGCAGCTCTGGGGAAGGATGGCGTTGAATCGTCCGGCTCTCACACTCGTCTGTGCGGGGTGGATGACGGCCATCGACCTGGTTATCGATCCACTTGCCGCGAACCAGCTTGGATATTGGCACTGGGTCGAAAGGGGCAAGTACTACGGGATCCCTTTCCATAACTTTGCCGGCTGGTTTGTTGTCAGTCTTGTCATTTTTCTCCTGATCTCGGCCCCGAAAGCGGTCACAAACCTGCATCTGCACATCGGCCTCAGCATAGTCATCTTCTTTACTGTCATTGCCCTCTCTTTCAAGGTCTGGATTGCCGGTGCCGCTGGTGTGTTACTGGTCACAATCGATCTTTTCGTCAGGTATCATAGTCGAATGAATCGGTCGAGTGCGTAAACAATTGTTCCATGGCAAGCAATGAGGTTTTCGTGGTCATGTCCCCTGAAGGGGCTCTTTAGTCACGTGACAGACCCAAGGTGTTATCCAAGACCCGATCAACTGAATTTAATTCATAAGTTGAGATATAGTCACGAAATTTTCACATTTCTTTGCGTTTGATCGTTGCACTCAATATAATGAAGTTCTACTAGCCTTGTTTCTCCTGTATCAGGGGCAGGGAGGTCCGCACAAGAACACGGGAATCTCTGCCGGATTCTTAACGGGTACGATTAACCGATTGTGAAGACCACCATGCAAATCACAGTATTAAAAGAGAAGGACGCCAACGAAGCACGAGTCGCACTCGTACCGGAATCGGTCAAGAAGCTGGTCGCGATGAATGTTTCAGTCGCCATTGAGAGCGGAGCTGGACTGCCGGCCAGTATCAATGATGCCGACTTTGAGGCGGTAGGGGCGACAATCTCCGCTGACCGTCAGCACCTGCTAGCTTCGACCGATATTCTCCTCGCCGTCAACCGACCCGGAGATGATGCCCTTGCGGGCTTGAAGAGGGGCGCCATACTTGTTGCCTTTCTCCGTCCGCTCGATGAGCCAAAGCGAATGGAAGAGTTGATCTCACGGGGCTTGACCGCCTTTGCGATCGAGCTTATCCCTCGCACAACGCGAGCTCAATCGATGGATGGTCTCTCTTCGATGGCGACAATTGTCGGCTACAAGGCCGTTCTAATGGCGGCCGAGCGGATGCCCAGAATGTTCCCGATGCTGACGACAGCCGCCGGGACGGTTCCCCCGGCGAGGGTCCTGATCCTCGGCGCAGGGGTGGCAGGACTCCAGGCTATAGCGACGGCCCGCCGGCTTGGCGCGATCGTCGAGGGATTTGATGTCCGTGCTGCTGCTGGTGAAGCGGTCAGATCACTCGGTGCAAGATTCCTTGAACTGGATATGGGCGGAGCGCAGACCGAGGATGCCGGAGGTTATGCCCGTGAGGTAACAGAGGAGATCATGGAACGGAGCCGTGATCTGATCGCCAACCAGGCGGCACTGACCGACTGTATCGTCACCTCTGCACAAGTGCCGGGAAGGCGTGCACCTATACTGGTGACTGAAAAGGCTGTCAGTGGAATGAAGCGCGGGGCGGTGATTGTCGATCTCGCCGGATCGACTGGAGGTAACTGCGCACTCACCCGACCGGGTGAAGAGGTCGATGTCAATGGCGTCAAAATTTTTGCTCCACTCAACCTTGCTTCAACGGTTCCTCTCCACGCCAGCCAGCTCTATTCAAGGAATCTGACCTCGTTTCTTTCGATTCTGATCAAGGAAGGACAGCTCAACCTCGATTTCAATGACGACATCATTGGGCCGGCCTGTGCCGTTCACCAGGGGCAGGCTGTTGAGCCACGCCTCAAGGCTGCTCTTTCGATCAGTTGAGAAGTTGACACTATTGTCGCCATCGAGACGGATCAGGCGGATCTGGCTGATTTGGCGCATCTGCCCTGTATGGAGGTTTTCACCTATGAATGTGGAAAGTATTATCTCATCCCTCTATGTGTTCTCATTGGCAGCCTTTCTCGGGTACCAGGTTATCTCAAAAGTGCCGCCATTGCTTCATACCCCTTTGATGTCGGCAACCAATGCCATCTCTGCCATCTCGGTAGTCGGTGCGATCATTACCGCCGGTTCGGAAAGCACGGTCAGTCGACTTCTTGGATTCATCGCCGTAACCTCGGCTATGATCAATGTCGTCGGCGGATTCATGATCACCGATCGCATGCTTAAGATGTTCAAGGACAAGATTGGCGGAGGCGACTCGGCGAAGAAAGATGGGAGTAAGTAGCCATGGAATACATCCTGAACGAAGTTCTGATTCCTCTCAGCTATCTGCTGGCGTCGATCCTCTTCATTTTCGGATTGAAACAGCTGGCTCACCCGCAAACGGCTCGTCGTGGAATGAATCTGGCAGCGGCCGGAATGCTGGTCGCCATCGTGGGGACGCTCTTCCATCACGACATTATCAGCTATGATCTGATCATCATCGGTCTGATAGTTGGCAGTCTTATCGGTGCAGCGATGTCGATCTGGATGCCTATGACTGCCATGCCGCAGCGGACCGCTCTCTCGCACGCCTTTGGGGCGCTGGCGGCATCGCTGGTCGGTGTTGCCGAATACTGGCATGCGCTCCACTCCGGCCAGCCGATTGCCGCTTACAAGATGACCGCACTTGGATTTGAGGTTCTATTTGGAAGCCTTACCGTCACTGGCAGCCTCCTCGCTTTTGCCAAACTGCAGGAGCTGATGCGTGGTACACCAGTCACCTACAAGGGCCAGAATATTCTCAATGTTTCACTCTTTGCATTGGCGGCATTCATTTTCATCTACCTTGTATTTGACCCGGGGCAGACGACCCTTTTCTTTATTATGGTCGGTCTATCATTTCTTTTTGGGATTCTGCTCGTCCTCCCCATCGGTGCGGCAGACATGCCGGTCGTCATGTCATTGATGAACTCTTATGCCGGACTTGCCGCAGCTGCGACCGGATTTGCCATCAACAACAAGGTTCTCATCATTGCCGGTACGCTGGACGGATTCTCCGGATTCATTCTTTCGATTCTCATGTGCAAGGCCATGAATCGTTCGATTACCAACGTACTTTTCGGAGCATTTGGATCGCCGGTTGATGATACCGCCGTGGTTGTCCAGGGAGAGATGAAAGAGATCGGAGCTGAAGATGTGGCCATGCAGCTTGCCTACGCTCGCCAGGTCGTCTTCGTCCCCGGCTACGGACTCGCTACCGCACAGGCCCAGCACGTCGTTCGTGAGCTGGGAGAGGCGCTCGAACATCGTGGCGTTCAAGTCAAATATGCCATACATCCGGTCGCTGGTCGTATGCCTGGTCATATGAATGTCCTCCTGGCAGAAGCCAACGTGCCATATTCCGATCTTTACGAGCTTGAGCAGATCAATCCGGAGATGCCGGCCACCGATGTCGCAGTGGTCATTGGGGCAAATGATGTGGTCAATCCGGATGCCCGTGACAATCCAAAGAGCCCTATTGCCGGCATGCCGATTATCGAGGTCGACAAGTGTCACACGGTGATTGTGCTCAAGCGCGGGCGTGGAAAGGGCTTTTCCGGTCTCGAGAATCCACTCTTCTATAAGAACAATACCCGTATGCTTTATGGTGACGCAAAGGCCTCTCTGACAAAGCTGGCACAGGAGGTTCAGCACGCATGATCGTCTCGAGACTCGTTTATATTGTCAGAGACTGCAACTCTCCACATTATTGATTCACATTCCAACGGCCTCGCTCGGCTGCTGATTAACTGGAGAGTGCAAGCAATTGCACTCTCCGGATAATCTGTCATTACCCACACTATTGCGCAACAGTTGCCCCATCCTTCTCACCAGCCATGACCCACGACTGATTGAAATGGGCATGTTTGATCGATTTGAGCATCGGTTTGCCAGTGGGGTCGAGTTTGGCCTGGCGGAGAGGCAGGTGATAGCTATAGGTTGCGTGGAGTGATCCGTCACGAGCCTCCATGATTGAGGGGTAATGGTAGGATCCGCCCTCAGCTGCACCTGGATCCTTTTCAAGGTATCTCTTCCAGCGCCAGCTCTGGCCCTCATTGTCTGAGATGGCAACGGCGAGTCGATGACGGCCAATCTCAGTGTCATTGTAGATAAGTGCCCAGTAACCATTCCTTAGTCCGATTATTTCGGCTCCCGCTCCGGGATTGGGCAGATCACTATCCGTGACAGGTGACCAGGTCAGGCCACCATCACGCGATGAACTCTGGTGAAGACGCTTTGGCGCAGGCCCATTGTCGCGCATCAGCGTATAAAGTGTCCCGTCACGCCTCCGGACGATGCTTGGTTGGATGTTACCCATTCCGATCAGCGGAGAGCTTGCCTGCCAGGTTACTCCCCAGTCATCGGAGATTGCCATGAGTGAGAATGAGTAGCCGTCTGAGTAGAGGGGAACGATCAATCGCTTTCCATCGAGCACAAAGGGGTGTGCTCGAGTCATCCATCCCAGGCGACGGGTCAGCTTTCCAGCCGCCTGCTGTCTGACATCGCTGATGTGGCGACGCATTCGATCCTGCTGTTCTTTCGGCAGCTCCGGTATTCTCCTCTCCCATTCAAGCATTACCCGTGCCACTTCATCGACAAATTCCTGGCCCGGTGTGATATGCATGACTTCTGAGGTCGCCCACTGAGGTGCACCAGGGCCCTTGTAGTTGGTCGAGATCCGGTACTTCATCAATGCGGTATGCCACTCATTGGCAAGAATGGTAGGCCAGAGAAGCCAGAGCCGCTGTTGGGGATCGATAAAGATCGTGCAGTTGGTGTCTGGATAGCCTGGTGTATCGGCCATCAGAAACCGTGGACTCCAGATCCTCTGCCCCCTCTTCAGGCGGGCACCTTCAATCTTCACGTCATCGGCCTGACGCTCTCCTGAACCGTGAAACCAGGTCGTCAGGAGATCTCCCTCTGGAGTCTCAACGACCATCGAGGAATGATTGTGCCAATGCTCGAGGGGGAAGATCAGCTCAGAATTGAGGAAGGGAACCTCATTCCTTCCCGAGACGCCAATTCGGGCGCTTATCAGAACGATCGCTCCAATCAGGACTCCGACCAGCATTAAGCCGTATTTCGTCATCTTCATCTCGACTCCTTTTCATTGTTCAGATTCTGTAGTTCAGTTGGTGAGGTCGGTGGAACTTGATCAGAGACAGGCACGATAAGATTGACAGACCTTGTCAATCCGCCAATGTATCAGGCTATAATATGCGGGCGTCTTCAAGATCAAAGTTCGCAGCGATTATATTTGAATATCAGGCGATCAACAATTGAATGGGGTCTCACTCTCAGGTCCACATAAATGGAAAATAGAAAGATGAATTACATAATCTGCCCACCACGTTCAGGCTGGGCCAATCTCGCCCTTCTCCTCTCTATGTCGTTCACCATCATTCATCTCACCGGCTGCAATCGGCAGGATGCTGCTTCGGCCGGTAACCGTGGTCCTGGCGCGACTCCTCCCTCCAAGGCCGTCCAGGTTGCCACGACAGAACTCCGCCAGCTTACCCAGACCGTCGTCGCTCCCGGCACTCTGGCAGCCGATGAACAGGCCACGGTCAGCTTCAAGGTTGCCGGACGCCTTGAAAAGATCAATGTTGATCTTGGTTCTTCCATTCGCCGTGGGCAGGTCATCGCTCAGCTTGAGACCAACGATTTCAAAGTCAGACTCCAGCAGACTGAGGCAGCATTGCAGCAGGCCCGGGTTAGATTGGGGCTCTCCGCCGTCGGAGATGACGACCGTATTGTGATCGAAAATACGTCTCTTGTTCGTCAGGCCGCCGCCGTTCTCGAGGAGGCCAGCCAGAATCGTGAACGTACGAAACAGCTTGTGAAGCAGGGAATTCAGGCAACAGCTGAACTTGATCGTGTTGAATCGGCTTTCAAGGTTGCTGACAGCCGTTATCAGGATGCACTTGAAGAGGTCCGCAATCGGCAGGGAGTGCTACTGCAGCGTCGATCAGAGCTGGCCATCGCCCGCCAGCAACTCGTCGAAACTACCCTTCTCGCTCCGTTCGACGGATCGATTCGGGAG
>CAIOZW010000252.1 GCA_903862855.1 uncultured Acidobacteriota bacterium
CAGGTTCCAAATTATGGTCGACCTGGTACTGGCCCGGTTCTCAAGGAAGGTTGGGTGCTGGCAATCGAGCCGATGGTCAACGAAGGAACCCACGAGGTGCGCATACTTAAGGATGGCTGGACTGTAAAGACCAGAGATGGTCGAGCATCCTCTCACTTTGAGCACACCATCGCTGTCACTGAGGATGGTCCGCGGGTTCTGACCGCCGCTGAGGATGGTACGATAATCCTGTGACCCGGCGATGGGGATGTTGGCTGTGAGCCTCAGTGTGATCCACTTGTGGCATGCAGCTTGCAAAAAGGTCTTTTACCGATATAATGTCAGATTCGCGTTTTGTCTGATATTATCTGTTGTCTTTATAGAGGGGTATGTCAAAAGAAGAAGCCATTGAGGTACAAGCGACCGTGCTGGAGACTCTCCCCAACGCGATGTTCAAAGTCGAGTTGGAGAACAAGCACCAGGTGCTCGCCCACATCTCAGGGCGGATGCGGAAGAATTTTATCAAGATTCTTCCCGGTGACAAGGTGCTTGTCGAACTCTCCCCTTATGATTTGACTCGCGGGCGTATCGTTTACCGGTTCAAATAGTCCGGTTGCTCACTGGTCGAGGTACTGATTAGAGACCGTACAAAAGAGAAGGCACGTTATGAAAGTTCGAGCATCTGTAAAAAAGATCTGCACCAAATGTAAGCTCATCCATCGGCGGGGCGTGGTGCGTGTTATTTGTGTGAATCCAAAACATAAACAAAGGCAAGGATAAACCGGGGTCAGTGACCATGTGGTGGCTTCAGCAGGATGATATTCACCACGACGGTCACAAGTCACGGAAGAGCTTGACGGAGGAGTCTCATGGCTCGTATAGCAGGGGTGGATATTCCACCGCAGAAGCGCGCGGAGATCGGTCTGACATACATCTATGGTGTTGGCCGCTCGCGGGCAAACTCGATTTTGAACCAGGCCAGTGTCAGCGTCGACAAGAAGATTCGGGATCTGAGTGAGGATGAGCTGAACCGGATTCGCGCAGTCATCGACCAGGAGGGCAGTGTCGAGGGAGATCTGCGCAAGCAGATTCAGCTCGACATCAAGCGTCTCATGGATATTGGTTGCTATCGCGGACTGCGCCATCGTCGCGGTCTTCCGGTGCGAGGTCAGCGGACCCACACCAATGCCCGCACACGTAAAGGACCGCGTCGTGCCACGGTGACCAAGAAGAAGGCACCTGGTAAGAAGTAGGCTTGCGGGCGACACGAACAACTTTCGATCGTCGCTGAACGAGCATCGATCAGCAGGAATCGATCACTGAGCAGGAAGTTATGGCAAAACAGCAAACAACCGCAAAGAAGAAGGTCTTCAAAAAGAAAGAGAAGAAAGTCGTACCGCAGGGAATAGTCCACATCCAGGCTTCCTTTAACAACACCCTCATCAGTATTACGGATGTTGAGGGCAACCTGGTGTCACAGTCCTCTGCCGGTGCAATGGGCTTTCGAGGATCGCGCAAGGGAACGCCGTTTGCCGCCCAGCAGGCTTCGGCCAAAGCGGCAGGCATTGCTCGTGATTCCGGTATGCGCTCAGTCGAGATTCGAGTCAAAGGGCCTGGCTCAGGGCGTGAATCGGCCATCAGGGCAATCCAATCGGCTGGTATCGATGTCCGTCTGATTCGTGACGTGACTCCGATTCCCCACAATGGTTGCCGTCCGCCCAAGCGCCGACGTGTCTAATTATTTTCGGGCGTTTCATCAGGTCAACGTCCAACGGAGGATAGAGATTGGCTAGAGATAGAGGCAAACAGTGTCGCCTGTGTCGGCGTGAGGGCCAGAAGTTGTTTCTCAAAGGTGAGAAGTGCTTCAAGCCTTCCTGTCCGATCGAGAAACGTGGCGTCAACCCCCCGGGTCAGCACGGCCCAAACGCGAAGCGTAAGCCGATCGGTTACGGGGAGCAACTCCGCGAAAAACAGCGTGTGAAGCGCATCTACAATCTGCTCGAGACGCAGTTCAGGAACTACTTCGAGAAGGCCGCCCGTCAGAAAGGGGTTACCGGTGAAAACCTCCTCTCTCTGCTCGAGCGCCGTCTCGACAACGTGATCTTCAGGCTTGGATTTGCGATGTCCCGCCGTCAGGCACGTCAGTTCGTCCGCCACGGACACGTGACGGTCAATGGACGGAAGGTCAACATTCCTTCATTCCAGGTGCGGATAGGTGACGAGGTTTCAGTGCGCACCAAGAGTGTTGAGAATACGCACATCCAGGGAGCTTTCCAGACATCTGGCGGTCGTGGACGGCCATCGTGGCTCGAGATCACCAATCCCGAGAAACTGGTGGGTCGTGTGCTTGCTCAGCCGCGCCGCGAGGATATCGACCAGAACATCAACGAACAGCTGATCGTTGAGTTGTACAGCAAGTAATCAATTCAAGAATCGACCGTTCGACCACTGCCCGATCAGTAAAGATCTGGCGGTGGTCGAACGGATGTTCATTCATCTGAGTTCAGCTCAGTGGGAGAGACGGTGGAAGCAACCATGTGGACGGGATTCCAGAAGCCGAAGCGTTTAGCATGTGAGACGATGACGGATCGCTATGGGCGGTTCTCGGCCCAGCCATTCGAGCGTGGTTTTGGCACGACGATTGGAAATAGTCTACGTCGCGCCTTGCTCTCCTCAATCGAGGGTGCTGCCATCACCGCAGTCCGGATCGAGGGCGTGCTGCACGAGTTCTCCTCCATTCCCGGAGTGGTGGAGGACGCGACCGACATCATTCTCAATCTGAAGCAGATTCCCTTCAAGCTGCACGACGGAGACGTGAAGACACTCCGTGTTTCACGGCTCGAGCCGGGTGATCTGACCTCTGGTGATATCGAGACTGACGGTGATGTTGAAGTTCTCGATCCCAACGTGCACATTGCGACTGTCAGCGAGGGCGGTGCCCTCAGCATCGAATTGCGTTTGAAGCGCGGGCGCGGTTATGTATCGGCTGATCGTAACTTCGATGACGACCTCCCGGTCGGGTATATTCCGGTCGATTCGGTCCATTCGCCGGTCAAGAAGGTCAACTTCTCGGTCGAAGCGGCGCGTCTTGGTCAGGACACCGACTACGACAAGCTCCAGCTTGAGGTCTGGACAAATGGTAGTGTTACTCCTGAAAATGCCATTGGCCTTGCAGCAAAGCTGATCAAGGATCACATGGCGATCTTCATCAATTTTCAGGAAGATCAGCACGAACTCAATACGGATGCGGTTCTGCCGGCGGCCAAGCCGGCTGGGCCGATCAATGACCATCTCGACAAGTCGGTTGAAGAGCTCGAACTGTCAGTTCGCTCCTACAATTGCCTCAAGAATTCCGACATCAAGACCATTCGCGATCTTGTTCAGAAATCTGAGCCCGAGATGCTCAAGACAAAGAATTTTGGTCGCAAGTCACTCAACGAGATCAAGGATATTCTATCTTCGATGGGTTTGAGCCTTGGCATGCGATTTGACGAGAGTGGTAACCTGCTCCGGATTGACAACGAGTAGGAAGTCGCGTGGGTCCGCCGCGTTGCTTTGCTGGTGCGCAACGTCTCCTTGTCTGCATAAGTGGCCCTGGGGATCTGCGTAGAGCAGGCTGAGAATGGCGATGGTCTGAAGAGGACGTTGAAGAACGCCCTTCAATGAACAGGCCAATAAGGCCAACTGGGCCGACACAGCCAAAACAGCTGTAGATAAGTTTAAGCGAAGTTTGAAAGCCAGTTATGCTGCTGGGAATCACCAGGACAGGGTCGATACAGGGCGTTAACCACGCGGGATCGATCGGTCAGGCCTGGTGAGGAAGACCGGACGAAGACCGGAGGGTTCAAGTACCCGGCAGTAGATGAGACAGTAGAAGGGAAAGAGGTCAGTTGTCATGAGACACCTAGTTGCACATCGAAAACTTGGAAGAACGTCTGCCCACCGGAAGGCGCTTCTCCGTAATCTCTGTACCTCATTGGTCATCAATGAGCGGATTGTGACGACACTTCCGAAGGCCAAAGAGCTGCGGCCATTCGTCGAGAAGGTTGTCACCCTCGGGCGGCGCGCGCGGGCAATGCGTGAAGCGGGATCGGTCGAAAAGGCCGTCCACCTGACGCGTCAGGCGGCATCCAACTTCTTTGCTGGCAACTCCGGGTACGACAGTCGCCAGCACGATCCAGCAGCTGAGCGGACTGCCGGTGTGGCGGCGCTCCAGAAGATTACTGGAGAGCTGGCTGAGAGATATGCCGATCGTCCAGGTGGGTATACGCGAATCTACAAGCTCGGACCCCGCAAGGGTGATGGTGCCGAGATGGCCTTGATCGAGTTTGTCGACAGCGAAAAGGCTTCTGCTTAGATCGACTGTCCTCCAGACCAGACAGGACTCATAGAACTTACAGGTCCAATGCGACTTATAGTAGGATGTCACTTATGAGTCTGGCTTGAAGATCTGGCAGGAAAGATAGATCAAGAACCCTAAGCTGGAATAATAGTCCACTCAATGCGGCCTCATTGAAGCAGCTGAGTGGTCATGCTTTACCGGACAGTAACTGACGATATGAACGCAAAGCTTTACTGGTATCGACTTTGCGCCGGGCCTCAATCTTGCGAATCTCTCGTGGGATTGGGGCCGATCTATTTTAACTTCGAAGTTTGATCTCTTCCGGGTTTGATCTCATTCGGGTTGATAGGATCCATCGAGTTAGAATAGTCCGGGAACTTAATGTACGCCCCGACATTCCGCTGGGATGGAAGAATCAAGAAGGCCATAACTGGCGCAACAGAGCAGACAAGAGTATGAAAAAGACAGAACGTCAGGCAGGTCGCCCGGTTGGGGCGGCCACTTCAGCCAAGGTCAGAAAGAGTACTGAGAAGCAGGTGGCTCCGGCATCGGTTGATCCGACCACCGATGGTGTGTCAGCTGAAAAACTCAGTCTGACAGAGATCAAGGAGTTGATCGAGCTGGTATCGGAGAAACAGTTCAACGAGTTCGAACTTGAGAGGGGTGATTTTCGCCTGAGGCTCCAGCGTGGTGGTGCCAGAACCCTTGTCGAGGTTCCAGCCGTTCAATTGGCAACTCCAGTGGCCACCACTCCGGTAGCGCCACCATCAGAGTCAAAGGTGACAGCCGAGCCGGCTGTTGACGAGAAGCTTCACCTGGTCACTTCACCGATTGTTGGTACATTCTACCGCTCGCCATCGCCAGCCGCCGAGTCATTTGTCAAGCTGGGAGACTCCGTAGAGTCCGGGAAGACACTCTGTATCATCGAGGCCATGAAGCTGATGAATGATATCCAGTCCGACGCCTCAGGCGTGGTGGCGAAGATATTTGTTGAAAATGGACAGCCGGTCGAGTACGGTCAACCACTCTTTGGCCTGAAGGTCTAAATCGAAGAGCCAGTCATCGAAATGGTGACATTTGAGTAGCTCAATGCTCTATGGCAGTCAAAGCGCATCGCTCTTCAATGTTGCTTCAGACGACTGAGAATTCAAGTTTTGCGGAAGACCCCGGGCTGCCCCCAAGGCTGGGAGATGATCCTTCAATCCCGGTAAGGTCTATACATCCGACATATGTTCAAAAAAATACTGATCGCCAATCGCGGTGAAATAGCATGTCGAATCATCTGGGCCTGTCGGGAACTGGGGATCAAGACGGTTGCGGTCCACTCGGAAGCGGATCGTGACTCCCTCCATGTTCGTTATGCCGACGAGGCCGTCTGCATTGGTCCGGCTGCGTCGTTGCAAAGCTACCTGAATATCCCACAGATCATTGCCGCGGCCGAGATCACCAATGTGGATGCAATCCATCCTGGATATGGTTTTCTCTCGGAGAACTCCCATTTTGCCGAAGTGTGCCGTGAGTGCAACATTACCTTCATTGGGCCATCACCTGATGTGATCAGGATGATGGGTGACAAGAGCGAGGCGCGTCGGACGATGATTGCTGCCGGGGTACCCGTGACTCCTGGCAGCGAAGGTCTGATCGAAGATGAGGCAATTGCGCTTCGTGAGGCAAAGCGGATTGGTTATCCGGTCATGATCAAAGCCACGGCAGGTGGCGGTGGTCGTGGCATGCGTATCGCCTGGAACGATGATGAACTGATCACTGCCTATCAGACGGCGCGAGCCGAGGCAGAGGTCGCCTTCAGGAACAGTGGTGTCTATCTTGAAAGGTATATCGCCAATCCGCGTCACATCGAGATTCAGGTTCTGGGTGACAGCCACGGGAACGTGATCCATCTTGGCGAGCGTGAGTGTTCGGTTCAGCGCCGACACCAGAAGCTGATCGAGGAGTCTCCTTCACCGGCGGTGAGTCCGGAACTGAGACAGGAGATGGGTCGAATTGCGGTCGAGGCGTGCCGTCGTATCGGTTATACAAATGCCGGGACGATCGAGTTTCTGCTTGATGAGTCTGGTCAGTTCTATTTTATGGAGATGAATACGCGGATCCAGGTAGAGCATCCGGTCACCGAGGAGGTCACCGTCTCCGATCTGGTTGCCGCACAGATCCGCATCGCTGCCGGTGGTGAGATTGGATTTCGGCAGGAGGATCTGATCTTTGTTGGACACGCGATTGAATGCCGAATCAATGCCGAGGATCCGGAGACCTTCCGTCCAAGTCCCGGCCGGATAACTACACTAAATCTGCCGAGTGGACCAGGCGTAAGGGTCGACACGGCGATCTATAATGGTTATTTTGTACCTCCGCACTACGATTCACTGGTTGCAAAATTGATCGTCCATCACCGGACGCGCGAGCGGGCTATTGCCAGGATGCGTCGGGCACTCGAGGCCATGGTTGTTGAGGGAATCAAAACGACAATCCCGATACACCTCCAGATTCTCAATGATCCGGACTTTATTGCCGGTAACATATCCACACGCTTCATGGATCGATTTATGAAGTAGCCGGTACTGGCCTGTCTCGATAGCCTTGTCAGGATGTGCTTCTTTCGCGACGAGTGCGAGAGTGGACGACGGACTGAGTTACCGTCGTGCGAAGTATTGCTCAACAGGTATTTCCCTAATCACAGATCGAGAATTGAGGCCAGAAGAATATGAAGAGTGCCAGACTTCTCCGGACCAAGTCCATAGAGCAGATACAGCGTGATGCGCAGACTGGAGCAGGTGAGGCAGGAGAGAGCGGCTATCGGCTTGTGCCAGCCCTGGGGCGATTGGATCTGACGGCCCTGGGCATTGCCGCAATCATCGGTGCCGGGATCTTTTCGACCATTGGTAACGCTGCTTACAATGGCGGACCGGCAGTGGCGATGCTCTTCATCTTCACCGCAATTGCCTGCGGGTTTGCCGCCATCTGTTATGCTGAATTTGCCTCAATGCTGCCAATCGCCGGCTCAGCTTACACCTATGCTTACGCCTCATTTGGTGAATTGATTGCCTGGATCATCGGGTGGGATCTGATCATGGAGTATGCGATCGGCAATATTGCCGTCGCCATATCGTGGAGTGACTATTTCACGACGCTCGTCGCCGGTTATGGTCTTCATATCCCAGAATATCTGACAATGGACTTTCTGACGGCATCACGAGGATTTGCAAAGATCGATGGGCTGATTCGGAGTGGTCAGACGATTGAGCAGATTGGAGAGATGGCCGGTTTGAGCAGTTCGATGGAAGCGTGGCGGGCCTGGTCCTCTGCTCCGGTGATTGGTGGTGTTCACCTGGTTGCCGATCTGCCAGCCCTCGCGATTGTCGTCATTATCACGGCTCTCGTCTACGTTGGAATTCAGGAGTCGAGGCGGGTCTCAAACATCATGGTCGCGGTCAAACTGGGCGTGATCTTTCTGGTGATCGTTCTCGGCGCATACTATGTAAAACCTGAGAATTGGAGTCCATTTGCCCCCAATGGAGTTGCTGGCGTTTTGAAGGGGGTCTCAGGTGTCTTCTTTGCCTACATTGGTTTTGATGCCCTTTCCACAACTGCCGAAGAGTGCCGCGATCCACAGCGGGATCTTCCCGCCGGGATGATCTATTCATTGATAATCTGTACCGTCCTCTATGTTGTCATTTCGCTTGTCCTGACGGGGATGGTCAATCATCAGAGCCTTTCAGTCGGTGATCCACTCGCCTTTGTCTTTGGACCGGAGGGCGCCAACTTGAGTTGGGTCTCGTTCATCATCTCATTCAGTGCAGTGATCGCAATGGCAACAGTGCTGCTGGTCTTCCAGCTGGGCCAGCCGCGGATCTGGATGGCCATGAGTCGTGATGGGCTGCTGCCTCCACTCTTCTCGGCTATTCACCACCGTTTCAGAACTCCCTGGTTTTCAACAATAATCACGGGATTTGTTGTCGCCATTCCTGCCCTCTTCATGAATCTTACTGAGGTGACCGATCTGGCGAGTATCGGCACGCTCTTCGCGTTCGTCCTTGTCTGCGGTGGAGTGCTGATCCTCGACAATACGGAGCAGAAGATCGAGCGAAAGTTTCGTACCCCCTATATCAACTCAAAATATATCTTTCCAGCCATGGTTATCCTACTGGCGGGATGGTTCATCTTCTTCGATCGTGAATCGTTGACCGGTTTCTTCAGTCTGACTGATGCCGCCGGGCAGAGTGCTGAAGGATGGATGGCGAAATGGGAGATATTTCGCCACAAGATACCACTGATCGTCTATCTGGTGATGATGGCCGGACTGGTTGTGTCGTGTTATCGGCGATCACTCTCACTCATTCCTGTTCTTGGACTGGCAACCTGCGGATACCTGATGACTGAGTTGGGATGGACCAATTGGGCAAGATTCATTCTCTGGCTGCTGGCTGGTCTCATCATCTATTTTGCTTATGGGCGGCGTCATAGCCGTCTTGCCGAACAGGAGTGAATCTGGTTAGATCAGCCCCCTGGTGACCAATCTCTACTGATAGGGGAAGAGAGTCGTCGGTCTGGTATCCTGAACAGATTCAAATATGGATTTTTCGCTGAATTTTTTCTTCCGGGACGTGTGAAAAAGTATTATGATTGTTGTCGATTCAAGATTTATTGAAAAACAGTCCCGAGAAAAACCACGAGAAGAATCCAGAGGAAGACTCCGTGGAAGACCTCGACAATAACCCCGAAGTTGCCTCATTGAGCCGAGACATTGGTCTGGCATAAGCCTGGTAAACCTACACACAAAATCTGAAAGGGTGTTCTGACCGGACCTTATCTGGTTTGATTGCGCCTTGATCGACGAATCCTGTTGAAAAGCCACTGGGTTGGCTGGATGAATATTCGATATTTTCCGGGAGATCAGAAGTTCCGGGTGAGGTTGCACGAAATGATTTCAAGAGAATTTTGCAGGCGGATCCGTGTTCGTACATTGGTCAGTCTGGCCGGTCTGCTGGTGGTGCTGATTGGCCTGCTCTCAGTCGGACAATCGGCAATTGGTAGTATTGCCGGGACGACGATGTGGCAGGCGAGTGATGCCGAGCAGGAGCCGAATGAGACCATTGAACAGGCAAATACCCTGACCATTCCCGGTCAGCGGACTGGAACGGTTCGTTATGGTGATGCAGCGGTGATCGAATTTGCCTACAACAACGGTCCGCGAGACAGAGTCGAGGATCTCTTTCGTTTCAATATTGCACCGAAGACCTCGCAGCGAGTCGATATTCAGTTGAGTTTTACCAATTCAGCGGCCGACCTCGATCTGATCTTTTATCGCCGGGAATCGACAGGAGCCCTGACAGCCCTCGAGGTTTCGAATGGCAGCACGACTACAGAGCGGATCAAACCGCCTGCAGTTCTGCCCGAGGGGGACTACTTCATCGGGGTGACGGCATTTGACAATCCCGGTAATACAGCTCAAACCGCCTATACGCTGCTTTTGACTGGCGAGTCGATGCCAGCGGTGCCCGTAATCAGTGGAATAAGTCCGGTCTCGGCCAATGCCGGTAGCGGAGATTTTACGTTGACGGTCAACGGGCAGAACTTCTATGCCGGGCAGTCGGTGGTTGCATGGAATGGTCAGCGACGCGCAACGACATTCATCAATGCCGGACAGTTGGTTGCATTCATGAATGCCGCAGATATCGCCACGGCCGGGACGGCAGCAGTGACCGTCATCAATCCGGCCAATCTTGGTGGAACATCGGCATCGACCAATTTCAGTATTCTGCCGGCAGGTGTACCAGAGATGGAGGTTGAGCCCAATGAGATCTCCTCCCAGGCCGGTCTGATTGCTCTGCCAGGCAGGCGCGGCGGCACGGTTGGGATTGGAGATGCCGCAGGTCTGACAATCTCATTGAGCAATGGAGTGAGCGACCAGGTTGAGGATCTCTATGCGGTCAGTCTGATGGAGAGCAAACGGCTCGACCTGCGACTGACTGGAACCAATGTGGCGGCAGATCTGGCTCTCTATCTTCTCGAGGAGAGGGCCGGGACTGGACAGGTATCAATAATCGGCAGTTCAAGACTGAAGGGAAGCACTCAGCAGTTGACGACTCCGTTTGCCATACCAAGTGGGCGATATCTCGTCGGAGTTTCAGCGATAACGGGTCAGTCGAGCTACGTTGTTGAGGCCAATGTGCCGGGTGAACGCCGTTTCCAGCTCAACGCGGCCAGCGCTGCGCC
>CAIOZW010000253.1 GCA_903862855.1 uncultured Acidobacteriota bacterium
CAATGGTCGGGCGCCACGGATGAACGAGATCCTCCTGCCGGCCCAGATCGCTGGAGATCGCAAGTGGGATTTCAACAATCGCGGTGCGTTCTCGACCGACTATATTGGTAAGAGCTGGGAGTACCCGAACGCGAGTTATGCCAGGCGAGCCTGGATCTGGAAGGATCACCGTCGCTACACGGCGGAGCTCTTCTATTTTCTGACCACCGATCCACGAGTACCGAAAGAGACGCAGGCCGAGGTCTCCCGTTTCGGGTTGGCGAAGGATGAATTTGTCGACAATGGATACTGGCCTTATCAGCTCTACATCAGGGAGGCGCGTCGACTGGTCGGCGACTACGTCGTGACGCAGAAGGATATCCAGACAGAACTGACCAAGGTGGATGTGATCGGCATGGGCTCCTACAACAGTGATTCCCATAACGTGCAGCGTTATCTTGAGGCTGACGGGACGGCACAGAATGAGGGGAACATGGAGGTTGGTGTCAAACCCTACCAGATTCCCTACCGGATACTGCTGCCGAAGCGGACGCAATCGACCAATCTGCTTGTGCCGGTCTGTTTCTCGGCGAGTCACGTGACCTATTCGACGCTGCGGATGGAGCCGCAATATATGATCATCGGCCAGGCGGCCGGGGTTGCTGCGCGGATGGCGATCGAGATGCGCAAGTCCGTGCAGGAGGTCGATCCGGCCGCGCTTACCGAACGGTTGCGCTCGCTGGGTGCCGTCTTCACCTGGAATCCACCCACAAAGTAGTCGCGACGAAACTGGAGATGTGATGAGATACGTTCTACTAATTCTGCTCTTGGTGATCAATCTGCCGGTGGTCCGGGGCCAGCAGAGAGCCGATTACGATATTGTCATTTATGGAGGAACAGCGGCGGCGGTGACGGCAGCAGTCCAGGCCCGCCAGATGAAGAAGACAGTGGTCATCGTCTCTCCGGACAAGCATCTCGGCGGATTGTCGAGTGGTGGCCTGGGGTTTACCGATACGGGAAACAAGGCGGTGATTGGCGGGCTGGCGCGCGAGTTCTACCATCGTGTCTGGCTGCGCTACAGCAAGGCGGAGGCCTGGAAATGGGAGAAGCGTGAGGCCTTTGGCAACAAAGGGCAGGGAACCCCGGCCATGGACGGTGAGAACCGGACCATGTGGATCTTCGAGCCTCATGTTGCCGAAGAGGTCTTTGAGGACTTTATCCGCGAGTACAGTATTCCGGTAGTTCGTGACGAGTGGCTCGATCGAAAGAGCGGTGTTGAAAAGAGTGGGACGCGGATCATCTCGATTCGGACGCTGAGTGGAAAGACCTTTTCCGGCCGGATGTTTATCGATGCGACCTACGAGGGCGATCTGATGGCGACGGCTGGTGTCCGGTATCATGTTGGTCGGGAAGCGAGGAGTACCTATGGAGAAGAGTGGGCCGGTATCCAGACCGGGGTGCTTCATCACCGCCATCATTTCGGTGTGTTGAAGGAGAAGATCAGCCCGTATGTGATTCCCGGTGATCCGCAGAGCGGCGTTCTGCCGCGCATCAGCACTGCTCCACCGGGGGAGTATGGGGCGGGAGACAACAAGGTGCAGGCCTACTGTTTTCGGATGTGCCTGACGGATCATCCAGGTAATCGCGTCCCTTTTCCAAAGCCGGAGGGGTACGATGCCCGGCAGTATGAGCTGCTGTTGCGGATCTTCAATGCCGGCTGGCGCGAGACCTTCCAGAAGTTCGACCGGATACCGAATCAGAAGACTGACACCAATAACCATGGTCCGTTCAGTACCGACAACATCGGTCAGAGTTACGATTATCCGGAGGCGAGTTATGAGCGTCGCCGGGAGATCATTCGTGAGCATGAACATTACCAGAAAGGTCTGCTCTGGTTTATCGCCAACGATCCACGAGTACCGGAGGATGTCCGGACAGCCTTTGCAAAATGGGGGCTGGCAAAGGATGAGTTCAGGGATAACGGCAACTGGCCACATCAGATATATGTTCGCGAAGCCCGGCGGATGATTGGACAGTATGTGATGACAGAGAATGAGCTGCTCAAGAAACGGGCCACTCCCGAACCGGTTGGAATGGGGTCATACGGGATCGATTCGCACAACATCCAGCGTTATATCACTCCGGAGGGCTATGTTCAGAATGAGGGTGATATTGGAGTGTCGACCAATGGGCCGTACCAGATTGCCTATGGAGCGCTTGTTCCGAAGAGGGGCGAGACGAGCAATCTGCTGGTGCCCGTGGCCGTATCGAGTTCACACATTGCTTATGGCAGCATCAGGATGGAGCCAGTCTTCATGATTCTTGGTCAGTCGGCGGCGACGGCGGCCGCCCTGGCCATTGAAGGACAGACCTCCGTTCAGGATGTTCCATACGCGAAGCTGGAGCCACGGTTGCGGCGCGATGGCCAGATTCTGGCGAGGGGAGAGTAGGTCGAACAGAGCGGGAGGGGTGGAGCGTCCGGTTCCACCTCTCCCGCTCTCCGGTCGGCTCTATCGTGCCGTGACACTCGCCAGCTCAGCCAGCTGCTGCTGATCGAGCATCGACACAAACGGGGGGATTGGACCGGTTTTGGCGATGCCGGCCAGTTCCGTCGCGTGATGCAGAACCCTGGCCGGGCCCCAGGCGTCGCGCAGATCCTCGAGGGGGATAAAATTCTCGCGCAGGCTTTCTGCGGTCGAATAGTTGCCGGCGGTGCAAGCCTCATGAATATGTCGGCTCATCTCCGGCATGATGCATCCCGAACCGGTGGTGAATCCGGGGAGCCCCCAGTCGCGCATATGGACGACCGCCGGACGCTCACCGATTCCACTGACGACCCGTTGGGGATCGACGCGGGTCAGCAGGGACTTCAGGTAGAGGTCTTCGCGTGGATCCTGTCGGACCACGGCATACTTGATCCAGACACAGAGCCCTTCATCGACCATTTTCCCGACGACATCGAGTCCAGCCTCGAGATCACTCCCAAAATTGCCCAGATCCTTCAGGTAGAGAATGAGTGGAATGCCAGTGCGGTCGGCGATTTCACGGATGCCACGTTCCAGTCCGGCCGCGTCACGCGGGTCGGCGCAGGGCAGCAGCATCGCGCAGGGGAATGCGTGGCGGCGCAGGATAGCCGCCTGGTCGATCGCCCGTCCGTACGATGGGCCGAGACTTGGAATAGCCCAGAGTTGGCCAGGGAAGGTGGCCAGCCATCCGAGCAGCTCCTCGTACTCACTGAGGGTGATATGGTAGAGAAATGCGTTCCCACCGTAGAGGAATCTGGTCATTCCACCGGCGACCAGATGATCGACGATCTTCTGATTCTCAGGGAAGTCAATCGTGCGCAGCGCATTATTTTGTCGGGCG
>CAIOZW010000254.1 GCA_903862855.1 uncultured Acidobacteriota bacterium
CTCCGCAGTGGAGTCCTGATGGGAGATCGATTCTCTTTCAGAGTTCGGTCTATCCTGGAGCGAAGACGGATGATGATAGCCGGCGCATCGCCGCTGAGAGGCGGTCACGCAAATATCGGGTCAGGGTCTATGAGGGCTTCCCGATCCGTAACTGGGATCGCTGGATGGATGATCTTCAGACGCACATCTTTGTCCAGTCGACCGAGCCGGGCAGTGTCGCGAAGGATATGCTCGCCACAACGCAGATGGTTCTTCAACCAGGATTTGCCGGCGTGACGACGCCAGGTGGTGATGATCTGCAACCAGTCTGGGCGAGGGATGGAAGATCGATTGTCTTTGTGGCAACACTCAACCGCAATGTGACCGCCTATGCACGGTCCAGTACCCACCTCTTCCGGATTCCGGTAGGAGGGGGGGAGCCGGTTGCCTTGACCAATGGTGAGGAGAGCTTTACACGGCCGACCTTCAGTCCTGACGGGCAGCGACTCTATGCTCTGATCAGCCCAAATAATGACCAGGTCTACACACTCAACCGGATCGTCGCCTTTGACTGGCCGGTCGCTCCACGTTTCAGGATCATCTCGCCATCCTTCGACCGTGAGCCAACGAGCTTTGTGGTCAGTCCAAATGGAAAGTTCATTCTGCTGCTTGCCGAGGATAGCGGCCAAGAAAAGCTCTATTTTGTACCAGTGGAGGGCGGAGAGACTCGGTTGGCGTTTGAGCTCTCCTCCGGAGTCTACACCAATCTGACCATGGTCAATGGTGAAGACCAGCCGGTGCTGCTTGCCAACTGGGAGAGTGCCATCAGTCCGCCCGAGGTGGTCCGCATCGATCTGGAGAGCCGTAACCACACGGCGCTGACCTCATTCAATGCAGATCAGGTAGCCCGGATCGACTGGCAGCCGTTGCGCCATTTCACCTTCACCAGCAGGCGTGGGAGGACGATTCACAGCATGCTGGCTTTGCCGCCGGGGTTTGATGAGAAGCGAAAATACCCGCTGCTCAACCTCATTCACGGTGGTCCGCACACGATGTGGCGAGATCAGTTCTTTACCCGCTGGAACTATCACCTGCTGGCCAAACCAGGCTATGTCGTGCTCTTGACCAACTATACCGGATCGACCGGCTTTGGAGAGAAGTTTGCGCAGGGGATCAAGCTGGATCCGCTCAAAGGGCCAGGTGAGGAGCTGAATGAAGCGGCGGACGAGGCGATTCGCCGGTTCAGTTTCATCGATGAAAGCCGCCAGGCCGCCGGTGGGGCCAGTTATGGTGGACATCTGGCAAACTGGCTCCAGGCGTCGACGACTCGTTACAAGTGTCTCATCAGCCACGCCGGTTTGATCAACCTCGAATCGCAGTGGGGAACGAGTGACGTCATCTATTCGCGTGAAGAGAACAATGGTGGTCCGGTCTGGGAGCAGGGGCCGGTCTGGCGTGAACAGAATCCAATCAGGTTCGCCGCGAAGTTCAGGACGCCGATGCTCATGACGGTTGGTGAGAACGACTTCCGTGTTCCGCTCAACAATACGCTCGAGAACTGGAGCATTCATCAGCGATTACGAATTCCGAGCAAGCTGCTCGTCTTTCCAGAGGAGAACCACTGGATTCTGCGTGGAGAGAATAGTCGGTTCTTTTACGCCGAGGTTCACGACTGGCTGGAGCGTTGGTTGAAGTAGCGTGTAAGAGAGAGGGGATGAGTGATGAGAGGAGTCCGTTTACTGCTGGTAATTGGCCTGTTGATCTTCGTGGGCAGTCTCTGGAGCCATTCAGCCGATGGGGCCGATGTGAGTGATGGGCGACGGGGACGCGCAGTGGCCGGACCGACCTTCAGCAATGAGGTCGTCCGGATCTTTCAGCGATCGTGTCAGAGTTGCCATCATCCGGGTGATATCGCCCCCTTCTCGCTGATGACTTGGAGCGAGGCCCGCCCGTGGGCAGCTTCGATTCGCGAGCAGGTGCTGATGAAGCAGATGCCGCCCTGGAAGCCGGCCTCGGAGTGTGGAGATTTTGCCGATGCGCGGGGGCTCACACCGTCAGAGATTGCAACGATCGTCGACTGGATCGATGCTGGCGCTCCGGAGGGTAATCGCGCCGATCTGCCGGCGCCAATCGAATTTCCGGATGGCTGGTCGCTTGGTGCTCCGGATCTGGTTATGGCTCCAGAGGTCGAGTACGCTCCTCCCCGTGAGGGGGATATGTACCGCTGCTTCAGCATCCCGACCGGTGATCTGCGTGGTGACCGATGGATTGGGGCATTGACGGTCAAACCAGGCAATCCACGCATCGTCCATCACGTCATCGCCTATGGAGATCCGAAGGGTGAATCGGCCGCGCTCGATGCGCGGGATGCCGAGCCGGGATATCGCTGTTTTGGAGGTCCCGGGATCAGCACGACCCAGATGCTTGGCGGCTGGGCGCCTGGCTCACGCGGATACTTTGCCCCGGATGGAACCGGGATCAAACTGACCAATAGTTCGCGCGTAATCGTGCAGGTTCACTACCATCCGACGGGAGAGGATGAGCGTGATCGGACGCAGTTGGGAATCTACTATGCTCGTCAGCCGGTATCGCGTCAATTCGAGGCCCTGCCGCTGGTCAATACATCCTTCACCATCCCGGCCGGGGCGAAGAATCATCAGGTGACTGCCAACTTTACCCTGCCATCGCTCCTCTCTGCCAGGATGTGGGCTGTCACGCCTCATATGCACCTGCTTGGCAAGAGCATCCGGGTCGAGCTGACCCGCCCGGGATCGACCACGCCAGAGTGTCTGGTCAACATACCAAAATGGGACTTCAACTGGCAGGGAACCTACCTCTACAATAGAGCGATCGAACTCAAACCTGGCTCGACCCTGCGGTTGATCTGTAATTTCGACAACTCGACTGACAATCCGAACAATCCACGAAACCCGCCGCAACCGGTCCGCTGGGGTGAGGAGACGACCGACGAGATGGCGCTGGCCTTCATCGGCTATACGCTCGATCTCTTCTCATTACCATTATCCTCGCCGACTCTGACCGAGGCGCGCATCGACGAATCAGGAGTGCTGCAGATCACCGGTACCGGACTTCTTGGCGGAGCAGACATTCTGATCAATGGTGAGCGTGTGCGTGATACACGGACGGGGTCTGGAAATGAGACGACCCGGCTGGTCTCGTCCGAGCTCTGGAAGGTCTATACACCACCGGGGACGCCGGTCGAGGTGACCGTGATCAACCCCGATGGCGTGCGCACAGCCGGGATGAATCTCATCCGACCGGGTCAGGCCCGGGCAGTCACAGCAGTCTCTGCGGCCAGTTACAATGCGGAAGCACTTGCCCCGGAGGCCATCGCTGCGGCATTTGGCAGCGGGCTCGCCATCGGGACCGAGATTGCCCGCTCACAGCCTCTGCCAGAGGAGCTGGCAGGCACGAGAGTCCGCATCAACGGTCTTCTGGCTCCGCTCTTCTTCGTCTCACCCGGTCAGGTCAACTTTCAGGTTCCTGCCGGGGTGCAGAGCGGCCGTGGAGTGATCGAGATCCTCTCCGGTGATCAGGTTCTGTCGCGTGGCGCAATCTCTATCGGTTCGGTGGTCGCGAGTATCTTTACTTCGAATGCGACCGGGGGCGGGGCACCAGCAGCCCTCGCGACTCGTGATGGCCTCAGTTATGCCACGGTCGGAAATCCTGATGGGACGGCCAATCCGGTTGCCGGCGGTGACTACCTGGTTCTATTTGGGACGGGTTTTCGCAAGGTCTCAGCCGGACTTGTCTCGATCAGTATCGGTGGTCGTGAAGCTCCGGTGCTCTATGCTGGTCCTCAGGGAGGTTTTGCCGGACTGGATCAGATAAATACGCGCATCCCCGAGGGGCTCAGCGGGCC
>CAIOZW010000255.1 GCA_903862855.1 uncultured Acidobacteriota bacterium
AGACTGGTGAAGATAGATGACGCGCTTCACCTTTGGCGGGAAGTGTGGAACTCCGGGCTGACCGCCCGGCTTCGATCCTGTGTCGGCCAGCCCCTGCTGATTGAGAAGTGAGGCCAGTGCCCCAATGCCAATGCCCTTGGCGGTCAAGCCGAAGAGCTGTCGTCGCGTCAAGAAACGATTCAGTTCGTTGATCATAATTCCCTTTCGCCTCACCTTGCCCTACTCTTTGGTGATCGTCTCATCAAGATTGAGCACCGTACTGCTGACGATGGTCCAGGCAGCCAGTTCCGATGGATCGATGGTCGAGTCAGGTCGGGCTTCACCGACCGAAAGCAGCGCTATGGCCGCCGGCCGATCGCGTCTGTAGCGAGCTTGCTGGCGGACAAGCAGATCACGCAGGACACGGATCTCTCCGGAGGATGCCCGACGACCAACCGCCCGGTTGATGATCCAACCCAGGCGGGCATTGACATCACGGCCTCCCTCACGAAGCGCACGCTGGGCAAGCACACGTGCTGCTTCAACATAGGTTGGATCATTGAGCAGAATCAGTGCCTGAAGCGGAGTGTTGGTCACGGCACGACGTGCCACACACTTCTCACGATCCGGAGCATCGAATGTCGCGAGGGTTGCCGGGGGCACCGTGCGTTTCCAGAAGGTGTACATCGAGCGCCGGTAGAGGTCGGCCCCCTTGCTCTGCACATAACTCTGCTCAGAGAATCCATCGCCAAACGCCATCTCTTCCCAGAGACCTGATGGCTGGTATGGCTTGACGCTGGGTCCGCCAACACGTGCGTCGAGCAGACCGCTGATGGCAAGAGCATTGTCACGAATCAGCTCTGCCTGCAATCGATGACGCGGTCCACGGGCGAGCAGCCGATTCTCCGGATCCTTCTCGAGGAGCAGCGGTGTCGCCTTCGAGGACTGCCGGTAGGTTGCCGACGTGACAATCATCCGCTGCAGGGCCTTGATATTCCAACCATTACGAATAAAGTCCCGCGCCAGCCAGTCGAGCAGCTCGGGATGAAAAGGCTGATCACCCTGCGAACCAAAGTCCTCGGATGTCTTGACGATGCCGTTCCCAAAGAAGAGTTGCCAGTATCGATTGACCGCTACGCGGGAAGTGAGCGGATGCTGCGGATCGACCAACCAGCGGGCAAGTGTAAGCCGGTTCGGTGGCTTCCCGGTCTCATTTCGCGGCAGGGGTGGCAGCACGGACGGGACGTTGGCGGTCACCTTTTCAGTCTTGTTGCGGTAATCCCCGCGGCCAAGGATAAAGGTCTCCCGTGGAGTCTTCAGCTCATCCATGACCATCACGTTGAGAATCTCGGCATCGATCGACTTTTTCTTCAGTCGAAGATCCTTCAGCTCCTCATACTTCTGCCTGATCTCAGGAGAAGCAATCCTGGTCAGGTAATGCTCACGGAGCCTTTCAGACTCCTCCTTCGATCGCTTGCCGGTGATCCCGGAGAGAATGGTCTGGATTGGGTAATCGATGGCGAGCTGACGAATCTCGGAAGGGCTCAGAACCTCATCGTAAAAACGGAGATCGTCGAGCGCCCCGGCGAAGGCGCGTCCGGTCTCCTTGCTGCCAACCCGCAGATCAGCCCCGTTGGCTGCCGATCCGTTAAGATTGTCGCGCAGAACATCGACCGCTCTCGATTCGCCATTGATGTGAACCTGCATCCCCGCTGCCTTACCAGAACCATCGGAGGTGATCACGAGATGCTTCCACTCGTTATTGTTGAAGATCTCCCTGGTTCGCAGCTCGATCCCTTCGCCGCGGCCGGAGTTGAAACGGAGCGTCAGCGGAGCCCCCCAGCGCTGGATCTCAATCAGTTGCGTCCTGGCAAAGATGGCCTCGAAGCCGTTCGAGAGCTTACCGGCGCCGGTCTTCTCAAAGACGACATTCCCGACCTTGCCGAGACCGGGTCTCATCCAGATACTGAAGGTGAATGGCTGACGGGGGTCGAGGGCCATCTCACAACCAAAGGCAAGTTCAGTCTGCCCGTCGAGAAGAACGGCCCGGCTGACCATTCCACCACTGAAGGTCGGGTCACCATTGATGGTTCGGCCGGTGCGGTAATTACCCGATGCATCGGCAAGGCTGCCATCGAGCGGAAAGAAGGTCGAGAGTTTGCGCACCGCCGCAACCGGTGGCCGGCCAAGCAGTGGGGACTCCCAGTTGCGCTGAAGCGGATCGATCTCCTTATCGGAGAGCTGCTCTTCGCGCGTCCTGATCGCCTCGGCGATCTCCTTCTGCCGATTCTCCTGATCTCCCTGCGGCAGGGCCAGCAGCGGCATGGCATTTCCCCGGTTGCCATCGAGCCCTTTTTCGGGAACCTGGTTGAAGAAGGCGTAGAACTGGTAGAACTCCTTGTGAGAGATCGGATCGTATTTGTGAGTGTGACACCGGGCACATCCCATCGTCATGCCCATCCAGGTTGTCGTCGTCGCCTCAACCCGGTCGACAATGTATTCGTTGAGATACTCATCGGGTATCGCCCCACCCTCAAAGTTGATCATGTGGTTGCGATTGAACCCGGAAGCGATCTTCTGTTCGCTGGTCGGATTTGGAAGCAGATCTCCGGCGAGCTGTTCAATCGTAAACTGATCGAATGGCTTATTCTGATTGAATGAACTGATCAACCAGTCACGCCACGGCCACATGATGCGGTGACTGTCGATGTGAAACCCGTGAGTGTCGGCATAGCGGGCAAGATCAAGCCAGTGGAGTGCCATCTTCTCCCCGTAACGAGGCGAGGCGAGCAACCGATCGACAACCTTATCCCAGGCATCAGGAGACTGATCGGCCAGGAATGAGGCCATCTCTTCTGCGGTCGGCGGCAGGCCGGTCAGATCGAGGGTGACGCGGCGCAGGAGTGTCTCACGCGAGGCTTCAGGAGAAGGCTTGAGCCCCTCCTTCTCGAGTCGCTGCCAGATGAAGGCGTCGATCGAATTGCGAATCCAGCTCCGCGCGGCAGGATTGTCAATCGCCGGCGGCTCGAGACTGGCAGGTGTGACATAGGCCCAGTGCTCATTCCATACCGCCCCCTCACCCACCCATCTGGTGAGGGTCGCAATCTCCTTCTCTGTCAGCTGGTGACCGGATGATGGTGGCGGCATGACCGTCTGCGGATCCTTTGCGGTGATCCGCTTGATGATTCGTGAACCAGCCGCATCACCGGGGATGATGACCCCGGCCTTTGCCATCGCGCCATCCCGTGTATCGAGACGCAAGCGTGCCTTACGAGTCTTCTCATCAGGACCGTGGCACTGAAAACACTTGTCGGAGAGAATCGGCCGCACCTCACGATTGAAGTCGGTGCGCCCCGGGGCTACCGGCTCATTAAGATACGCCCCGACACTCCCGTTGATCGACAGGATTGATCCGACGAGAAAGATTCCGGCAATTGCAAGAAGTACCGATCCCTGAACCTTGCGTTTCACGAAGCACCTCCAAATCAGGATGTTGATTTACCGAATGATACGCCCAACACCAGGTTCTGACCAGTCCCGGTCGAACAAACTGATCCCAAGGATGAGAGTTCCCCCCACCTTAACTGTCCCACCTGGTTCAATCAATTTCCACTCATGGATGTCACCCCGGGTGATCGATTCCCCTCTTCAGGGCCTCCCCGAGGAGGCTGAACCGGCAGACTGTCGAAAACCAGCCTCTCCCTGGCGATTCAGCGCACCTGGATAGTCACCCGGTTGGCCTTCTTCATCCCGATGGTCACATCGACATTGACCGGCCCGCTGAGCCCCTCGGGGATGCGCGTATTTATCTGATCCAGTCCGGCAAAACCTCCCTGAGGACCAGCATAGAGCACCGGAGCTTCACGACCACCGATACTGATCGAGACAAGTCCGGCTGAGACCTTGCGAAAACCC
>CAIOZW010000256.1 GCA_903862855.1 uncultured Acidobacteriota bacterium
ACCAACGCCGCGATTCTTGCACAGATTGTCGGATGGTCGATGGTTATTGGCCTGAAGAACGTCGCCTTGCTCTATCTCCCTACCTTCATCATCAGCGGTGGCGTTGGAATATGGCTCTTCTACGTTCAACACCAGTTTGAAAACAGCTACTGGAACCATCCACCAGAGTGGGACTATGCCACATCAGCCCTCCAGGGAAGCTCCTACTACCGTCTGCCGCGGATCATTCAATGGTTCACCGGTAATATCGGCTTTCATCACATTCACCATCTCAGTCCAAAAATTCCCAACTATCACCTTGAGAAATGCCATCGTGAAACACCACTCTTTCAGAATGTGACAACCTTTGGCATCCTCGAGAGCTTGAAATGTGCTCCGCTCCGACTCTGGGACGAAGAGCATCGACGGATGGTTGACTTCGACTATTTGAAGACGATTCGTTAGATTCCAAATAGTTCGACAGTCGCACGGACAAGATCAATGACACGAAAAAGAGGCTCTTCCAACGTGGAAGAGCCTCTTTTCATTCCGAACACACTGTAAAATGGAGATCTAACGAAGACAATCTGACTCGTAGCACAAAACAACTGACACGATCCAACACTCTGACCAATCCTGTTCGTGATGAGTTGTGATTTACACCAGGTCGACCCCTCAACAAAGAGGTGGCAGAGTCATTAAACTGTACGGGGGGGATGCAAACGGGGACGAGGACTGGAAGTCAGGATGAAGCGTTGACGGGGCACGCGTCTCATTGAGACGCCGTCACGCTCACCGATTTCAATAGTCCGATTTCTGGGGTGATTTACGTCCCTGGAGTCGGCCGGAAGTGACCGCTGAGAGCGCGAGCTGGAGTTTCTGCTCTACGGCCTTCAGTTCACGGCTGATCTTTGGGCGGCGATTCTGGATCTCACGCGGATCGGTCAGACCGTCGATCTTGGTGACGATGTCGTCAAGGGTCTCTTCGCTCCGGCGCAGATCGATCAGCTTCTTCTCACGATCACTGAGTCTGCTGTAAGCCTGCTGCAGCGCAAGTCGGCTGTCGGCTGTGTCAACTGAACGCTCGTGCTCGATCGCGACTAGATCCATATATTCAACCCGATCGGTGTCGCGCCACTGGCGACGAAGCAGATCAATGTGAAGATGACGAAGCACTCCACCAGCCCAGCTGACAATCGATGCTCCGTGGCGATTGCTGTACTTGCGGATCTTGACCGGAAGTCGCAGAAAAAACTCTGAGAGAAGCTCATCGGCTTCGATCGCCGAGTGTCGACACATCCACTTGCTCGTCCGCGCCAGGCTGGCGATGAATGATGGATGGTTGACGAGCGACTGGTAGGCCTGCATGTTGCCCGTTGCAGCGGCAAGGGCAAGCCTCGTCAGTTCCTGATGAGGTGATGATTCGCGAACTTCTTCGTTCGCGCCTTCAATCTCTATATCCTGATAAATCTGTGTGTGCATAGTAAGAGTCTCCATGTGTGCCTGACCTCCTGTGACCAGAATTCCAATCTGCCTGATCTACAAAGTGGCAAGTGACCAACCTCTCACACTGACGGCGAAATAGTGGTCTCGGCCTGTTTTCAAATAATTTTTTGGATTCGCCATACTCTGACATCAGCCTCTTCCGGCCTGACTCTGGCAATGGCTACACCAAACTCTTTTCCAGGACCCCGTACGATTCGGTCAACCAAATCGCTTTGTCGAATATCGATTCGATCGGTGGTGCAATGAAGGGACCGGAGAGGGGATACCTGATGGTGGCCAACGACTCCGGAACTACCTTGCACTGCTATAGACGAAACGTCTTGATCGATTTTGTACTTTGCTGAAAAATCTTTTTTGATCTCAGCCAAAGACACTCTACGGGGCATTACGGGGTGGGGGTATTGACGGGGGTGTAAACGGGCTGGGCCATCGATTCCGCTCTTTTTGTCCTGATTGCCCTGGTACTTCACTCAAGGCATTGATCGGACCGGCGTTTAAACTGACCAGACTGCAGGTGAATTGGGTACGGGAACATTGAACCTTTTGCCGCGGACTAAATCAACGCGATGCTTGCAAGAGAGTTCGGTTTTCAACTCAGCCCAGTCTGTCGATAGGCTCTTGTTTCGGTTGTCCGGTTTATCCAGACTCTGAACAGTCTTTATTGCCTGAATAGTATTAAAATCCGCTGTCGGTAAAAAAGACAGGCAACTTATCAGCGCCGCGAACTCTCTGAGAGTGGGCGGTTGTCTTTACCCGACGAACATGCCGATCAGACTTCGGCACAGGGATATTGAATTTTCACTACTGTCGTATTCATTAATCAGCAAGAGTGCCAGGATCAGCAAGACTGTCATTGGCTGTCTCTCCGTCTCTGACCATATTGAAGGATTTCAGGGTCGCGGGGAGCACCCTGAGCCGGGTCAGAGAGTGATTTTAATGCAATTAACAATATTCAGGGGACTTGGAGAGCCTCTGCCAGCTCCTTGAGCCAATGAATACGAGGGGGCAAAAACTCATGCGGGGGGCACGAGGTCATTATAAGTAGTCCGCTCATGAAATCAAGTCTTAAATCCTATCAGGACTGAGAATAATCGATTAATTCCAGCATCGTCAGGATCGGTAAACTGAGCCGTATCAGACATTATTAAGGATTTGTCCCTCCCCCCCCATACTTAGCGTTTCTAATGATAGAAGATGGCTTATATTGTGCTTATTGCCGAGCTGGTCGACCTTGTCCAAGGTAAATGAATGGTGCTTGAAATAGAAAATTGACAAGAGAGTAGTGAAAAAAGATAATGAATTTTCTTCCCCTGGCAGCACAATTTTACCAATCTGACCTGGAGTGGCAGACTTGAAAGATGATCGTCAGAAGGACATCCAGACATAT
>CAIOZW010000257.1 GCA_903862855.1 uncultured Acidobacteriota bacterium
CGCTCAAGTCGCTTGGAGAGCTGGCGACCAGCCTGGCCAGGCCCGACGAGCGGCTGGTCTTCTATATCAATTCGAACCACCGGATCAATTTCTATGCGACGGAGCTGCCACTTCGGGATCAGAAATCATATTTCGTGACGATAATCGATCAGGCCGAGATCCCGCGGCTGATCGACAAGTATGGTGGAGAGAGCATCCTTGTCCTTGCCCAGCGCCAGTGGAGCAGTCGTCTGCGCGCTGACGGAGTGGTGAAGGTTGAAGTTCTTGGTGAGCAGCGTGGGCCGGTCAAATGCGCTCCCAGGTGCGATATGGTTCTGATGAGAGCGCGGAAGTTGCCGTGAGTCTCACCGGGCAGCCCCGGTTGAATAATCGGTCAGCAAGGTGAAAGGATCAGTGTGGAAAGACAGGAAGATCATCTGATACAGGCGACGGCGGCAGATTCAACGATTCGCCTCAGTGCCGTCGTTTCGACCAATCTCGTTGCCGAGGCCTGCCGTCGTCATCGGACATCACCGACCACTTCGGCGGCGCTTGGAAGGGCCCTGACTGGAGCGCTGCTCCTTGGTCATACCTTCAAGGATCTCGAATATATCACTCTTCGATTCGAATGCCGCGGTCCGGTTGGGGGGATCATTGCCGAGGCCAATGCGCATGGCACCGTCCGGGGCTATGTCCGGAATCCGCTCGCCGAAGCGGAGTCGGTTGTTCCCGGCAAGCTCAATGTTGGGGCCATTCTCGGTCGGGGAACGCTTCACGTCATACGTGAAGCCGGGCACGAGATCGGGCTGGCAAAGGAGCCCTATTTCGGAACAGTCCCGCTCATCTCCGGTGAGATTGCCGAGGATCTGACCCATTACCTGGCAACATCCGAGCAGATCAATTCTGCGGTAGGTCTCGGAGTCTACGTAGGTCCTGACGGCGAGAGCATTACTGCTGCCGGAGGATATCTGATTCAGGTCATGCCCGGAATCGATGAGGAGACGCTGGAGCGACTCGAGACGCAGCTACAGCGCGCTCCCCACGTGACAGAACGGTTGCGACAGGGAGCCTCTGCCGAGGAGATGCTGCTGGAGGCGATCGGTGAATTCGAGCTGACGGTCTTGAACCGGCGGCCGGTCGCATTCAAGTGTACCTGTTCTTTTGAGCGTGCCGTCAACATCGTCACGGCGTTGGGTGAAGAGGAGGTCGCAGATATGCTCGAGAAGGATCGTGGTGCTGTCCTGACCTGCCACTTCTGCGGCGAGGTCTTCAATCTTGACGAAGAGGTTCTGGAGTCGATCCTGCGACCGAAGGTCAATTGAAGCGAGGGGGCCCTGACGTTTACTGACGTCTACTGGCGGTCGAGGCTCTTCGACAGAGAGTGTCGCCAGATCTCTTCAAGCTCACCAACCGATTCGTCGAGCAGCGTGGTCACGTTGACGATCTCCAGCCGATCCTCCGTGACCTTACCGATGGCTCTACACGGAGCCTTGGCCTCACCCGCGATGGAAAGAACTGCTTCGACATCCTCAGGTTTGACACTGACCAGAATGCGCGAAGGTGATTCGGCGAAGAGAAGCGTCAGTGGGTCACTGATGCGGCTCTCGCTGGCGTGGTCGGTCAGGTCGATCAGTGCTCCGAGGGCCTGACGGCGGTAACTTGAGAAGCAGCTCTCGGCAATGGCGATGGCGAGTCCGCCTTCACTGCAATCGTGGGCTGACCTGACCAGTCCCTGCCGAATTGCCGTGAGCACACCATCCTGCACCGCCATTTCAAGCTCCAGATCGAGTTGCGGGACCTTGCCACGAACATCACCAGTCAGCCCGTGCAGCAGCTCCGAACCACCCAAGTCCTCTCTGGTCAATCCGAACAGAAGGATCACATCTCCAATGTTTTTGAACCACTGCGTGGTGATGTGCCGTGCCTCCTCCACCAGCCCGAGCATGCCGATGACCGGCGTCGAACCGATACCCTGACCATCGGTCTCATTATGAAAACTGACGTGACCGCCGGTGACGGGTGTGCCGAGACGACGGCAGACTTCGGCCATTCCGTCGATGGTCTCGCTGAATGCCCACATGACCTGTGGGTCTTCAGGACTCGCAAAATTGAGGCAATTGGTGATGGCAAGGGGCCGTGCGCCGCTGCAGACGACATTCCGCGCGGACTCGACAACGGCGAGTCGTGCTCCCTCGCGCGGGTTGAGTCGACAATATCGTCCATTACCGTCGACCGACATGGCGAGAGAGTGGCGCGTCTCTTTGACGCGGATGACCGCCGCATCCGATCCCGGGAGGACGACCGTGTTGGTGCGCACCGTATGGTCAAACTGGCGATAGACCCACTCCTTCGAGCCGATGTTGGGTGAACCCAGCAGCCGGCGCAGGAGGCGTCCATGGATTCTGGCGGGAGATGGTGAACCAGCCGTTCCATTCATCTCCGCAAGGGTCTCGAGCGCGCTGACGATCCGTGGCCGCACATTCTCTTCGTCGACCGGACAGGGGGTCATCGGACGCTCATGGCGAGGTGCATCATCGAGCAGCGCCGCGACTGGAATGTCGGCGACCAGCAGACCGTGGCGGAAGACCCGCAGATTGCGCTTGGTAATGACTCTTCCGATGATCGTCGCCTCGAGATCCCAGCGAGCGAAGATCTCGAGTACCTGTTTTTCACAGCCCTTC
>CAIOZW010000258.1 GCA_903862855.1 uncultured Acidobacteriota bacterium
ATTTATTAAATAGATTAAAAAATCAACGACGATATTTATGCATTTTATATTTAAACCGATTAATTAAATCTTAAACTAATTTTATTTGAATTAAATTTAGTTATTTACCTGGTGAGTACAGGAAGAAGCGCTGTGAAAACATTTTCGCCAAATACTTGTTTGAAATTTTCTAATGTGCTCAAATTTAACAGAGTATCACACAAATCGACAGACTCGCCCAGCCGCTCCAGAGCGTTGTCCTGGGTCGGCTGCCTGGCCCTGAATGTCAGGTAGAGGATCTGCGAAATCCATGATCCCTCCTCAGTTACCGGGAAGACTATCTGGAAGTCATGAAGCGCCAGGTCTCGCCGCGGTAGCCCACCGGGCGGCCGGCGCTCTGGCTTGAACCGCCGGTCAGCTTTCCGTCGTCGCCGCGCCTTGCTTGCAGCCTGAGCCAGCCGTGCGCCCCCTTCTCAAAATCGAAGCTCTCCCCGTCGTCGTCATAAAGATCGAGCGCCCCTTCGCGCTGTCCGTAGTGGCGAATCTCGAGTGGCAGCACCTCGCCCTTGCGCGGCATGCGCCGGGCGGCGGGAATCAGCGGGATGATGCCGCCATCGCGGACGAAGAGCGGGATCTGGTCGAGTCCGGGCGTGACCTCGATCACTCCGCCGCTTCCCACCCGTTCTCCGGTGTAGAAGTCGAACCAGTCACCTGGCGGCAGCGTGACCTGGCGCGAGGTCTGGCCGGCGAAGATCGGGGCGACGAGCAGCGAATCTCCCAGCATGAACTGGTCCTTTGCCTCCCGGCCCCCGTCCTTGAACCCCGGCACCAGGTACATGGCCCGGATCGGCGGGACACCCTCGAAATGGTAGCGTGCAAATGCCGTATAGATGTAGGGCAGCAGCCGCATTCGCAGCATCGCCACCTCCCGCACCTGTCGCTCGACCTCCGGGAAGGTCCACGGCTTCGTTCCATCCGCCCAGGCGTTGAGCATGGCGAGGGGCGAGAAGCAGACCGCCTGCATCCGCCGCAGCCACTCCTCGGCGGTCTTTGAGGCGCGGACCTCCGGCGTCCAGAGCACTCCGATGAAGCTGCTGTTGACCTGCGCGGTGATGAAGTCGCGGTGGTCGTAGTTGTCGTTATAGATCACATAGGGCAGCGCGGACGCACCCGCGTTGGTGCCCCGGACCAGCCCCCACGTGCGCTGGTTGCGTTCGCGGAACCAGTCGGTCGTCAGGCGCTGGAAGAGCAGGCCATAGATTTGGCGCATCTGCTCACCGCCCAGGCCGGAAGGGAAGCGCGCGACATCCGGCCAGAGCCAGCCGTCGACTCCATCTACCTCGTCGATCTTGTAACCAGAGACCCCAATCCCGAGGTGCTCCCGCTTGAAGTGGCGACTGTAGCTCGCGCGGGGGGAGCGGAGCAGCAGATCCGGGACGAGTCCATTCCAGACCGTGTGCGAGCCGGTGTGCGGCTTGACTTCGTCATAGATCGTCGAGTCGGGGGAGATATAGGGATTGAGCCAGAGGTTGAGCCGCACCCCGCGCCCGAGCATCTCGCGGGCAAATCTGCCCGGGTCGGGGAACCGTCCTGGGTCCCAGTCGAACGAGCAGGGATAGGACCGGGTCTGCCAGCCTGGCTCGAGGCCGATGAAGTCGAGCGGGAAGTCGTGCCGGTCAAACTCATCGACCTCGCGGTTGACGTCGCGATCAGTGTAGAGCGTCGGCACCCGCTGCGTGAAACCCAGGCCCCACTTCGGCGGCAGTGCGCCGCCGCCATTGTATAGATTGTAGCGCTGGACGGCCTCCAGCGGCGTCGGCCCGGCAAAGAGCAATACCTCGACCCCGTCCGCCGGAACCAGCACCTCGACGACATCCGAATCCGGGTTGGCCTCCCAGGTCTTGTCCGTATTGCGGTTCTTGATCTGTGGTGGCCGCTCGCTATCCTTGCGCAGCCCGGTGCCGGCATAGACTGTCAGGTAGCGCGCCGAATTGATCAGCACTCCGTAACCCGCGCTGGAGACATAGAAGGGAACCGGCGCGTGGGTGCGGCCACTGTCGGCATTTCCGTAATGATCGATATGCAGATTGAAGATCCGTTTGCGCTGCTGCACCCGCTTGAAATTTAGCCCAAAGCCATAGAGCTGCTCGGTCTCATTGAGCGGAAAGCGGAGAGAGGTCCGGTGATCGCCGACTCTGCCCGCGCTCCGACGCAATGCTTCCGGCAGAGCCGGTGCGCCAAGGCGACGCAGCGCCGCCCTCTGCGGTTCGATTCGCGCCGCCTTCAGCAGGTCGATCGTCTCCGGCTGACCGACCCGCGCCGACCAGATCCCCGGCGCGACCGGCTTCCAGAGCAGTGGCCGATCCTGGGCCAGAGCAGCTCCGGACATCGCCAACATAAATAGACTGGTTAACGTGATTCCCAGCCTCCGCACGATCATTGCTCGCCTCATCTCAATATCTCCACTGGATAAACTTAGGACAGATTCAATTTCCACTTGATAGAGAGCGCATTATTGATGAGCTTGTGGCATACTTCAACCACAATACGCTCATATTATCAGTACATCTGAATGGCTATCAGACAGGAGGGCAGTTACCGTGTCCACAGAATCATACGATGTAATCATTGTTGGAGCGGGAATCTCCGGCATTGGGGCCGGTGTCCATCTCCAGAAGCACTGCCCCGGCAAGAGCTTCACGATTCTCGAGGCCCGCGCGGCGATCGGTGGGACGTGGGATCTCTTTCGTTATCCGGGTATCCGTTC
>CAIOZW010000259.1 GCA_903862855.1 uncultured Acidobacteriota bacterium
GATCTGTTCGTGAACCGCCCCAAAATGTCCAAAGTCCAGCGGCCTCCCTTCAGAACGGCTGCATGGGCGTAAATTCCAATCAGGGCGGCACCCTGGGCCCCAGTTGGGGCGCAGGAACCATCTCCAGTTTTGCCAGGTCTCATCATCAGGCGATGGCCCCGTCATGATTATTTTGGGTCTGATCTCCGGACGGTCAGGCCGCCTTGACCCATCGTGAGGGAAGACTTAACCTGTACTTTCCTGGCAGTGGACTAGACCACTAGTTGAACACTCTTCACAACCACGACAAACTGAATCCGGCGGCAGCTACCGGGAGATGGGAATCAGGCCGCGATCGATGATGAGACTTAACAAGCACAGTTTTACGCCACTCTACTATCAGATCGAGCAGGCGTTGCGACGGCAGATCGAAGAAGGCCGGCTGACACCGGGAGCGGCGATCTCCGAGAGGGAGTTGTCGGAGCAGCTTGGGGTGAGCCGGATGACGACCCGGCAGGCGCTCAATACGCTGCGTGATGAGGGGTTGATCTTCACCGAGCGTGGGCGCGGAACCTTCGTTGCCGAGCCGAAGATGGATGTCCACACGCGGCAGTTGCTCGGTTTTTCAGAGGACATGCGGCGGCGCGGACTGACGCCGAGTTCACGTATTCTCGATTTTCGACGTTATGTGCCGAGCGAACTCGTTCGGGAGAGGCTCGGGCTTGAGGCGGCGGATGAGGTCTATGAGATCGAGCGGTTGCGGCTGGCGGATGGGATTCCGATGGCATGGGAGATCTGCTGCCTGCCGGTCGGGCTGGGAATCGAGGTAGGGCGCGAGGATCTCGAGCAGGGATCACTCTACCAGATATTCGAGGATGCCGGTGGCATCAGACTGCTCGAGGCTGATGAGGTTCTCGAGGCGGCTTGCGCGACGAGGCGGGAGGCGGAACTCCTCTCGATCACGCGAAGATCGCCGGTGCTGATCGTCGAGCGCACGGTACGAGATATCGATCTTCGACCGGTCGAATATGTGCGTTCGATCTATCGTGGTGACCGATATCAGGCGCGAATCAAGTTGAAGAGAAAGTAGGAAGGCAGAGACTGGAAGAGTTATCCGGAAGCAGACCGGTGAGGTCTGACCGTGGTCAGGAGATGACCTGAAAGGAGACAAATATGAAGTCAATCGAAAGAGGATGCATAGTCGTTCTGCTGATGCTGCTGGTGGTCTCACAGGGCAGCGCACAGAGTACGACGGGAACAATAACCGGAAGAGTGACCGATCCCAATGGGGCGGTGATTCCGGGAGCGACCGTGACGATCACCAACACCTTGACCAATAATGGGGTGACGGTGACCGCCAACGAAGAGGGGCTCTATGTTGCACCGGGGCTTCTGCCAAGTGGTTACCGTGTCTCGGTGCAGGCGGCAGGATTTGCAAAGCTGACCAAGGCCGGTATTCAGTTGGAGATCAACCAGACGGCGCAGGTCAACATACAGATGGCGATCAGTGCGGCGGAGGTGGTGGTCGAGGTCTCGGCGGCCGAAGTGCTGTTGCAGACCGAGCAGTCATCGGTCGATCAGACGGTGGAGAAGAAGCTGATCGAGGATCTGCCGCTGGTCGATCAGAATGTGATGCAACTGGTGCAGATCACGCCTGGCGTCGTCTCCGGCAACCCGGGCAATCCGCAGGCAGTCGGACTGATCGGCAATCGAAGTTTCTTCGACTCCAATTTTTCGGTCAATGGTGGGCGGGCCTCGACCAACGATGTGCTGGTTGATGGGGTCGCAAATACGATTGGTGACTTCAATGGAGTTGGGGCGACTCCGCCGGCACGATCGGTGCAGGAGTTCAAGGTCATGAGCGGAGCGGTCTCGGCCGAGTATGGACGGGCCGGAGGCGGCGTCGTCAGTTATGCCACGCGCCCGGGGGGCAATGTTTACCACGGTTCAGTATTCAACTTTCATCAGAACAGTGCGCTCAACGCCAATACCTGGTCGAACAACCGGAACCGGGTGACGAGGGTCACCAATCGTCGGAACCATTTTGGGGCCGACTTCAGTGGGCCACTGACGATTCCCGGCATTTTGAAAGGGAAGGACAAGACCTTCTTCTTTGCCAACTATGAAGGGCGGCGCAATCGTGATCCGTTTGAAGGATTGTTCACTGTCCCGACGGAGAAGCAGCGGGCCGGGGACTTCTCGGAGACGCGCAACAGGACGGGTGCTCTGATCAACATCTACAATCCGTGGACGACGCGGCTGGTGACAGGAACGACCAATCAGTTTACCCGCGATCAGTTCCAGGACAACAGGATTCCCTGTGCGGCGGTCAATCCGGCGACGTCGCGACCATTCTGCGATCCGGTCGCGCTGGCGGCCCTGAAGTTCTTTCCGCTTCCGAACCGGACTCCGGATGATGCATCGGGATCGAACAACTTTGTCGCGGCGGGAACCAATATTCTCGACCTCGACTACTATTCGCTGCGGGTTGACCATACGATCTCGCCGAAGCAGAACCTCTTTGTGCGCTACACCTATGTGCGGCGGGATGACCAGTTATACAACCCATTTCAGAACGTGGCCTCGAATGGCCGGGTGATTGTCGACAAGTTCACCCATGCCGTGGTCAACCATAACTGGTCGATCGGGCAGAGTCTGGTCAACAACTTCCGGGTTGGTTATGTGCGGTCGCACGCAAATCAGCTCCCATTCGGCGCCGGATACGATCCGAGCCAGCTTGGTCTCCCGGCATATCTGAAGAACAATGCGGCCGTGCTGCAGTTCCCGACCTTCAACATCGCGGGGAATGGGTTCTCATATTCATC
>CAIOZW010000260.1 GCA_903862855.1 uncultured Acidobacteriota bacterium
GAAGCACAGCAGATACTCGAAGAGATTCCCGGAAGCGGACTCAAAGGTGATTATTTTCCTCGTAACGTTCTTGGAACACTCATGCACAATTCTGAGACCTTCACCCCCTTCATTCGTTACTGGGTTACCTCAAAATTGAAGATGGGGCTCTCTGTGCGGGAACAGGAATTGGTCATTCTGAGAATGGGCATGCTCTACCGCAGCGAATATGTCTGGAAACATCACGTCCCGGTTGGACGCGAGTTCGGGATTACTGAAAGCGAGCTCGATGCACTCCGCCACGCTGGCATTCCCGCCGGCTTTAACCCCCGCGAGACCTCATTGCTGGCACTGACCGATCAACTGGTCGAGAGAAGAAACATCAATGCCGATGACTGGGAAAGATGGAGCAGCAGCCTCGAGAAGACCCATATTCTCGATCTCATTGCCCTCGTCTCACAGTACGTCCTCTTTGCCCTCACCAACAATGTGATGCAGGTCGAACTCGAAGAGCCACTGCTCGGGATACCCGGTCTATAACTGGCCGCTGCTGGTCAGTCGGGCAAAGGTACCCCAAGTGCTTTTGTCATCCCTGATCTGCACACCGGACTGTCAGGTTGTGATGAAAGATTCCTCTAACGATTTACTCAATAGCTCCGGGGAGAGTCTGCCCACGGACAGGCAGATCATCGATCTCATTCTCGAGCGGGGAGTTGATACCTTCTCCATCGTTGCTGACTCAGTACTTTCGAGCCTTGACCAGTACCTCCAAGACCTTGCTTCCGATGGCAAGGTGCGCCGCTGGGTCCTTCCATCTGAACGATCTTCACCTGGTGTTGCCGTAGGGACCTGGCTTGCGACGGGGAAGCTGACACCAATGATGATGCAGAACAGCGGCTTCTCTCACGCCATGGACTCTCTTCGGACGGTAATGCTCGTTCATCAGATTCCCGGACTGGTTGTCACGGGCTGGCGAGGGGATGATGCACGCCTCGATCAGAGCGAACCCCATATTCTCGTCGGTGATCTGACCGATCTCGACAACCAGAACACCGTCGGGGCCGATCACCTCTTTGGTCATCGCCACGGAGAGAACCTGCTTCGCGAAGTAGGTCGATCCCTCGATGACGCCACCGCCGGTTCTCTCGCCTGCCTGCGTATCTCCCCGCGTGGCTTTAACAGAAGCTACCCTTTGCGGAACCTCACTCCCAGTCGCATCAAATATCACTCTCCGCAGGCTTACGCCAGTGTTGTCGCTGCGAAGGGGTGTCAGTTCGCCGAGGTTCAGTCTGCTTCTCTCATCTCCCGCGATGATGCGCTGACCAGTATCCACGAGAGACTTGCCCCGCTCGACCCATTCTATATCGTGGCCAATGGATTCAATTCACGCGCGATGCAGGCATTGCGACTGACGGATCAGACCTTTGAGAATGCAGGGGGGATGGGGAGCGCTCTCGCTATTGCCTGGGCGGCCGCCAAGTCTCTGCCGGGGCAATTGTTTGTCGCGATCGATGGCGATCAGAATGCGACAATGAACGAGATGGACAAGGTGCTGGCGACTGACTACCCTGACAACCTCTACTGGTTTATTCTCAATAATGGTTGTGGTGAATCGGTCGGGCCCTCGGTCAGTCTGCCACTTCCTCCGTGGTTCTATGACCTCGCAACCGTAATCAATACCAGCAGTGAGAGCCCGGGTTCATTCAACCATCCACGAATCAACGATTCAGGGCTGAAGTTTGCTCCCCCAGAGGCGAGGCGGCTCGCCGGAGAGATCGGGTCTCTCCCTGCGCAGGCCCATCTGGCAAGGGCGATTATTGCCCGTAAATGGTCTCAGGCTTGAGTGGAGCGGTCAATTTACCCACACAAAAATCTGAGACCATTTGAAAACTGCTATGAGATCAATGGGATTTATAGGACCCATTTGACGCGTATTCCCACTTCCCATCACCTTCACAATCCTCTCTCTCTGGTTCTGTGTGGCCAGCTGGATTCAAACAGTAAGTCATCGCCCCCGAGCTATCTCCATCCTGATCTCAAATCCGGGACTCAGGTTATGAGCGCTGACGCATCCCTGGCAGGCTTCGATGCAGGTCTTGACGATAGCCAGCCCCAGGCCGGTCCCACCTGTCTCTCGCGCCCGGTCGTCTTCAAGCCGGTAGAAGGGGTCAAAGATCCGGTCAAGTTGATTCTCCGGAATTCCCGCCCCTTGGTCGATGACGCTGATCACGACCAGCTCATCACGGCTCGCGACACGAACCAGAATCCCACCGGCATCTCCGGCATACCTCTTGGCATTACGGACGACATTGGCGAGGGCGCGGCTGAGCAGCTCCGGTTGTGCCATTACCTCCAGCTCTCCATCCAACTCGATCTGCACCTCGATGCCCCCCGCCTCACGGGTGACGACCTTCTCGATCAACGGACGGAGCTCTACCTTGACCAGGTTGATCCGAACCCCCTTCAGTCCTGAGCGGGCGTGGATCAGCAGCTCGCTCACCAGTTGCGACATCAGCGTCACCTCTTCCCGGACATCGATAATGTAGTTGTGGAGTGATGGATCAGTGCGTTCCTCGAGTATCTCCAGCGCGATTCCCATCCGTGCGAGTGGCGAGTTTAGCTCGTGGGAGATGTCGCCCAGAAAGCGTTTCTGTCCTTTGACAAAGCCATCGAGCCGTTCGGCAAGGTGATTGACGGCGCGGCCAAGTCTTCCCAGTTCATCTTCGCGAGAGGTGGTGACACGGATATCGAACCGTTCTTCGGCAATCTGCTCCGTGGCATTGGTCAACTGGCGAATCGTTCCGGTGAGTCGCCGCACGAAGGGAATCCAGAGCAGGATCGAGATGAGCAGAATGGCCGTCGCAAGGGCGATCACCGGGACGGGATCGAAGAAGAGCCCGTGACCGGTGAAGGAGTCGGAGACGGCGATCAGGACGGCTCCGCGTGCCGGTTGACCATTCGCCGGCGAGCTGAAAGGGATTCGCGCCCCGGCCCAGTAGAGTGTCGGGCTGGTCGTGCGGATCAGGAATCCTCGCGGTTGGGGTCTGCCACCGGGTAAGCGACCCTCTGGTGGTCCTTGAGGGGGCGGTGGACCAGGTGGAGGGCCCTCTGCCGTCGGCGGTCTTCCGAGAGGAAAGACCGGTAGATGGAGTTGTTGGCGTACCCTGTCGGGCAGGGTACGCGCACGGCCGGCAAGTTGGCGGCCGTGTGGAGCAAAGAGGACCAGCTCGACCTGCCAGGTCTTCCCGTAACGCTCCAGAATCTGATTCTGCTCTTCCGGCGACACATCTCGCAATTCATCGGCAATCACTCGAGAGATGATCTCGAACTGGCTGTTCTGGGTAAAGACCAGAAGACGATCCGGATCGAACTGGTACTGGAGACCGATGATACCAATCAGGAGCCCGCCGATCAGAGCGAGGTTGAGCAACATCCAGAGGATGATCTTCAGAAAGAGGGATGAGCGCAGCCTGACATTCATACTAATCCCTCCATTCGTCCGGGTGCCGGACCATCATGTAACCGGCCGAACGGACGGTTCTGATGTAACGTGGATTTCTCGCCTCATCGCCAAGTTTGCGGCGCAGGCTCGAGATGTGGACATCGATCGAGCGATCAAAGACCTCGTAGTTGCGATCGGCGATCTCATTGAGGAGCTGTTCACGACTGATGACCCGATCGGCAGAGCGAGCAAGGCAGAGGACGATGTCATATTCGACCGGGGTCAGCATCAATGGCTGACCGGCGAGAGCCGCGCGTCGGGACGCCGGTTCGATCAGCAGATCCTGGACGGTGATCTCGGTGGTGCTCTCAGAGCTGCTCTGGGCGGTGCTGACAATCCGTGAACGGCGGATGACCGCCCGCAGTCGGGCGAGCAGTTCGCGCATCGAGAAGGTCTTGGGCAGGTAGTCGTCGGCTCCCATTTCGAGCCCGGCGATCCGGTCTGCCTCGTCATCCATCGCCGTCAGCATAAGGATCGGGATGGTCGAGATCTGGCGTAACTGGCCGAGGATCTCGTGTCCATTCATTCCCGGAAGCATGACGTCGAGGATGATTGCGGCAAATCCTCCACCGGTCGCCCGGGCGAGCCCCTCGCGTCCATTGTGCACGGCAGTTATCTCGTAGCCGAGTGGGCTAAGATAGTCGCTGATCAGACGACAGAGTTTGAGGTCGTCATCAATGAGAAGGATGCGCGGGTTTTCTGTCGGGTCGTTACTCATTTGGCCTTTCGCGGCCGCTCAGGCGGAGCGGCGATGATCAGTCCCCTGTACATCCCCATTCCACAGGAGAAGCTGAGAGAGCCTGCCGATGATGGCGGAA
>CAIOZW010000261.1 GCA_903862855.1 uncultured Acidobacteriota bacterium
CAGTCGGTGAGGTGCAGATCGGTCTCACGACATCCGTCACCGCGCCGGAGGAGGACCGATCTACTTCCGGGCGCCGGCGCCGGACTGGGCCCCTCAAAACAGTTGGCGGTCTCTCCGTATCCGAGCAGATCGGCTCTCACCTCACCGGCCGGACAAGGGGTAGCCGGAATGGACGGGCTTCTGGCCAGCAGGATCTTGCCAGCTGTCGAGCTGAGATTGACGCTGCCGATCGTATCAGGTCTCGGCAATGGCGATCCCCCCGGATCTCCAGTCGATGAGCTCCCAAGGCGGATGAGGTGATAGCCTCCGGGGTCGATCTTTCCCGCCAGATCGACCCGCGTCCAGGCGCTGCCGGTAGCCGTCGCATACTGGATCGACCATCCGGCGAGTTCGACCTGCGTCTGGCTCCGGTTGAAAAGTTCTACCCAGTCGTGACCGTATATCGCGCCGCTGTTCCCGCCAGCGGCAAAGACCTGACTGATCAATACCGGTGATGCGGGACCGGGTGCGACAACCTGCAATGGTATCGTCAACTGGTTCTCTCTTCCCTGCCCGTCTCGCACGGTCGCCTCGACCGAGAGGTTTGCCGAAGGCCACGTCACTGGAAGCTGAAACCGGGCGGTGAAGCGATTGTCACCCGCCAGACTGTCACCATTGACTCCGCCATCGAGCAGCTCCAGCGCCGCCGGACCGCCAATGCGGCGCAGATCGGCGGTGACGGTAAGCCCGGTACTCGACGGATTCGTGCCCGGTGTCACGGCCACTTCGATGCGAATCTGGCTGCCTGTCTGAACCGGATTGGGAGAGACCATGCCTGATCCAACCGGACTGGTTGGAGCCCCACAGATGACTGGCGGTGATGCTCCATTGATTGGAACCGGAGCCGTGACGATGAAGTCGGCATTGTTACGATCTCGATCAGTGCATCCCCGGTCGATCCGGCTGACAGCGGTCGTACTGCCCGGTGCCGGTGCAGCTCCCGTCCCCTCAAAACAGGCTGTTCCTCCATACCCGACCAGATCGACCACCTCTGTTCCACCTGGACAGGCGGTGCCGCCAGTGATCGGACCGGCGGTCCTCGTCAGGACTATTTTACCGGCCGTTGAGGCAAGAGCGATTGTTCCGGTCAGGTCCGGCGCCGGTAGCAACGCGCCGGCCACGCCACCCGAGGCCTGCTGAATCAGAAACCTTCGTCCCGGCGCGATCGAACCCGAGAGGAGCGTCCGCTGCCAGGTCGTTCCCGATGCCGAGGCATAGTGGATTGCCCAACCGGCCAGATCGACCGATGTGGCACTAATGTTGTTGAGCTCGATAAAATCGTTCCGCCACGGCGCACCCGAGTTGCCTCCGCCGCCATAGATCTGACTGATGACGACCGTTGTCGATACCGCCACCAACTCTTCCCGGCTCCGGGCTCTACCGAGTATCTCGATCTGAATAGCTGAAGCAAGGCACGGAATGAGAAATAGCGTGAGAATCGCCAGGCGTTGCCCGAGACTGCGGTCAGTCGCCCTCCCGCCTGAGCGATCCCACTCACCAACTGCTGAATGTCTTTGCATGCACACACCTTCGAAAGGTTCCGCGGGGTGTGGACGGAACCATGAGGGGGAGTACATTTCCAGTCTATTGGCCAGGTCTCTGAATGTAATTGCCCTCCGGGCCAATGTTGGCAGACCCTCACCGGGTCGGAGTTGATGCAATGACGTACACGAAGACCAATCAGAGGCGGACCGGAACCGTACTCTCTGCATGGCGATAGCAGTTTGTAACCAGGGGTGGCTGAATGTATCGATCCGTTCAGAAATCAGAACCGCTGTCAAACCTGGTGGCATGACGGGGCTGATGTTCAGAGGCTGATGATCGAAAACGAGAGTATGGTAGCCCGAACCACGCCTTCAAGTCCAGCACGCGCCGCGATCAATCCGGGGCAACCCGGACTTCTCTTTGCGCTTGATTCTCCGGTCGCGTATCATCATTATTTGTTTACAGGATATCAGCAGTTCAGCGAGTAAGGTAATCATCAGATGCAGGATCAGACGCAGCAAATGGCCGACCATTCATCAGGGCACAAGTCAACGACCATCAACAGCCTCCACCCCGGTGCCGGAGTCGAGGGTGGCGAGGTGATCATCAACTCGCTTGGATTTGACACCTCAGACTATGCGAGCTGTCAGATCAGATTTGGAGAGAGGAGGGGACGGATTGTAAGCGGGTCACCCACACGGGTGATCGCCTCCATTCCTGAGACCCCGATCGGATTCGAATCGACGCAACTCCAGATGATCGACGGAAATGGCGCCGCGAGTGCCAGGTTCATCACCGGCCGCAAACTGGCCGAACACCTTCATCCGGTCACCAATCCGGCGATCGACCGTGAGGATGGCAGTGTCTATGCGACCATTTCCGGGTCACGCGGACAGACGGCTCCAGTCTCGATCTTCAGAATCTCGCCTGAGCGGACGCTCTCACCCTTCCTCACCGAGATTGTCAA
>CAIOZW010000262.1 GCA_903862855.1 uncultured Acidobacteriota bacterium
GGATCATTCCATTCACCAACCAATCGATTTGCCCCCATCCGGAAGGGTTGTCCCGAGACGGCCTTGAGAGCCATCGGTCTGATGTGACCGCATTGGGCGAGATCTACAATAACCCGATACCCAGCCAGATACCCGGGCCGTCGAAGCCCGGTCAGAGTTGCCGCTCCGGTCAGGCCGGGATGGCCTCACTGGTAACCCATTGTGCCTGTTGTCCTGACAAGGGTGCGGCAGGTCTGACGTGCCAGACGGCTCTTGTGCATCTGGGCGCAGAGAGACTGGATGCCCGGTAATGTATGACCGGCAAGGAAGGTCCGCGCCTCGTTGAACAGGATTGAAGGAGAGAGGCAAGCCAGTCAACAAAATATGCAAATAATCATTCTCAACATTTCCGACAACCTGAATCGTCGTGCTGCTGACAGAAAGCAGGATGATGAGTTGGTGTCGAAGTGGACTGAGTAAGGATAAAGGTTATGCGATACACAAAACTTATCATTACGACTCTGTTCATAGTCGCCATTACCGGGGCGCTGCTCAGTCTGAGGTCGACCGCGGCCTCTGGCAAGCGGGTTACGCAGTCCCGGAGAGATGGGGCACAGGCGCCGGACCACGGGAAGTATATCGGCAGCGAGAACTGTGCGGAGTGCCATTCGGCAGAGTCGAGCTTCTATCAGCTGACAGCCCATAACAAACTCGGCCACGACCTGCCGAAGGACCGGCAGAGCTGCGAGGCGTGCCATGGGGGAGCCCGCGATCATGTCGCCTATTACAAGGAGGTCGACCAGTTGCTGAAGGGCGGGAAGGAGACCGAGGCGACGGCGCTGATGAACGATGAAGCGCGTTTGACGGCAGCAAAGATGACGTCGATCAGTGAACTGAGTCCGACCGAGTCGAGCCAGATCTGCCTGAGGTGCCACGAGGGCACCCAGGGGCGGAGTGATGAGCGCTTCAACTATCGACGCAGCGAGCATTTCCGTAATGGGGTCGCCTGTGTCGACTGCCATTCATCCCACTCACCGAAGCGACTCGAATTTCTGCTGAAGGAGAAGGAGCCGGAGGGCTGTTACAAATGCCATGCCGATCAGAAGTCTTCATTCCAGAAACCATTTCATCACAAGGTGCCTGAGGGAGGGATGAAGTGTTCTGACTGTCATAACCATCACGGCGGCTTCATGCCGCGCAATCTGCGCAACACGGTCACCGGTGACATGCAGTGTGTCAAATGCCACGCCGACAAGCAGGGGCCCTTTGTCTATGAGCATGCACCGATCAAGGTTGAGGGCTGCCAGGCCTGCCACACCCCGCATGGCTCAACCAATCCGAAACTGTTGACTCGCAACACCGTGAAGATGCTCTGTCTCGAGTGCCATTCAAATGCACCGGGGGCGACTGTCGAGGGGGCGGGCATTGGTCCGACAACACCCTCTTTCCACGACATCAACTCGCCGCGCATTGCCAACTGCACGACGTGCCACTTTGAGATACATGGATCCAACAAGGACCGCTTCTTCCGGTAGTGAAAGAGAGGCAGAACATGAGATACAGAAAACAGATGGAGTCGCTGAGCAAGGTATACGCCGCGCTGATCGTCACGTTTTGCGCGCTATCGTTCCAGGATGTCCTGGTTCTGGCGCAGCAGAGCGTCGAGAAGGCCGAGACCACCCGGCAGGTGAAGGAGCTGGCGGCCGAGGGTGAGCGGGCCAAAGTGGCCATTGAGAATGGGCAGGTCAAGAAGCCGGCGCCACCCGAGGCCGGTACGCAGTGGGGAATCTATTCGACCCGCTCCTCGATGGAGCTCGGTTATCGGTTTGAGGATACGGGTGGAAACCGGGAACGGTTCCTCTCTGACGTCAATGTCCGCGATGGTTTCCGCCTGCTCGACTACTCGCTCGATATGCGGACAAGGCCAGGGACTGGACTCCTCTTCGATTTTATGAAGGTGGAAGTCAACAATGCCGGAGGTGATGTTGCGCAGAACAGCAAACTGCGGCTCGAGAAGCATCGAGTCTACCAGTTTGATGCCAATGTGCGGCGCTTCAACTATTTCCGGACACTTGGGGCGGACTTTGCTCTTGGTTACCGCAACCATGATCTGCGGCAGCAGGTCTCCGACTATCGGCTGCGGTTGTTGCCACAAAGGGCGGTGCGGATCAACATTGGCTATGGTCGCAGTATGGCCCGCGGGCGCTGGAATCCAACCTACAGTTACGAGAGTGACATGTTCCAGCTGCTTGGAGATGCCCGCTGGCAGACCGACGATTATACTGCCGGGCTGGAGGCTGACTGGAGGGGCTGGAACTTTGGAGTCGAGTCATTCTATCGCGAATTCCGGAATGATCCAGCGATCAACTCACGGCCAGGACTCGATGCGGGTTTCGGTCAACCGGCGCCGCGACCAGGCGCGATCAGCTCACTCGATCGCGATCTACCGATTCGTTCACGGGCGATCGTTACACGCGCCAATTTGCGTGGGTCGATCAGGGATCGGCTGCATGTTGTCATGCGGGGCTTCATCGATGATGAGCGGATGCGGGCACCATACTATGAACTCTCGACGGGTATCGCCAGCAACGGGGCGACGATTCTCGAGAAGAAGTTCATCGGAAATGGTGACGTCGAGAGACCTGGAAAGGTCTTCGATGCCGGAGTGAGCCTCGATCTGAACAAGCACTGGACTCTCAGCAATACTTTCAACTTCACCACGTGGAAGATCGAGGGTGGAGTGGCGACCAGTTCGACCAGTCTGACTCAGAATGGAGCCGGTGTGCGGGCGACGGCAGTCGCGCTGATCAATGACAGCCGACTGACCGATCTGACCTCTTACCGGAACATTCTCGACCTCTCGGCCAATTATGGGAAGCGATTCTTCGCCAACATCGGCTGGCGAACCCAGCATCGCGAGGTGACACTCTCAGGGATCAATCAGGCTGGGACTGCGACCGGACTCGGTGTGTCGACGCAGGTCGGGCCGGAGAGCGAATCGATCCGGACCGACTCGTTCAATGGCGGTTTTCGGCTTCGGCCATTCGACCGGACGAGTCTGTCACTCAACTATGAGCGTGGTGAGAGCAACAATGCCTTCGTGCGAATCAGTCCACTCGAGCATACGCGCATCCGCGCCCGGGCACAATTTCAGGTGACCGACAGTTTCTCGTTCAATAGCTCGTTTATGACCCTCGATCGGCGTAATCCTACCCCGCAGGTGCTCAACAACTCCGATATGCGGGCCTACACCCTCTCTGGCAGCTACGATCGCGGCGCGCGCGTCGGCATCGACTCCGGCTATGATTATCATAACCTCACGACGGTCGCCAATCTGCTCTATTATGATTCGACCCGAACGCTCCGTTCCGGGCGATCCCTCTACTTTTCACGAATGCATTCGCTCTTTCTCAATACCAGGTTTGGATTGACGGAGCGAATGGATTTCATGCTCTACTATTACTATATCCTCGACCGTGGGGCGCCCACGGCGGTCTCGAGTTCATTCGATATCGTCAATATCTATCCCTTGCGCCGCCACAATCCCGAGGCCCGGATCGCTTACCGGTTTACCAATCACGTCACGGGGAATCTGAGTTA
>CAIOZW010000263.1 GCA_903862855.1 uncultured Acidobacteriota bacterium
CCATTCTCAATTCTCAATTCTCAATTCTCAATTCTCCATTCTCAATTCTCAATTCCCCATTCTCAATTCCCCATTCTCAATTCCCCATTCTCCATTCTCAATTCTCAATTCCCCATTCCCAATTCCCAATTCCCCATTCTCAATTCTCCATTCTCAATTCTCAATTCTCCATTCCCCATTCCCAATTCCCCATTCTCCATTCTCCATTCTCAATTCTCCATTCTCAATTCTGTCCGGTAGATGTCGACGTTCTCACGGGAGACCACGCGGAGACGGCCTTCGGTGACGGCAAGATCGAGATTGGCAATCGTCTCAGAGACGGCGAGAAAGCGCTGATGGTCAGGGATCTTCGGGAAGACCAGACGTGACATCTCCCAGGCGGTAATTCCCGGCGTTGGCACCAGTTGGACAATTTTTCCTCTTCGCTCGTCGATGAGGCGAGTCAGCCGCTGGAAATGCTCCTCATAGTCGTCGATCTCTCCACCGTGGGCCGTCTGCAGAAGTGTTGGCGCCAACTGGCGGATCCGTGTCAGGGAGGTAATGTAACTCTGGAGTGAAGGAAAGCGACGCGACCGATCCCGGGGGTCAGGGCTCAGCAGCGGGTTGGGTTTGATACTCTTGAGAATCGTGTCCCCAGTCAGCAGGGTCCGGTTGGCCTCGCGAAAGAGGCAGCAGCTTCCCGGAGTGTGTCCGGGAGTGTGAACGACCCGCAGCGATCCACCATTGAATTCGAACAACCTTTCGTCTGCATAAGCCTCGACATCGTCGACCGGATCGGCAAAGCGGCGGATCAGCTCATACTGCAGATCCATCTGCTCAAGCTCTGCTTCCGGGACACCGGTTCTCCCAATGAGGTTACGGTCGACGCGATTGTGACGGGCGTGGGAGATCTGGTCATACTCCCACTGGTGGACGTAGACTCGTGCGCCCGACTCCTGCTGGATCAATCGTGCCAGCCCACAGTGATCCTCGTGTGTATGGGTAAGAATAACCCGTTCAATATCGGAGACGATCAGGCCAGCCTCCCGCAACTGAAGCCGCAGCGCATCGAGTGCCGCCTCGGTCTTCGGGCCAGTGTCGACAAGTGTCAGTGGATCTTCACGAACAAGATAGATGTTGATCGGGCCGACCGGGAAGGGGGTTGGAATGACAAGTGGAAGGATCTTCATCTCAGACGAGTGTCCTACGAGGGAAGAGGAGGGGACGGACCGTCATATCCGTCCCCGCTCTCTCACCAATCAGAACGCATAGCCTCCGTCAGCAACCACCTTGTCGGCGATCCGTTCACGAATGGCCGCCGTGTTGAGCGGCTCCTGTTTCGTGAAGCGTTTCAATGCCGCGAGGAGCATCCGCAGCTCGTCGCCCTCGGCAATCGCGGCCAATGCGTTACGTCCGGCGACCTCGATCCGGTTGATGGCATCGTGAGTGAAGAGGCGGGTTGCCTCGATCGCCACGGCGTGCCTGGCTTCACCGTCCCGGTCGATCACCTTGGCCGTTCGCCCGATCGTGCTATCCATCAGAAACGAGTCGATGATCACATCGGCAGTCCACGAAAGAACCATCTGCTGTTCAGACAGTGCCTCGCGAAACTTCTGGGCGGCCGAGCCGATCAGCATCAGTGCGACCTTCTTAGCATTGGCGGCGAGCTTTCGCTCCTTTGCCAGCGGCGAGTCGTCCTCATCCTGATCGAATGATGGACCGGCAAGCAGCTCCTCCTGCAGCTTCATTGCCGCGCCGAAGAGTGGCAGCCCACCCTTCATCGCCCGGCGTACCAGTTGACCGGTAATCAGCAGCCGGTTGATCTCGTTCGTCCCTTCGTAGATGCGATTGACCCGGCAGTCGCGGTATATTCCCTCGGCCGGATAGTCCTCGGTGAATCCATTTCCACCGTGGATCTGCACGTTCTCATCGGCAACATAGAAGAGGGTCTCGGTGCCCGCGACCTTCAGCAATGCACACTCGATTGCATACTCCTCAACCGCCTTGAGGATCTCGGCTGGATTGCCCTTGTCGATCGTCTCCTCGCGTGCTTCGATCATTCCGGCAGTCCGGTAGACGGCCGATTCACAGGCGTAGATGCGCGTCGCCATCTCCGCCAGCTTGTACTTCACCGCACCAAAGGAGGCGATCGGGCGCTTGAACTGATGGCGCTGCGCCGCATATTTTGCGGACTGACCAAGCGCGCGCTTCGATCCGCCAATCGAACCCGCCCCCATCTTGATTCGCCCGAAATTGAGTGTGTTGAAGGCGATCAGATGGCCTTTGCCAATCTCACCCAGCAGCCGATCCTTTGGAATACGGCAGTCGATGAGTGGTATCGGGGTGGTCGATGAACCGCGCTGACCAAGTTTGTGCTCCTCGTTCCCATTGCTGAATCCGGGATCATTCCGTTCAACGATGAAGCCGGTGAAGTGTTCACCATCGACCTTTGCAAAGACGATGAAGACATCGGCAAACCCGCCATTGGTGATCCACATCTTCTCGCCATTGAGAATCCAGTGCTGACCATCCTCGCTCAGCCGGGCGGTCGTCTTCGCATTGAGCGCGTCAGAACCCGATGAAGACTCACTCAGACAGTAGGCGCTGATCCACTCACCCGAGCCGATCTTTGGCAGATATTTCGCCTTCTGTTCAGGGGTTCCAAAGAAGACGATCGGCAGCAGGCCGATGCTGCTCGTCGCGCCAAAGCCGGTCGAAAAGGATGCCTGTCCCGATGTAAATTCGGCGATCAGCATCTGCGAGACGTGGTCGAGCGCGAGGCCCCCGTACTCCTCCGGGATGACCGCATGGATCAGTCCCAGATCGGCGCCTTTTTTGATCAGCTCCCGTTGCAGTTCATAATCCTTCTGCTCCAGCCGCTCGTGGTTCGGGATCACCTCCTGATCCATGAACTCGGTCGTTGTCTGGGCAATCATCACCTGCTCTTCCGTGAAGTCCTCTGGCGAGAAGATCTGCGCCGGAATGCTCTCCTGCAGCAGAAACCCGCCTCCTTTGATTATCTCTTTCTCCATTCAAAGTTCCTTTCCAAATCAGATCAGATTTTCGAATATACCGGCGGCGCCCATTCCTCCGCCAATGCACATGGTGACCATACCGTAACGCGCCTTGCGGCGGGGCATCTCGTGAAGCAGCGTCGCCGTCAGTTTGGCGCCGGTGCAGCCAAGGGGATGGCCCAGGGCAAGGGCTCCGCCATTGACGTTGATCCTTGACGGATCGAGTCCGAGAACCTTGATTACCGAGAGGGCCTGGGCTGCAAATGCTTCGTTGAGCTCGATCAGGTCGATATCCTCGATCTTCAGCCCGGCCAGCTTGAGGGCTTTTGGAATGGCGACGACCGGACCGATTCCCATCACTTCCGGTGCCACCCCGCCGGTGGCATAGGCGATGAAGCGGGCCATCGGCTTCAGGCCAAGAGCCTCCGCTCGCTCCCGTGACATGACCAGTGCCGCGGCGGCTCCATCGGTCATCTGGGATGAGTTACCAGCGGTGACTGCCCCATTCTGCTTGAAAGCAGGGCGCAGCTTGGCCAGCCCCTCGAGCGTCGTGTCGCGCCGCACCCCCTCGTCGAGGGCGAAGATCTTCTCGGTGGTACGCAGCCGCCCCCGTCCACTGGCGTCGACTTCGAGGTCACGATTGACCAGCGTCAGCGGTACGATCTCGTCGTTGAACTTTCCGGCATCCTGTGCGGCAGCCGCTTTACGGTGTGAGTCGACGGCAAACTGGTCGGACTCCTCACGGGTGATGCCGTGATTGATGACCAGGTTCTCTGCAGTCAGACCCATGTTCAGGTAGGTGTCGGCATGGTTGGCGATCAGTGTCGGATTTGGCGAGACATTGTAACCGCCCATCGGCAGCATCGACATCGACTCGGTTCCGCCGCCGATGGCTATCTCGGCCATCCCGCTCATGATCTGCTGCGCTGCCTGGGCGATCGCCTGCAAACCTGACGAACAGTAACGATTGATCGTGATTGCCGACGTCGTCTCCGGCAATCCGGCCAGCAGGACGATCTGTCGCGCCATGTTCATCCCCTGCTGCGCTTCAGGAGTCGCACAGCCGATGATGACATCCTCGATCTCTGCCGGATCGAGCTCCGGCGTTCGGGCAATCAGCCCTTTCAGGACCTCTGCCGCCATATCGTCGGGACGGAAGTCCTTCAGGCTGCCCCGTGGCGCCTTTCCGCCACCGGTGCGCAATGCTCTGACGATAACTGCTTCACGCATAATGCTCCTCTCCTCTATTCAGTTTTGGCCGGTGGCCGACCGATCAGTTACGAAGTGGTTTGCCTGTCTTCAGCATATGGGCGATCCTCTCCTGGGTCGCCCTGGTGCCGCAGAGGCTGACAAATGCCTCCCGCTCGATGTCGAGCAGGTACTGCTCAGAGACCCGCTGCGCGCGCGAGATCTGTCCGCCACAGATCACCTCCGCAATCTTCAACCCGATCAGGGCGTCGTGCTCCGAAATGTAACCGGCCCGCCTCATCATGTGAATCCCGGTCTTGAATTTGGTCAGCGCCGGTTCGCCGAGCACCTGGACATCATCGCGCATGAGCGGGGCGACGTAGCCCTCACTCGCCAGCGCGAGCACCGCCCTCTTCGCCTCGGCAATCACGCGCCGGTCATTCAGGACGATCCGGTCTCCGGGACGCAGATAACCAAGCTGCTTTGCCTCGGCAGCGCTCGTGGAGACTTTGGCCATCGCCGGCAGTTCAAAGAGCTTCCGCAGCGCCTCGAAATGATCGGCTCCCGGGACGCTCTCGGCAATCTCGGCGGCCCGCAGGGCTATCTCTTTCGTTCCACCGCCGCCGGGGATCAGCCCGACTCCTGCCTCGACCAGACCGATCCACGTCTCCGCCGCGGCCACCGCCCGATCAGCGTGGAGCGTCAATTCACACCCTCCACCCAGCGTCAGGTGATGTGGCGCAACGACTACCGGCCTGGGCGAATATCGAAGACCCGTTGTCATCCCCTGGAACTGCCGAACCGCCGTCGCCAGCTCATCCCAGTCACCCTCCTGCGCGGCCATCAGCACCATCATGATGTTCGCCCCGGCCGTGAAATTCTCACCCTGGTTGCCAATCACCAGCCCGACGAAGTTCTTCTCCACCTCGCGCAGCGCATAATGGACCATCCCTACCTGATCCTCGCCCAGCGCGTTCATCTTCGAGTGGAACTCGACGCAGGCCACACCATCCCCCAGGTCGATCAGGCTCGCCCCGAGATTCTTCTTGACGACCTGGCTGCGATCCTTGAGCGACTTGAGGATTGTCAGGCCTGTCGGCAATGCTTCGGGCTGATAGCTGCCGCTCTCGAAATCATAGTAGTAACGGACTCCCTCCTCAGTCTTGTAGAAGCTGGTCACCCCAGCCGCAAGCATCTGCTCGACCTTCGCGGCAACGGGCCGACCCTCCTCCTTCATCCGCGCCACCGACCTCTCGACTCCAATGGCGTCCCAGACCTCGAACGGACCCATCTCCCGACCGAATCCCCACTTCATCGCGTTGTCGATCTCGACGACCGTCTCGGCAATCTCCGGGATCCGGTTGGCAGCATAGTTCAGCTCTTCGCACGTTGCCGGCCAGAGAAATTCCCCTGCCCGGTCGGTGGCATAGATCATCGTCCGCAGCCGCGCCCCCAGATCCTCTTTCTGTTTCGCCTCATCGACCGATGGAAACTTTGCCTTCTGCCGCTCCCGATACTCGAGAGTTCCAAAGTCGAGCGTCCGGATCTCGTCGCCGACCTTCTTGAAGAATCCCTGCTTGGTCTTGCTCCCCAGCAGCCTCTTCTCGAGCATCCGGTTGATCAGCTCCGGCAGCTTGAATCGCTCGCGCTTCTCATCATCCGGAATGGCGGCATAGAGGTTGTTTGCCACATGGGCAAAGGTATCGAGACCAACCACATCGAGTGTCCGAAAGGAACCGCTCTTCGCCCGCCCAATCACTGGGCCGGTAATCGCATCGATCTCCTCCGGCGTGTATCCCTGCTCGATGACCCGTTGCAGCGCGTCGACCATCGCGAATGTTCCAACCCGGTTGGCAATGAAGTTCGGCGTATCCTTCGCCGTGACAATCCCCTTTCCAAGAAACCGGTCGCAGAAGTCGGCAATCAGACTGACTACTGCCGGATCGGTCTCCGGTCCGCTGATCATCTCCAGCAGATACATATAACGCGGCGGGTTGAAGAAGTGTGTACCCAGAAAACGGCGGCGGAAATTGTCGCTTCGCCCCTCGATCAGCGACGCAATCGGAATACCTGACGTGTTCGAGCTGAGGATCGCCGTTGGCTTGAGGTGTGGCTCGAGACGTGCAAAGAGCGCCTGCTTGATTGGCAGATTCTCGATCACCGCCTCGATGATCCAGTCACAGTCCTTCAGCCTTCCCAGATCATCCTCAAAGTTGCCGATCGTGACGCGCTTCGCCGCCTCCGGGGTGAAGAATGCGGCTGGTTTGGCCTTCATTGCTGCCTCGAAACCGGCCTGGACGATCCTGTTCCGGACCGTTCGTGACTCGAGCGTCAATCCTTTGGCCGACTCTTCAGGTTTCAGCTCCGATGGGGCAATGTCCAGCAATAGACACGGGAACCCGGCATTGGCCAGATGCGCCGCAATCTGTGCGCCCATCACTCCCGAGCCGAGCACTGCGGTCCTCTTGATCTGCATAATCATCCCTCCTTCTCCATCACTTGAATCAATAGTTGGTCAATATCTTCGCGGCCGGAAAGCCAAGCCGACCCAGCCGCTCTTTTGTCTGTTCGATCATCTCGAGAGAACCACAGACCAGCGCGACCGGGTGAGACAAGGTCGGAACCAGATTGTCGAGCAGGCTCTGCACGTAACCGGTTGGTCCACTCCACTCGGCCCCTTCGGGGCGGCTCAGTACCTGGCGCAACTCCACGCCACTCGGCACCCACTCGGATGCCATCTCATCCTGATAACAGAAATCAGCCGCGCGACGCGCTCCATAGAGCACGACCAGGCGTCCATACTCATCACGCCGCCGCAGCACTTCGCGGAGCGCCGAGCGCAGCGGCGCGAGGCCAGTGCCCATCGCGACCAGCACCAGATCCTGCCCGACCAGCTCACTCACCGGAAAACCATGTCCGACCACCTGGCGCAGCCACACCGGCCCTCCGGATCCATTCTCCGCCAGTTCGAAGAGCGCCCGATTGAAGCTGTTCCCAACATTCCGCTTCACCAGAAATTCGTACCCCTCATCGGTCGGCCCTCCAGCAAAGGCCAGATAGGTACTTCCACTCCCCTCGATCTCAAGCACCGCGACCTGTCCGGCTCTGAATGGCTCACGCCATCCCTCTGCCGACTCCATCCGGAAACTCCAGATCTCGTCAGTCTGTCGCACCTGGCCTGCCAGCCTCAACGCAAGGGGAAGTCCCATGTCCTGTCGATTCTCCTCTGCCAACTCTTTTTTACTGATCGCGCCCGGCACCATCAAAGCCTGCATAGAGCCGGTCGATCTCCTCCTTCAGTCGCGCATTGACATTCTTCCGCCGCACCTTCAGCGTCGGCGTCAGATCACCGCCATCGACCGTCAGCTCGCGTTCCAGCAGCAGGATCGCCTTCATCCGTTCATACTGACTGAAATCCTCTGTTTGTGCCGCTACCTCACGCTCGAAAAACTCGATGACCCGCTTATCTCTGATCATCTCGGCCGGTGTTATCTCGCTCATCTCTGTAAGACCAAGCTCGGCCACCTTTGTTCTCAATGCCTCGAAATTGGGGACGATGATCGCTGCCGGAAACTTACGCCCGTCGCCGATCACGACGACCTGCCCGACAAAACGGCATCCCTTGATCGCGTTCTCGATCGGCTGCGGGGCAATATACTTCCCGCCACTCGTCTTCAGCAGATCTTTCTTTCGATCCGTGATGAAGAGAAAACCGTCCTTGTCCAGATGGCCGATGTCCCCCGTATGGAACCAGACTCGTCCATCCGCATCCGTCTGCATCACCTCCGCCGTCTCCTGTGGCTTGTTGTAATAACCAACCATCACGTTCGGTCCGCTGCAGAGAATCTCTCCATCCGCGGCAATCCTCACCTCGACATCCGCAATCGGTCGCCCGACCGAGCCGATCCGGTTGCTGCCCAGATAGTTGGCTGAGATCGTCGGTGAGGTCTCCGTCAACCCGTATCCCTGATAGATCGGCAGCCTTGCTCCATGGAATACTGCCGCCAGCTCCGGCGCCAGCGCCGCTCCTCCCGAGACCATCGACCTGATCCGCCCGCCCATCGCCGCCCGCCACTTCGAGAGCATGAGCCGATCTGCAACCAGATGCTTCAAACGCAACCCAACGCCCGGCACCTCACCGCGGTCTTCGATCCACGCCACCTCACGCGCTATCCCCATCGACCACCCGGCAATCTTTGCCAGCAACGGCCCACCCTGATCGGCCTTCTCCAGCGCTCTTGCATAGATCTTCTCATACAGCCGCGGCACACTCGTCATAAAACCCGGCCGTACCTCGGCCAGCTCCGTCCCGACCGTCTCCACCGATGTCGCCAGATGCATCGACGACCCGGCCAGCAGGTTGATGTAGATCACGTTCCGCTCAAAGATGTGCGAGAAGGGCAGGAAACTGAAGGTCACTTCGTCCTCGGTTATCTCTCCCAGTCGACAGTTCTCCTTGACGTTGATCGCCAGGTTACGGTGCGTCAGCACTACCCCCTTCGGATCACCCGTCGTCCCCGAGGTGTAGATCAGCGTCGCAATCGTCTCCGGCGTCACCCGCCCACGCAACTCCTCATAACGCACCGGATCGGCCTCATCCGCCCTTCGCCCCATCTCCATGAACTCTTCCAGATCCCAGGCCTTCAATCTGTCGGCAACTCCACTCAACCGCTCAAAAGAGATCAGGGCCCGCACTCGCGGGCAATCTGCCAGCGCCCCCTCGATCCGCTCATACTGCGCCTGTGTCGAGATGAAGAGTACTTCGACCCCGGCATCATTCAGGATGTAACTGATCTGCTTCGGCGCATGTGTAGGATAGATCGGCACATCCGCTGCGCCAAGATTGACCGTCGCCAGATCTGCATAGATCCATTCGATCCGATTCTCTGCCAACAATCCAACCTTGCTCTCAACACCGACTCCCAGCGCGTCGAGCCCCATCGCCACATGCCGCACTCTCTCCTCGACCTCTCGTGTCGAGACCGCCACCCACCGGCCGCCACTCTTGTAGCTGAACTGCCGCTCCTTCTCTCTCTTCATCGCCCGCCGGAATAGCTCGACCAGTGTCACCACCCCGGCATTTGTCGAGTTGTTCTCAAGCATGTCTCTCATTCACTCCATTAAGGAAAAGTTCAAGCACCGGATCGACCATCGAACTCAGACTGTTGCTCTTCCGACTCAAGACCCAGTTGGTCGCCATCCCATCCAGGATCCCGAAGAGGAACTTCGCGTGGACCTTCGAGTTGAGCTGCTTCCGGAAGACTCCGGCCGTCTGCCCGGCCTCGATCGCTTCCCGCAATATCTGCAGATACTCGGCAAGATAGGTGGTCGAAAAACGCTCCATAAACCTTGTCGAATGGCGCAACTCCACCTGGAAGACGATCGCCAGATCCCGCTCTCGCTCGATCAGGCCGAAATGGAGCTGTGCAAATCGGCGCAACTGCTCACGGGGATCGACTATCTCTGGCAACTCTTCCCGCGCCTGCGTCACAAACTCCTCCATCGCCCAGTTGAAGATCGAGGTCAACAGGTCATCCTTATTCCGAAAGTAGAGATAGACCGTCCCATCTGCCACTCCCGCGGCTCGTGCGACATCCGATACCTTCGCCCGGAAATAGCCGAACTGCGCGAAGACTTTTGCTGCCGCCCGCAGAATCGTCTCTCTCCGCTCCCGGCGTACCTTGTCCTCTGCCGTATCCGTGCTCATCTCTATTGCCTGATCACCTGATAGATTAATCCTGTTTTGAGAAGGTGACTGAATGAATGCTCATTCAGTCGATCCGTATGATAAGCGATAGCGTGACTTTGATCCACCGGGCGAGCCACCCGGGAGAGAATTTTTTCTTCGAAGAGGGTGAGGTCGTTGATCGATCGTTAAAATGGTCTCTTATGTCGACAGATTGCGCGTTATACTGTGACAGTTCATTCTAATTCTGCGAACTTAGATTTGGGGTTTTGGACTTTTGTGTGGGTCTCAACCTCGCAGAAACTCGTCCCCCATCACCTGCACGGCATAAACCGTAGGGGCAGGCCTTGTGCCTGCCCCAGATCTAGAAGAATACCCAGGTAGGCAAGGGCCGTAAATGTGGTCTATTCTCTGCCGATGAAGTAGGCGGACCCACACAGAACCCTGAAGGCTCGAGTTTTTGAATAAGCTGGGAGATGAGTATAGTCTGCTGACGGAGGCTGAGTGGGAGTATGCAGCAAGAGCTGGAACGACGAAAGCCGATGCATTTGGGAAGACTGTTACTTCATAACATATCAACTTTAATGGTGAGCATCATGTTGGTCGAGATGGCAAAGGCAAATTATTCCCGGGCAACCGTAGCAACGATCTCGGGTTGCGGATTGTGATCGGTGCGCGGACTTCTGGCTCTTGATTACTCTGGCCCTTCGAGCACTATGCACTATTGCCTTTAACCCTGACGCGAGCGAAGCGAGCGTCAAAATTTTCGAGAGATCGATATTTCGGGAGAGATTCACGTGACATTGAATTTACAGCTCTATGATGCCAGAAGAGTTCCCGTCGCAGAGGACTTTGAGAGTCTGGTGACACTGCTGAGTGGAGACTATCGCCAGGTCAGTCGTCGGCGCCACCGGAGTTCATTGATCGAGTTCAGAGATATCAGGCTGACCAATTCACCGCGTGATAATCATATTGTCCATGTTGCGGCCAGCCACCATCACGATGCCTGGTACTATCCGGTCAATCCGCGTGATTTTGGACAGTGGCCGGTTTCGATAATGATGTTGCCGCGTCGGACTCGATACATCTTCAAGGGATGGAGTGATCTGGCGGCCGATGTTCGCAGTTTCTTCGTCCCGGGCAGGGGCTATTACGAAGAGCTGCTCGATCATTCGGATGGCTCGCAAGATAAGCTGGCGGCGTTTCATAACTTCACAACGGCGCTGAAGTCGATGGAGCTGGAGGGAAGATCGGTCTTCAGTTATTTCCGGCAATTGATCGTTGAGGGAGAGAGAGCGCCGGTAAGTGATCGATTCTATGCCCTGGCGCACAAGGATCTCGGGTTGGCACTTGAGCGGGCGCGAAAGCAGAGGCTCTGGGCCAAAAGCTCGACGGCCTTTCATCCCGGGGCGACGGTCTCATACAAGGAGCGGACATACGGTGAAGGTAACATCCAGCTCTCAATCTACGGTAATGAGAAGGTCGCGTTGAGTGACTGTCAGCTGGTCGAGGTAGATATCGATTACTACAAGGACACTCTCTCGCACGGGTTGCTCGAACTGGTTCCCAACAAGCTGCTCGAGAAGACGACCGATCCGAAGATGGCCTATCGACTCAGGTGGATGGCGATGAAGAATGTTGACAGTAGAGACTTCGATCCGCCGTATCTGCTTGAGGCTCTTGAAGAATGAAGGCCATTGACCAGCCCCGGAGCAGGGCGAGGTTGAGGTGAGGACCGTCGAGAGGGTTGAAAATATCCCATCCTGATCTCTCACCGCTGCGACCCGGGAGTGATACACTCTGATTCATGAAGACAGAATCAACAAAGCGTCGAATAGGAGTGGTGACGGGAGGTGGAGACTGTCCGGGGCTCAACGCCGTCATCCGGGCCGTCGTCCTCGGAGCCATCAACCGTGGTTGGGAAGTCTATGGAATCGAGCGTGGCTTTGAAGGATTGCTCGCCCAGGATGGAGTGAAGTCGCTCGACCGATCGAGTGTGCGAGGAATCATCCACACGGGAGGGACGATTCTCGGAACAACCAACCGTGGCAATCCATTCAATCTGAAGCGTGAGGAGGATGGGCGGACGGTCTTTGTCGATATCTCCCGGCAGGTAGTCGACCAGTTCCACAGCCTTGGTCTCGATTCACTGGTGGTGATTGGAGGAGACGGAACGCTGACGATCGCCGATCAACTGGCAGGATTGGGAGTTCCGGTGATTGGAGTGCCAAAGACGATCGACAACGATCTGATGGCGACCGAGGTGACCTTCGGTTTTCACACGGCACTGGTGACGGCGACCGATGCGATCGACAAGATTCATGCGACAGCCGAATCGCATGAGCGGGTCATGCTGGTTGAGGTGATGGGGAGATATTCGGGGTGGATAGCGCTCTATGCGGGCCTGGCCGGCGGGGCCGATGTGATCCTGCTGCCGGAGATCCCCTACCAGATCGATGCCGTCGTGCGGAAGATCAATGACCGGTGGCGAAGGCGACGCAACTTTGCCATCGTCGTCGTCTCGGAGGGAGCAATGCCGGTTGGCGGAGACCGGGTCTTCAAGTCGCGTGAGGCAGGGCGGGAGCCACGACTGGGCGGGATTGCTGAGCAGTTGGCGGGTGAGCTTGAAGCCTTGACCGGTCATGAGACGAGGGCACTGGTGCTGGGCCATCTGCAGCGTGGTGGAGCGCCGACACCGACCGACCGGATTCTGGCAACACGTTTTGGATCGGCAGCCGTGCGGGCAATCGAACGGGGTGAGCGGAATGTCATGGTCGCGATCCAGTCGAATCAGATCGTCACGGTGCCGTTGCGAGAGGCGATTGTCAATCGCAAGCAGGTACCGCTCGATTCCGATGTGATCCTCACGGCACGGGAGATCGGGATCTCCTTTGGAGATGGCGAGGTTGGGGGAGCCTAAAGCAGGTCTTCACGGGCGAGAATGGGGAGGAGGAGCGGTTCGACCTCGGCGCGGATCTCCTGGTTGGCATAGCCGATCCAGGAGACATCGCTGGTCGTATCGAGAGTTGCATCGAGCTTACGGCCTTTCCCATCAGTGATGATCACCCCGGCCTCGATCGCGATGAGGGTCGAGGCGAGATCATAGGGGTGGCAGGCGTGGCTGGGTGTGCGCCCCTCGCGCTTGAATCGTTCAAAGAGCAGACCGCGAATATCGACAAGCAGTCGATCGCGTCCGGTCATCAGATCGTAGAGCTGACCACCGGTCGATAGATACTGGTCATCGAAGACGGCCGACCGGTTGGTGGCGAGATCGCCGCATATTTGCAGGAAGAGCTCCTCTTCAATCGCTGCCAGGATATCGCGTCCCCCCGGGAATGGATGGAAGAACGAGGCGAAGCCACCGCAGATCGTCGACTGGTTTGATGGACGTGGCGTGAATGGTGTGCGCTGTGAGTCGAGCAGGTTGACGGTCTCGCCGTGTGCGCCGCCATCGCGAATCGCCCAGAGGGTGTCGGCATAGAGGGCACGCGTCGTGGGGATCTCGACCTGGACGGCGACCTCGATGCTGTTCAGCGTGGTCGCCTCCCCCTGGTTGGAGGCAAGTCCAGCCAGCCACCATCCACTGCGCTTGTTGTACATAAGGGGTCGTGTCCCGTCGATCGGATCGATGATCAACCGGGCCACGCAAGACTCGAGTGGGCAGCCGGATGGAAAGGGAAGAGGCTCTTCGTCGTTGATTCCCTCGCAGATGAGGGCAAAGGAGATGGCCGGGGCCAGTTCTGAGGCGAGAGTTGAGAGGAGCACCTCTTCAACGGCGGAGTCGATCGCATAGATCTTATCGGCTGCGGTCTCATAGGCAATGGTCGAGAGGGTCTCGGCCGAGTTCTCGCGCAAGAGCATCAGCGTGTGGTTGCGGACCATCTCGCCAACACGGGTGAGTCGTTGGCGAAGATCATCGAGATCGTGCTGCTCCAAAGGCATCGGGTACGAATTCTCAGCGCACATCATCTGCCCTCGAAGACAGGGCGCCGTTTCTCGCGGAAAGCGGCAAAGGCCTCGTGGGCATCGCGACTCTTCAGGCACTGCATGATCCCCTGCAGCTCCCCACGCAAGTGGGGCAGGAGTTGAGTGTCGAGTGAGTCGCGCAGGAGTCGTTTGGTGAGGGTGAGGGCAATGGGTGGACCGGCCGCAAGTCGATTGGCATCGTCCGTGACCTCCTTCTCGAAGTCGGTCGCCGGCACGACCCGGGAGACGAGACCGATCCTCTCCGCCTCGGCCGCCTTGATCTCGCGCGCAGTGAGGAGCAGCTCCGAGGCGCGTGCCAGACCGATCAGGCGTGGCAGAAAGTAGCTCACCCCGGCATCGGGTGAGAGCCCGATCTTCAGATAGCCGGTGCTCATGATGGCTGCATCGCTCATCACTCTGATGTCCGCGGCCAGCGCCAGTCCGCAGCCCGCCCCAACCGCCGGTCCATTAATGGCGGCGATAACCGGCTTGTCACAGTTGACGACGGAGAGGACCCAGCGTCCGACCCAGTGAAGGTCGTCGAGCCTTTCGTGGCGCGAGTGATTCTGCTGTTCCGTCATGGCGGCAACATTGGCCGCATCGAGATCGAGTCCGGCACAGAAACCACGTCCGGCGCCAGTCAGTACGACTAC
>CAIOZW010000264.1 GCA_903862855.1 uncultured Acidobacteriota bacterium
AGAATCAGCGCCAGCAGCAGCGTGATCGGGAGATGCATCTGGCCGGACGTGAACAGCGGACCTTGATCAGCATCGCCGAGGCCCGGACCAATCGTACTCCGATCGACTGGGCGACGACCGAGATTGCCGATCCCCCCTTCATTGGAAAGCGTGTGCTCGACGACTACCCGCTTGAAGAGATCGCTCGCTATATCGACTGGTCGCCATTCTTCCATACCTGGGAGCTGGCCGGTGTCTATCCGCGTATTCTCGATGACGAGGTGGTTGGAGGAGAGGCCCGGCGCCTCTTTGATGACGCACAGCGGCTGCTGCGACGCATTATCGATGAGCGCTTGCTGAGAGCCCGGGGAGTCTACGGGTTCTGGCCAGCCAACAGTCTTGGCGATGATGTCGAAGTCTATGCCGATCCATCACGTGAGGCGGTTCTGACTCGCTTCAATATGCTCCGTCAGCAGTCGGCGCGTCGTGAGGGCCAGTCCAATCAGTCCCTCGCCGACCTGATTGCCCCGCGTGAATCGGGAAGGATCGACTATCTGGGGGCATTTGCGGTCACCACCGGCCATGGCCTTGAGGATCTCTGCCGCAGCTTTGCCGAGGACCACGACGATTATGGCGCGATCATGTCACAGGCTCTCGCCGACCGACTTGCCGAGGCTTTTGCCGAGCTGCTCCACCAGCAGGCGCGGAGAGATCTCGGCTTTGGAACCGAAGAGCATCTGACGATCGAGGATCTGATCAAGGAGCGTTATCGCGGCATCCGCCCTGCCCCGGGCTATCCGGCCTGTCCCGACCATCTTGAGAAACGCAAGATCTTCTCGCTCCTTGAAGCTGAAGCGCACGCCGGCATCACCCTCACCGAGAGCTGTGCAATGATGCCGGCGAGCTCTGTCAGTGGCTGGTACTTCAGCCATCCGCAGGCAAAATACTTTGTCGTTGGCCGGATCGGTCGCGATCAGGTCGAGGATTATGCGGCACGGAAAGGCATGGCCGTAACCGAGATAGAGCGCTGGCTCGCGCCGAACCTCGATTACGAGCCCTGAAGATAGGCAGTAAGCCGCTCTTCCGCCTCAGAAGGTTAGGCGCACCCCGAGCCTCATCGTTCGTGGCTTGATCGTTCGTCGTGGCACAAGAAAGTTGGTGGTGCGGCCAGGGTTGAAGTCGACAAATTCGGCTCCAAAGCTGAAGACGGTCGAATTGAGTGGATTGAAGGCTTCGGCAAGTAGATGCGCGACGATCCTCTCATTCAGCCTGATCTGGCGCGAGAGGCGCAGATTCAGACTGTAGCCCGCCGGTCCGCGACCGGCATTACGCGGCAGATCACCGATGGTGCCGATTGCCGGAAGGCTGAATCTCTCTGGGAACGCGCTCTCTCCCGGTCGTCGCCAGATGAGCTGATCGATGCTCCCGGTGAAGCTGGGCCGATCATTCCCGACATCATCGAGGTTCCGGTCGTTACCATTCATCCCGATGTTGAATGGCCGGGCTGAGGTGACCTGCAGAATCCCGCCCAGACTCCAGTCGCGCAGCCGGCGCGGCAGTCGCCCTGTCCAGCTGAGGACAAATCGGTGGCGGGCATCGAGAAGACTTGCCGCACGCTCTCGCTGGAAATCCCCGGCAACGAGCGGTGAAGAGGTATTGACCACCCCATCATCGATCGTCCGGCTCAGAGTGTAGCTGAGGCGCACTCCACGCCCATTCAACCCAATGGTTACACCGCGGTAATGGCTCTCTCCGCGTGACTGCAGCTCTTCAACCTGAGCCAGTTCAGGCCGGGGGCGGAGATGGCTGATGGCCGCTCGTGCCGTGCGCATTCCATTGGTACCATTGCTTGTCGAGGTTGAATTGAGTCCGTAGACGATGACGGTTTGACCATTTTCACGCCTCGTCTCACCCGGAAGCGAACTCAACGAAAACTGGATCCGATCGGCCGTGCCAGGGTATGGGCGCCGGCCTGTCTGCGGGTCAGGGCGGTTGGTCAGCTCGAGACCAAGCAGGTAGTCGCTCCAGCTTGCCACTCCCGCCGGCAAGACAGGGGCATTGATATTGCTCTCACGCCAGAGATGAGTCCCCCGGTGCTCAACCCAGTTGACCTCGAACCGTGCCATCTTGCCGAGTTGACGTTCGTATCCGATCGCCATCTGCAGACTCTCGGGAATTCGGAGGCCCGGTTCAATCTGCCGCCGGAAACCGCTCTCAATGATCGTTGCCGCGAGGACGTCAGGATTGACAATCGAGAATGGCCGCGGGAAGTCGAGCCGTTCCAGCAATCCCCGCCCTGCTCCATCCGTGTCCAGGACGCGGGTCTGACTTGTCAGACGGTAGTCATCAACCGTGCGGAGCATGGCCCGGTTATAGAAGAGACCTCCACCAATCCTGACGACATCTGTCCCGTGACCCACCGGATCGATGGCCAGAGAGAGGCGCGGCCCAAGGTTCTGGCGATCAATGATCACCGACTCCTCCTCCCAGCGGAGGCCGTAACCGATGGTCAGCCCGTTTCGCGGTCGCCAGTCAGACTGGCAGAAGAGGCTCCGGTAGGTGTTGCGAATGATCGAACTGCTCCCGAAACGCTGCACAAAACGGGAGGGACGGCTGGCCAGAAAGTCAGCGACCGAGTCGAATCTCCACGTTCCACTCCGGTCGGTCAGCTCCTCCATCTGCGAGTCGATCGTCTGCAGATCGATCCCGGCCCGGATTGTCTGGCGGCCCACGGCGAGGGTCAGGGTCTCCTGTAACTGCCAGCGATCCTCGCGCCTTTCCGTGGCTCCGAGGTTGCTTGAGCCGGCGACCAGTGTCCCACTGCGGTCTGCCGCACCAGCCTCCGCTCCGCGCGGATCATCGATGTCGATCAGCACCACCGGCCGAGGAGCTTGCGGACCCTCACCAGCCCTCTCTGCCGACTCGACCGGCCGCAATCCTGACCACTGTACCCGCAGACTGTTGAATATGCGCCGGTTGACCGTCCACTGATCGCTGATCGACCAGGATTGACTGTTGCGCCCCCTTGCACGCATCGTCTCGACCATCTGCCTCTCACCGGCAAAGCCGCGCCGATCACGGCTCCGCGCGAGGGTTGCAAAGCTCCCGAGCTGATGTCTCTCCCCAGCGGCCATCTCCCCGCGAATCTGCCAGGTGTTGCTCTCACGTGGCGTGCGGACGGCCAGATCATAGAGTCCAACCTCTGTGCCAAGTGGTCGGCCATTCGGGAGTGGGAGGGGAAATCGCGCATGCCGTTCCAGCGGAACGAGGGCGGCAATCTGGGCGTGATCGTCCACAAGGTCGTGCTCATAGGCCAGAAAGAGCCGTCCATTGACCCCTCCCGGATCGATCCGTGGCAGACCCAGCGCAACACCGGGATTGAGATTGAGGAAGGGGACTCGTTTCGCCCTTCCCGGATCGGCATTGCGGAAGAATCCGTTCGCGTTCAGCCGCGCATCGCGATAATACTGATAAAGCTCACCGTGGAGCCGCGCCGCCCCCTCGCGGAGCCGCAGATTGATCCTTCCTCCGGAGGCCCGCCCATACTCGGCCGAGAACTGGTTGGTGATCACCTGCAACTCCTCTACCCCGGACAGAACAGGCACCAATCGCTCACGCCCCTCGCGGTCGTCATTGTTGTCAAGACCCTCAATCGTCAGATTGTTCGAATAGGGAGTGCCACCGGCAAGTGAGACGATCCCATTCTCTGCCGGCGGGCGCCGGAAGTCCTCCTTTCGGTCCCCTTCAGCCAGTTCATGGTCACTCAGTCCGGGCAGCTGCACACCGGGCAGCGTCAGCACCAGATCGAGTACATTACGACTCTCAACCGGCAACTGCTCGATCTCCCGCCTCCCGAGCGTGGCGCCAAGGACCGTTCGTTCCGGATCGATCCGCTGCGCATCTTCGCTGCCCGTCACTTCCAGTGATGCCGAGATTTGTGCCGGCCCAAGCCTGAAATCGAACCGGACGGTCTCTCCCCCCAGCCCCCTCAATGGTCTTGAGGTCGCACTCTGGAATCCCCCGGCCTCGGCCCGCAATTCATATGATCCCGGCGCCAGGTTGACCAGCCGGTACTCTCCGCGTTCATCTGTCAGAACAGTTCGTTCCAGTCCGCTCTCGACCCGCCGCGCCACCACCCGCGCTCCAATAACGGCCCGCCCGGCAAGATCTCGAACCTTGCCGCTCATGGCGATCCGGTCAAGATCGTCATAAAATCCACAAAATAGAATGAAGAACAGATTCAATCGTGCCACCATGCGTGAACTCCTCAGGTTTGAGGCAGAGCGGCCGGGGTGGCCTCGTCAGGCTGAGTCTTTGTTGACTCGGTTGGAAGATAGTAGGATAGTTGCGCCCCCGGATTCAAGAGATTTTCCGCCGTGGGCATCCTTCCTGACTGATGGCAAAAGTTCTCTCAAAGCGTCACAAAATATTGACAGATATGAACCGAGGGTGGATAATCCACGACGTTCCAGAATTTGTCCAGAA
>CAIOZW010000265.1 GCA_903862855.1 uncultured Acidobacteriota bacterium
ATCGATCGAGCAGATGCTGACCACGGCGACTGGAGCCGGTGGAGCGGTTCGTCAGGAGAGTCTGCTCACCAGCCAGTCGCTGAATGGAATAGATGTCCTGAAACGGGATGGATTTGTCGCCTTGAAGGGGAGAAAGGTCGGGTTGATCACCAACCATACGGGGCGAGATGCGGAGGGCAACAGCACGATCGATCTGCTCTTCAAGGCGCCGGAGGTCCGGCTGATCGCGCTCTTCTCGCCTGAGCATGGAATCCGTGGTGCACTCGATCAGGAGAAGATCACCAATACGGTCGATGAGAAGACCGGGCTGCCGGTCTACAGTCTCTATGGTGAGACACGTCGGCCAACGCCGGAGATGCTGAAGGGGATCGATACGCTGGTCTTCGATATTCAGGATGTGGGAGCCCGTTTCTATACCTATATCTCGACCCTTGGTCTGGCCCTCGAGGAGGCTGGGAAACAGAAGATCCGACTGGTGGTACTCGACCGCGTCAATCCGATCAACGGGGTCGATGTCGAAGGGCCGCTGGCCGATGGGGATAAGCTCTCCTTCATCGCCCACCATCAGATACCGGTGCGCCATGGCATGACGATTGGCGAGTTGGCGATGCTCTTCAACAAAGAGCGGGGCATCAACGCCGATCTGCAGGTGATCAGGATCGATGGCTGGACAAGGGAGAGCTGGCTTGATCAGACGGGTCTGACCTGGGTCAATCCATCTCCGAATATGCGCAGTCTGACCCAGGCGACACTCTACCCGGGAGTCTGCCTGCTGGAACCGACCAATGTTTCGGTCGGAAGGGGGACCGACACGCCCTTCGAGCTGATCGGTGCGCCCTGGATCGATGGACGAAAGCTGGCCGATTCGCTCAACCGGGCCGGACTGCCGGGAGTGCGCTTCATCCCGGTTCGCTTCACTCCAAAAGCGAGTGTTCATAAGGATGCCGATTGTGGTGGAGTGAATATTTTGGTTACTGATCGAACCCGTTTTGAGCCGGTGCTGACTGGACTGGAGTTGGCGGCACAGATCCGGCGGCTCTTTGGAGCCTCCTTCAATTCCGACCGGTTCCTGCGCCTCCTGGTCAATCAGAAGGTGTTCGAGGCATTTCAGAAAGGATCTGACGGGCGGGCCATGAAGCTGCTCTATGATGGAGATCTCGACGGCTTCCGGGCGATCCGGCGCAAGTACCTGATCTATTGAGATCAATTGAGGTCCATTGAGGTCCATTGAGGTCAGGGGAGTTCTGATGAAGCAGTTCTCGACGGTAACAGCTGGCTATGCATTGATGCTGCTCCTGGCCATTTTTCCGATGCAGCAGACGACGGCGCCGGAGAGAGCCGTCGCCCAGGATCCACGGGAGGTGCGCGCCCTCTGGGTTGTCCGGCATACGATGACCAGCCCAGGGGCGGTGAAGATTCTCGTCGAGCGAGCGAGTGCCAATGGGATCACCGATCTGATCGTCCAGGTGCGCGGGCGTGGAGACGCCTACTACAATTCACCCTATGAGCCACGTGCCGCCGAGCTGCAGGGCCTGCCGGCCGATTTTGATCCACTCTCTCTGGTCATCGATGAAGCTCATCGGGCTGGGCTGCGAGTGCATGCCTGGCTCAACACCTACCTGGTCTCTGATGTCGGGAATCTTCCCACCTCGACCGCACACCTGATCTACCAGCATCCGGAATGGCTCATGGTTCCACGCGGGCTTGCAGCGGAGCTCTACTATCGCGATCCACGCCAGCCTGAGTATCTGGCGAGACTGGCCGCCTATGCCCGCCAGAATCCACGTTCCCTCGAAGGGCTCTTCATCTCTCCTGCAAATCCAGTGGTGCGCCAGCAGCTTCTTCGCCTCTGGCTGGATATCGCCACACGTTATGAAGTCGATGGGCTCCACTTCGACTATGTCCGTTATCCCAGTCCGGAATACGACTACAGCCGTGTCTCCCTTGATCAGTTTCGCCGGGAGATGGTCAGGACGCTGCCCGAAGATGACCGCGACTTTCTGGTCCGGAGAATGGATCAGGATCCGCTCCTCCAGGTTCGAACCTTTCCGGATCAGTATGCCCAATTCCAGCGTCGGCAGGTCAATCTGCTCGTCGAGCGTATCTATCGCGAGGTCAAAAAGGTGCGGCCGGATCTGAAGATCTCCGCGGCGGTCTTTGCCAATGAGACCGACGCGGTTCGATCACGCTTTCAGGACTGGAAGACCTGGTTGCAGCGGGGCTGGCTCGATGCTGTCTGTCCGATGGCCTATACCCCGGATACCAGGCTTTTTGAAAGACAGATTACGACTGCAATTGCGCTCGCCGGGGGGCGTGAGGTCTGGAGCGGAATCGGGGCCTACCGACAGGCGGTCGATGAAGCACGCGAGAAGATCGAGCTGAGTCGGCAGCTTGGAACGAAGGGATTTATTCTCTTCTCGTACAATAGTCTCATCGAGGCCTCACCAAACAATCCCCGTGGTCAATACCTGGAGAATCTCCGCGATCTGATCGTTGCGCCGGTCGACGAGGATTGAAGAGAGGGATGCCAGGTCAGTCAACTGGAGAAGCAATGTTCAAAAGAGGCCTGATCCTCATAATTTTCTGGCAATGCGTGATCTGCGGGGTAGAGATCTCTGCACAGCAGGCTGCACCCTCCGTCGGACAGATCGCCCGCCAGCAGTCACGGGCAGTGGTCGTCCTCGAAGCGCTCGATACTCGGGGCAATCTGGTCAGTCAGGGAAGCGGGTTCATTGTCACTCCGGCGGGAGCGATCGTCACCAGCCTCCACGTCCTGCGCGGATCCTCGACGGTTCGGGTAAGGATGAGCAATGGTGATATCTACACGACAACCGAGGTGGTCGAGATCGATGAGCTGAAAGATATTGCGATCATCCGGATCAAGGGTTTTGATCTGCCGGTTGTAACTCTTGGCAACTCTGAACGCACGGAAATCGGAGAGGAGGTCGTGGTCATCAGCAGCCCGGAGGGGCTGACGAACAGTGTCTCGACCGGTATTGTGAGCGGGATGCGCCAGCTCGATACTCACCGTGTCTTCCAGATCTCGGCCCCGATCAGCCAGGGCAGCAGCGGTGGAGCAATCTTCAATACCCGCGGTGAAGTGATCGGGATCGCCACCTATCTTCTCAAGAGTGGTCAGAACATCAATTTTGCCGTACCGATCAATTATGCTCGCGGAATGATCTCAGACCGTTCGATTGGCAGTCTGGCGACGGTAATTTCACGTATCGAGAGGACTGAACCCGGCCAAGTGGCTCCGCCCTCCTCCAGTCAGTCCCCGGTGGCCACGGGGCGGCCGGAGACGCCGGAGACGCCGGAGACATCAGGCAGTACAGAGAGGCTCGAGGGGCAGCTCTCGACTGCAGCAAGGGAACGGCGTGGCCGGACAGCACTCGATCCACTCTTTCCCCGGCCTGACGAGGCTCTCGCCCTCTTCTACCGGCTTGTCGATGGAATCGGTCTGCTCTCGGCAGTGGAGATTGACAACCTGACTCGAGCGGCGGCCGTGGAGAAGACCGATTACCGATATACGATCCGTTTTCTGAGCTATCAGTATGGTGTCGCCCTCAGCTTCAGTCAGCCGGAGCGGATTTTGACCAGTGTTGAAATGCTCGTCAACTGGTCGATTGAAGATCTGCGGAACACTTTCGGAGACAAGTTCAAATTGCGAAACGTCGACAGTCAGCGAATCATCGATTACGGTCGCCTCGAGACCGGACGTTCCCTCATCGCCATTCTCGACAGCAATGGCAATGTCCGGACCATTCGATTCGCCCGGGCAGCGAGGTAGCCGGATAGTAATGGAATCGCGAATTCCTGACAGTAGAGATCATCGAGCTGATCTCGGAGAGACGTGTAGGCGTGTTGAGGCTTTTGAGCAGCGATCAATCATTGGCAGGAGAAGTCGCTGCTGGAGGTGTCGATCTCTCAGCCGTCAGATGACCGCTAACGATCCTTATAGAGCAGGTAGTAGGTTTGCTGGCGGGGCCCGCCGTACCCGAACCAGGAACGGTTGACAAGATACCCCTCGAGACGGAAATTCCCGGTATAGATTCTTCGGTATCCAGCCTCTTCAAAGTCCTCGCTCTGGAGGCCGAACCACTTCGGGCCGATCAGTCGATCCCACACAACCAGGGTGCCGGCCGGTGAGCTGCGGAGCATCTCCAGATCCCGCTCGCGGTCGTGAGTCCATTCCGGATTCTCCCATGGGTCGTGTTTGAAGAGGATGCACGCGTATGGTTCATTCCAGATGAGCCGGGAGAGAGGCAGATCCTGCTGCTGACGTTGCTCGTTGATGAACCACTCGTGAACCTGTCTAATCGCCCGTGCATCTCGAGACCATTCCGCTCCATCGACATAGATCAGGTTGAACCAGAATGATACGGCAAGAATAGTTGTGGCGACCGCCGTGCGCCACCAAGTTGGAGACCGATGAAAGCGGTCGGCGAGGCTGTTCCATCCTTCGAGAGTAATCAGGGCGATCACCGGGGAGATTCCGACCAGATAGCGTGGGTATCCGGCCGATCCAAGCAGCCCCCACGCCCGCAGAATCGTGTGGAGGATGAAGAAAAGGAGGAAGGTCGCGGAGAGAATCGGGTAACGGCCGCCACGACGCATCTGCCAGAGCCCGAGCAGGAAAGCCGGGAGCAGGAATGGGCCAACGATCTCCGGCAGGCGAGCCGGATAGGCAAGAAGACCTGCTGCACCGTAGACGGTCCCTGTCAGGGGCCAGTTTTGTGGCCAGTTGTGGAGAATGAAGAGTGGATCTCCCGTGATCAGCAGTGCCGCCAGCCACCAGCCCAAGGCCCCGGTTCCCAGCCAGAGGATGATCAGGCCCTGCTTCCAGTCTCGGCGTTCAAGCTTCCATTGCATACGGGGCCTCAATGGCCAGAGCAGCCAGATGGCCCAGAGAATGACCAGAAAGAGTCCCTCCGGACGCGCCAGGACGGTCAGCGACGCGACGATCGCCCCGGCCACTCTCCGCCCCTGATGGTCAAGTCGCAGGGCGATGACCACGACCAGCGCAAAGATCTGCTCGGTCATGTTGTCAGCCGCAAAGAGAAAGAATGATGGCTGAAGCCAGACGAGGAGAATCGCGAGCGGACTTCGCGCGATGCCCATTTCGAGGGCCAGCCGCCAGCTCTGCCAGGCGATGAGCAGGCAGATCACGACGGTCAACGCACGGGCAGCCGTGTAACCGCCAAGTGCCGGCAGCGCGTAGACGGTCGTGTAGAGTGGACGCGACCAGACTCCAACGAAGAGACCCGGATGTCGCCACGCCCATCGCGCAAAAAGGTAGTGGAGTCCGCCGTCCTGCTGACAGCCATCGGCAAAGAGCAGCAGCAGCGCAAGACCTGCTCCGCCGCAGAGCATCAGCAGAAGAATTGCCTTGATTTTTTGACGATCAGATCCCATCACACGCTATCTGGAAATGACCAGGCCAAGCTGGCCAGGAGACGGGTGAATGTATCACAAGTTGATGGACTGCTCCCAGCCAAAGATGGCAGATAATCTCTGCCGCGACCGGCAAGTTCGTCCGCCATTTCAGTCCTGATCTTCATCCGGGTCGACCCCGAAGTACCTGAGCCAGCCTCCCAACTCCTCATCCCCGACCCGTGGCGACTCCTCCTGGTTACTGGCAATCTCCCGCGCACGGTCGATCCAGTCGCGCAACTCACCGGAGCGCATGACGCGCACGCCCCGAACCCTGATCTGCGAAGTGAGTCGCCCGTCCGAGGTGACGACAGTCAGATTCCTCTTCTCGCGGCTTGCTTCAACCAGTTCGACCAGTCTTGTATCGGCATCTGAACCAGGCGTCGCGTAATGAATCCTGACTCCCCGGTAGCTTGATCCGTCTGGAAATGCCTGGTCCGGACGTCCGTCAAAGACCACCCCGATGCGGATCTTCCGGATCCCTGCCAGATGGGCCAGATCTTCCAAGAGCCGACGCCGGGCCCCCGCCTTGTCACGATGCCAGCCGACACGCTGCCCCATCACATTGTTTCCATCAACGAGATACATTGGTCATTCCGGCTCTCTGGTCAGACGCTCCAGCGCCCGGGCCACGGCACGGGCTGGAATGATCGTCCCCCATCCCTGACGCTCTACCGGGACGCGCTTCAGACGGAGCGCGGTCTCGATCAGAACTCGTTTCACCTCCCAGGGGCGCAGCTCGGGATTGGCTTCGAGCATCTGGGCGACGACCGCAGAGACGATCGGCGCGGCGAAACTTGTTCCGTCGACGTGCTTGTAGTGTCCGCTGATCACATTGGCATCGTGCAGGCGGATCGCGACCAGATGGCGAATCAGATAGATCGGCAGCTCGATGGCCTGATCCAGATTATGATCGATTCCCGGATGCTTTCGCAGTACCTCACGAAGTTCAGCATCCGGGGTATTCTGCAGCAGGTCGTAGAGCCAGGCCTCACTCGCGGTCGCCGTGTCGGGCAGAATCGGCGCGGCGAGCCAGATGCTTGGCGCCACTATCTCCGGTTTCTGCAAGCCATCGATCGTGGGGCCATACGACGAATGGTAGACCTCGTTATCCTCAAGCTCGAGCGTGTTCTTGTCATTGAATCCGCCAACCGTGATGACTGCCGGCGTAGAAGCAGGTGGCAGGACGGAGTGATCCGGGGAGTTTCCGACATTTCCAGCCGCGCAGACGACAACCATGCCGGCACGCACCGCCCTCTCGGCCGCTTGCGAGAGCCCGTCGGTCAGATAAGACTCCTCATAGTCACCACCACAGGAGATGTTGATCACCCTGATGTTGAAACGCTCCCGGTTGGTGATTGCCCACTCTATTCCCCGCCGGATATCATCGTGGAGAATCCGTTGAGCCGAACCGACCTTGACCAGTACCAGGTTTGCTTCAGAGGCGATGCCACGATAGAGTCCATTTGAGAGATGGCCATTCCCGGTTGCGACGACCGAGGTCATCAATCCATGCCAGCTTGAGACGTCCGGCCGGCCGATCTCCGCCGGATCGAAACCCGAATCGACAATATTTTCGTAATGAAGAATCCGGTTCCGGGGACTCACCAGGTCGGGATGCGGATAGAAGCCGGAATCGAGAAAGGCGATCGTCACTCCCCGACCGGTGAAACGCTCGTCGGCCCCTACGCGCAGCGGTGTCGGCAGAATATGGAGACGCCCCCCGTGAAAGATGGTTGGATTGGATCGAAAACGATCGAGACCGCCACGAAAGAGAGCCAGACAGGGCAGGCACAACCCACGATCTGGCGACCAGCCGGGCGCACTGACACTGATCAGCCTTACCAACTCACGGTCTCCAAGGTCGCCGTCAGCCAGCAACTGATTTCCAGGGCGTCCGCAGAGTGGACAATATCTGAATGGCATGAATCAGAATCTACCACGTCGATCTGGACTTGTGAAACGACCTCTGCCGAGAGGCTCAGGAGTATTTCAACAACCAAGGGGTGGGGGCGTTGCTCTCTCGGTTCGATCTTGAAGATGTGGGCAAATTGGGAGTCAGTCGGGATGGGCATCAAACAATGCCGAAGATCCTCCTCACCGGAAGGTTTGCTGTTGCGACGTGCGTACTCTCAGGGCAATCGCATTATCTCTCAGGATCTGCACGAGCGCGTTTTGAAGCGCCCCAACGGGGCGCTGGAACCATCTGCCTTTCCCCACATGAAGCATAGATGCCATTCTCGCAATGATCCCAATCAACTTACATTTTAAGGATCGAGCAGAGAGACCAGTGACTCCACCCCAAAGTGTTTGAATTACTGGCGAATAGTGGTTCCAGCATCTCCTATCTTGTCAAGTCTCTTCATAATGCGATTGCCCTGTGCGTACTCTGCCCCGGACAGACCCACTGTCCCATTGTCCTTGACAAGCTATCAGGAATCTCTTATAACCCACATTGATTCATTCTTATGGAAAAAGAACATTTTACAAGTAGTCCAAACTTGGATCTTCTATCAGATCTCACATTGGACCCCACACTAGATCCCACGCTAGGTCCCACTCTAGGTCCCACTCTAGGTCTTGGACTTGGCTCCAATGGGATCTCACCCAACTCCACCCGTTCGGCTGGTGTGACAGCCCTCCTGTCTCGACTGGTCATCACTCCCTGTTGTTGTATCTGTTGTTGTATCTGGATGGCCTGTTGCTGTGCAAGCCTCAACCTGGAGACTGTTTTGGGGGGATAAGAGTACCGATCAAGGTTTTTGACCGCGAAGCCCGCTGACAGCCTTCAGGCTCTCAGCGGGCTTTGTCCATTATGGGCACCATTAACGAAGTGGAACTTGCCAATATTGAAGGGAGTATCAGTTGATCAAGCGCTTAATGACGATTTCCGTGATGACCATCAGTCTCGTCACAACCATCGCGGGCCAGACAAAATATGAGAAGGATTTGCAGTCGTGGCGGAGTGATCGTGAGGCGAGGCTGAAGGCCGAGGATGGCTGGCTGACCGTCTCAGGACTCTTCTGGCTGCGTGAGGGGATTAACGAGTTTGGTTCGGCGCCGACCAATGATATCGTCCTGCCAGCGGCGGGCGCCCCGGCACGGATCGGTTCATTCGATCTCGCCGGTGAGAAGATTACGCTCCGGGTCGAGGAGAATCTACAGGTCTCGATCGAGGGCCGGCCGGTGCGGGAGACCGAGTTGAAGCTGACCTCCAACTCTTCGCCGCCGATCGTGCAGGGCGACCTGACCTTCATTGTCCTCAAGCGGGGTGAGAAGTTTGGCATTCGTTTCAAGGATCGGAACAGTGCAGCACGGCGCAATTTCACCGGCCTGCGCTGGTATCCGGCGAAAGAAGAGTTTCGGGTGACGGCCAGTTTCGCCCCCTACGAGAGCCCAAAAGAGGTATCGATCATCAATATTCTCGGTGATATCGAAAAGTATCAGAGTCCTGGTCTGCTCCGGTTCACTCTGAAAGGTCAGGAGTATTCGCTTGAGCCGGTTGCCCTTGGCGAGAAGGGGCTCTTCATCATCTTCCGGGATCTGACCAGCAACCGCACCACCTATGGTGCGGCGCGTTTTCTGAATACGGGTTGGCCAGTCGATGGCAAGGTTGAGATCGACTTCAATCAGGCGATTAATCCACCCTGCGCATTCACCATCTATGCGACCTGCCCGCTGCCCGTCAGACAGAACCGGCTCAACGTCGCCATCGAGGCAGGCGAGCTGATCTATCACGGACCGATCAGCGACCACGCCATCAGCAAACCCCGCGATAATTGACTTAAAGGAGAGAGATGATGTCAGATCAGACGGTCCACAAGATTCTTCCAATTGGCATTTTTCATGAGCACCAGGACTGGTTTCGCCCTCTTTTTACCGAGCTCGAGCGGCGTGATATTCCGTATGTGAGGATCGATGCACGGCAGCACGTTTACGACCCACAGGCCGGGGCGGCCCCATTTTCACTCGTGGTCAATCGCATGAGTCCCTCGGCATACCTGCGAGGAGCAGGGCAGGGCATCTTCCACACTCACGGCTACCTCGCCCATCTTGAACGTCTTGGAGTACCGATCGTCAATGGTCGGCTGGCCTATACCGTCGAGACCTCCAAGGCCCTGCAGCTCGAGATAATGGAGGAGCTGGGCCTGCCCTATCCGCGGGCGCGGGTCATCAACCATCCGGAACAGGCACTGGCGGCAGCTGAGGGGCTTCGTTATCCGGTCGTCGTCAAACCAAATATCGGAGGAAGTGGCGCCGGAATTGTCAGATTTGACGATCAGACAATCCTCCGCCAGGCAGTTGAAGACGGGCAGATCGATCTCGGGATCGACCAGACGGCACTGGTGCAGGAGTATATTCCCGCGCGAGGTGGTCACATCACCCGGGTTGAAACTCTCGATCGGCGCTATCTATATGCGATTAATGTCTACAATACCGGCCAGGGATTCAATCTCTGCCCTGCCGATATCTGTCAGACGACGGATGGCGTCGAGTTGAGTCGTGGGGCCTGTCCGGCCGATGCCCCGAAGAGCGGGATCAGGGTTGAGGCAACTACCCCGCCACCTGAAGTGATTGCGGCAGTGGAGAGGATGGTCGAGGCATCTGGAATCGATGTCGGTGGCATCGAGTATATTGTCGATGACCGCGATGGAAAGATTCTCTACTATGACATCAACGCCCTCTCCAACTTCGTCGCCGATGCTGGCCGGGTGATCGGCTTCGATCCCCACGTCCGGCTGGTCGACTATCTCGAGCGCCGCGCCCGGGAGGGATCAAGCACCGCACATTCGATCGGTTCGAGGTGATGACCAGCGACTGAAAAGTGGTGGAGATCAACATCGGAACGATCCCCCTTAGATTCTCGGGGTGGCGCGGCTCCTGTTATCGTAACCCCGCATCATGTTGTAGAATGGCTACTTCATTCGAATCTGACTGGAGTAGCGACAAGCATGTCTTGGTTTACAGACCGAAGAGCCAGCCTGGTCATCAATCGACTTGGATCGATGGTGATGATTCCTTTTGCGATCCTTCTTCTTCACTCCCTCCATTCGGTTATCCCTGGGGGAGAGGTCCTCGCTGACGATGATCCGAACGCCCAGCATCTCGCCATTCTTCAGGGGGAGCTTGACGGTGGGCACCGTGATGTCGAGGTGATGGTCGAGTCGGGGGCACTGCGCCTCGAGGTGATCCTCGAGGCTGCGAGCGGTATTCGTGTCACGCTCTTCAACCCGGCGGATCGTCCCCAGCCGCTAGATGAGCCAAACATCGCCGTGACCGAGTCGGAGCAGCGACGCTCGATTCACATCTGGGATCCGCGACCGGGGACGTGGCGTCTCCGCATCGAGGGGAAGGGAGGGTATCGCCTTCGCGCCATCACGCAGGGCGAGCTCTTTGTCTGCTGCGGCCAGATCCTGACGCTCAATCAGATCTTTGCTCTCGAAAGAAGCCGGTTTGTCGCCGGCACATCGCATCAGGTACAGATCTTCGCCTCTGGCTACAGCATCGACTCGATCGACATCAAATTGATCGATGAGGATGGAAGAGTGATCGCCCCGGTCCGGTTCCGGCAGAATGATCCCTCCAATCTCTCCAGTTATGTCCTGCTTCTCGAAGTGCCGGAGCAGCCATTTCGGATCATTGTCGAGGGGCGTGATCTCTCAGACCGGCCATACCGGCGCATTATTCCCCCGCTGATCACTCCACTCAAAGGTCATGGACCGGGAATGACCGATGTGCCAGAGCCCAATCTACGGGCAATAGAGGAGCTTCGCCAGACCACTACCTCCGGGCCGCGACAGATCACCCGAACCAGGATCATCAGATGGTCTGACGAACCGTACCTCTCTCCACGCGGTACGCCGATCGGGATACGCCTCCATTTTCTGGCAACCTTTCCATCCGATGCCAACTACACCCCGTTTCCATCGCTCTATCCAGACCGGATCGGGCAGGGTTATACCGGTGCGCTCAATCTCCAGATCCATCAGGCCTCTGTCTCACCGCAGCCAGTCGAGATGAGTCAGCCGAACTGGACCCACTCGACCCGCGCCCGCTTTCGCGCCGGTATCGAGTACCAGTTTGTGATCGATCTTGTTCCAGCCTACGCCTTTGTCCTGAATGATGGAAAAGGGTTCTGTCTCAACTATCGTCCATACAATCAGCCCAATCAGCCCGGTCTGATGGAGAGGTTTGAGAGGGAGATCTCCGGACGTCAGCGTACCCGGTTTCGGTTCAATGTCTCCGGAAGCAATTTTGAAGGAAGGACGATTGCCCTGACCGAGAAGAGTTATGTGCCGGTAGATTGGCTGAATGGGCTGAAGAGGGATGGTGCCCCACTCTGCTCGTTCTGATTGAGAGGCGGCCTTGAAAGAAGCAGTCGGCACCGGAACAGGCAGGATAGGAACTTGTCCCAGATTCGTGCCGATCAATTCCGATTGAGCCTGTTTGGTTGCGACCGTCCGACGGGGAGTGAGCAATCTTGATGATCGCCTGATCACCCGTCCTCAGCTCGCGAGTCGGTAGATTCTCCGTGCATTATCGAGATAGAGTTTGCGACGATTCTCCTCGCTCGCCGCCGCAATGATTCCCTCGAGCGTCTCGACCCAGCGCCTGAGTGGTGCCGCCAGCGTGCAGACCGGCCAGTCACTGCCGAACATGACTCGATCCCAGCCAAAGCACTCGATCGTCCACTCGATCGCCGGTCGCAGATCTTCGCTGGTCCAGTTATTCCAGTCACCGTTGACGACGATCCCCGAGACTTTGCAGCTGACATTGGGCAGTGAAGCCATTTCAGCCATGCCCTCACGCCAGCCGTTTGAGATACCCGTGGCGATCTCCGGATTACCGCAATGATCGAGAATGAACTGAACACCGGGGCATTGCCGCACCATCTGGATCGCCTGGGGCAACTGGTGCGCCCGGACGCAGATGTCGAAGGAGAGACCGAATCTCTCCAATGAGGCAATGTTCTTCAGAAATACCGGATCGATTGCCAGGTCATCCCGCTCAGATTGCAGAAGACGCCGGATCCCCTTCAATGCCGGATGGCCGGCGATCGCCTCGATATGCCTGATGAAGTCGTCAGTCTCTGGTCTTGCGGCGGCAACCAGACCGCTGATCGGATTATCGTCACGATCAGCCAGCTCAAGGATATGCTTTGCCTCATCGATCATGAGATGTTGATCAACGTCTGCCTCGACAAAGACCGACTGGACAACGTCGATCCCTTCAGTGGCCTTCCGATAGTCCACAAGGCTGAAATTGCGGTCAAGCACCGGCTGTCCCTTCATCCACGAATAGGTGAAGAGGTCGAGATCCCAGAGATGCTGGTGAGTGTCGATAAGTCTCATTGGTCTATTGTACCCGGTTAGTGGCACTGTTACGCTTCCAGGATCGGCTGGCCAGGTCGGCGGCATTGGGCATCTCCGCAATCGCCCGCTGCAACTGCAGATCCAGATCGGCCATCCCCTGCTGGGCCCGGTCGCTGCCATAGGCTGCGAAGAGGACCTCCTGACGGATCTGTTTGCGCATCCAGATCAGATTATCGTCGATCATCGCAGCCGTCACACCGTAGTCTGGATTTTCAGCATAGAATTTGACGAGCCACTCCCGGCCGGCCTTCAACACGTCATCAGAGACGATGTATTCATTTCCCTGGATCTGGTAGTCATAGGTCAACCCATTGATCTGGAAACGGGAGAGACCGGGAAGCTGGCCGCTGATCAACTCGCGGATGAAGAGGAAGAGTCCCTGGTAGATCCGACCCTGCGCAACGTTGAACGTGTCAGCATTATCGACCTTGATATCCGGTTCGATCCCCCCGCCACCGTAGACGACTCTTCCCAGGTCGGTCTTTCTTTCGTCGGTTCGTGGCTGCATCTTTTCACCAGCTCCCACGGCGTTGCGTTTCGAGTAGTAATCAAAGAGGGAGCCGTTCGAGTAGTCGCGCTGGATCAGGCGCCCACTGGGGGTATAGTAGTGGGCGATGGTCAGAGTGAGTGCCCCCTCGCTTAACGGGAAGATTCGCTGTACAAGGCCCTTGCCGAAACTTGGCTCACCGATGATCAGACCTCGGTCGTGATCCTGAATCGCTCCTGCGACAATCTCCGAGGCCGAGGCACTGTCCCGATCGATGAGGACGACGAGTGGATAGTTCTCCTGTGCCCCAATCTCGGCAATGGCATTCTGGTCAAAGTTGCGACCCTGACGCCCCCGCACCGAGACGATCGTCTGCCCTCGCTGCAGAAACATGTCACAGACTCGAATCGCCTGATCGAGGTAGCCACCACGGTTCTGCCGCAGGTCGAGGATGAAGCTGGTGGCACCCTGTTCGATCATCTCGGCCATGGCGGTCCGCATCTCTTCACTGGTGGTCGACTGGAAATTGCGGATCAGGCCGATGTAGCCAATCGTTGGTTTGACCCGGTAGTAGTTGGGTATCGAGGGCAGGGCAATACCGTCTCGAACGATCTCCCTGGTGATCGGATTGGCGACCCCGACTCGCCGCACGGTCACCCTCACCCTCGTTCCCCGGTCACCGAGCAGCTTTGAGCGAATCCGGTCCGAATTCCAGCTTGTCGTCTCTTCATCGTCAATGCCGATGATCTGATCGCCATAACGCAGACCGGCCCGCGAGGCTGGGCTGCCCTTGAATGGCTCGAGAATGTAGGTCGATCTGTAGCGGGTCCCGATCTGCGAACCAATGCCAAAATACTGGCTGTGCTGCTTGTCAGTGAACTCTTTGTAGTCTTTGCTGTCGAGATAGTCAGAGTGTGGATCGAGGCTCTTCAGCATCCCCTGAATCGCCAGCTTCATCAGAACCTCTTCCTTCTGGTCAACGAAGTGATTGGCCTGAATCAGTTCGACGGCCTTCTGGTAGTCGATACTTATCTGCTGACGGGTTGTCTCCTGTGGCGTTGCCGCTGATGTGACCAGCCGATCGATCCACAGAATCGGTGCTGCTCCGGCCAGGACGATGAGGAGAGCTGTGGCTCCCAGAAGCCAGTCTCTCTTCCTGCTCTTCAATTTGAGTTCAGCCAATCGCACTCTCAATTTCCCTGTCCACCTTTCTCGTCGACTGAAAAGACATTGCCTGCCGACTGGATTGTCTCCCGCCGGCAGGCTTAACCTGCAGGTATATCCGGCAGGGTTTCATGGTATCCGACAAGCGGGTTTAGTCAAGCTACCTGATACGCTCATCCTTCGATATCTTGCCATCCCGGATGGAGATGACACGGTGCGCGTGGGCCGCGATGTCCGGTTCGTGCGTCACCAGAATGATCGTATTGCCGCGGGCATGGAGGCTCTCAAAGAGCTGCATGATCTCCTCCGACGTCTTTGAGTCGAGGTTGCCCGTCGGCTCGTCAGCAAGGATGATCGACGGCCTGTTGACCAGTGCCCGGGCAATTGCCACTCTCTGCCGCTGTCCACCCGAGAGCTCGTTGGGTTTATGGCCCATCCGGTTCCCAAGCTCGACCGATTCGAGCGCCTTGCGAGCCATTTCGATCCTCGTCGCTGCCGGGGTGCCATTGTAGATCAGTGGCAGCTCCACATTGTGGAGCGCCGTCGCCCGTGGAAGAAGATTGAATGTCTGGAAGACGAATCCGATCTCCCGGTTGCGGATCATCGCCAGTTCATCGTCGTCCATCTGCGCGACATTCTTGCCATTGAGCCAGTACTCGCCCTTTGATGGCGTATCGAGACATCCAATCAGATTCATGAGAGTCGACTTTCCCGAGCCCGAGGGACCGATGATTGCCACATACTCATTCTTTCTGATCTCGAATGTCACTCCACTCAGGGCGTGGATCAGCTCGTCTCCCATCTCATAGGTCTTCCAGAGATCGACGGTCCGAATCAGAACATCGGTTGAGTCGATCCTGGAAGTCTCCACTGCAGAGCCTGCTGCCGCTCTCACATCTAGATCTGTGACCATTGTAGATACCTGTCTTCCTTGCCTGTTGACTGAACGTTACTTGCTCTCAGCCGGTTTCTTTGTCTTGTCCTCACGTTTGATCGGCTGATCGTTCTTCAGGGTTCGCAATGCCCGGTAGGGCCCGATGATGATCTCCTTGCCCTCGCTCAGGCCACTCTTGATCTCGATGTCGTTCTCGCCCGTAATGCCAGTCTCGACGGGGGTAAAGATCGACTTGTTGTTCTCGACCGTGAAGACACCCTTCTGCGGTTTGCGGTCCTTGGTCGCCGCTGCTCCCGACTTCTCGCCGCTTGTCCCGGGTTGCTCACGCTCGACCAGCGACTGAAGCGGGATCGAGATAACCTTTTCGCGCCGATCGGTCGAGATGACCGCGGTCGCGGACATTCCCGGTCGCAGCCGGTCACGAACCTCATCGTTCAGGTTGATCAGACGGATGACAACTTTGAAGTCCTTCGCCTCCTGTGAACCAGCTACCGTCGTCTGTGCAATCGTCTGGCCGGTCCGCGTGACTGCCGAAGCCGCCTTCTCGACGACCTCGCCATCGATCTCGCGCTCGCCCAGCGCATCGACCTTGACCTTTGCCTTCTGTCCAACCGCCACGCTGGCGATATCCGTCTCATCGACCCGCACCTCGACGTTGATCACCGACATATCGGCGATGATCAGCAGCGGGGTCGACTGGAAGTTCGCAATGGCAAATGTGCCGACCTGAACGATCGGCCCGACGACCACCCCGTTGATCGAGGCATACTGCGTAGTGCGCCGCAGCAGATCCGACTGCTGCTCGAGACTCGCCTTCTGCTGGGCAATCCGCGCCTGGGAGACATTGAGCTGCGCCTGTGACTGCTTGACCCTTATCTCCGAATCTTTCAATTGAACATTGGCCTGGTCGACCCGGGCCTTTGCGGCATTGAGCGAAGCCGTCGTCGAATCGAAACGCAACCTGGCGGTATCGTAGCTTGATCGCGCTGTAATCCCGGCTTCGAGAAGATCGGTGCTCCGCTTCAGCTCGATCTGCGCATTACTTCTCTCCGCCGTCGCCCGATCAAAGTCGGCCTGCGCCGTGACCAGCGAGGCCCGTGCCGTATTGACTGCATTCTCGACGGCTGTCAGCGCGGCCGCCGCATTCTGGGCATCGGCCTGCGATGCCCGCAGGGCCGCCTCCTGAATCGCCGTCGACGAGGCAAGCTGCGTCGGGTCGACCCGCAGAAGCGGTTTACCCTTTGTAATCTGATCCCCCTCCTTGACGAAGACGTCAGTGACCCGTCCGGAGACCTCTGCCGTCAGATTGATAAACTGGATCGGCCGAACTTCACCGTTCGAAGTGACCTTCGATTCGAGCAGATCACGCCTTTCAACCTTGACGATCTGTACCTCGGGCAGGTCTTGCCGGCGGGCCATGAATGTACCAATTCCGATGGCCAGGATGACCACTCCTGCAATCGAACCGATGATGATCTTCTTCTTTGTTGTTAACGCCATGGGCGTAGCTCCCTCCTGCGGATCTCTTTTTCCTCTGGTGGGCCACCGATTCAGCGGCCTCGCCAAGATCAATATGTAATAACGTCGCTGGTCTTACGATCCGTCCTTGATCGATGTTCCTTAAATCAAGGTTTGTCAGGTCGGATCTCTTTTTGAACCAGGCTTTTCAAAAGTCAGTCTCGTGCCACAAACTCAATCACCAGATGCCAATAATTGCCTATATGGAATAATAGATAGTCGGACGCCAATGAGACAAGCCGACTCTGTTTCAATCGCATATTTTCGCCCATCATAATTGTCAACCGTGGTAAGGCTCACTGCCCTGACCCACCAATCATAACGATCCCCATCGAATAAGATTAACAGGCTTTATTAAGTGCGGATTCTAATCATTTAAAGGCTGTCCAGTCAGATTAATCCGGTTGAATGGGGGTTGTGTACTGTGTATACTGACTTTCGTTTGTGTGGTTGAGCAGTGCCGTATCACTGGTCAACGATACACTTTGACTGAATTGCTCGTTGAATGTCATCTGCATATGGGAGATATGGGTCTTCCTTGAGTTGCAATCCTGTATTACAATTCAAATATTCTTAACGAATCAGAATCAGGCAATGACATCGACAGGCTAAAGGAATCGATATTCATAAAAGGCGAGTATATTTTTTACCAGTATATTTTTTAACGTCAATAATAGTTTAATAACATATAAGAGTCTAATAAACTCCAGCTCTATTCCCCTCGGTGATCCCCCTGTAGTCACCCTGAAATGCTGCCTCACCGCCCCGTATGACCCCGTCTTTGAGGTTGCTTAGCCCCCGTCAGACAATTTGAATTCTGGAAGTACCCGTCTTCCATCGACTTGATAAGGCCGATTTCTCGTCCTGAACTGTTCTACCCTGATCAGGGTGGTCTGGATTCGGGAGCAGGGAATTAGGAGGATTGATTGAAACCCAGACTAAGACTGTTCCTGGCTCTATTTGTGTTGGGGGTAAGTGCCACAGGTTGGTGGTTCATTTCGACAACACATGGTCAGCTTGTTCAGGATGTCACGTATGACAGTCCGGCCGGGCGCTTTACACTGCCAACCAAAGCCGGGGTCGTTGACAGCGACTTCCAGACGGCAACGCTGGCTTTTTTCACCCCATCGAATGTTCCAAATGTGGGTTCACTGGCCGGCGACACTGGTAATGGATTCAGCGACCGTTTCGATTTCGAAAATCTGAATGCCTTCGGTATCTCGCAGGCGGGAAGTGAGATTGGTGATCGAGACAGTCTGAACCCTGCCAACCAGGTTCTGATCGGTGGACAGCTCAAGAACCCTAACTTCCGTTTTGTTCATCCTGGTCAGTATCCATTTATCTGGCGCGTCGGACAGGCGACGGACAGTACACAGACAAGCGAAGTTACAGTCTTTACTTCGATCGACCATCTTTTCGACCCGGAAGTTCCAGGGTATGGTCCGAATCGCCCCAATCCTCCGGCTGGCGGGTTGGGAAACGTCGTGCTCGAGGCCTGTGAGTTCACCGTCTTCGGAACCAATGATCCTGTTGAGGCGGAGCTGGCGAGCCGGACGGTCAACTATTTTGGGGTTGGCGGGACCGGCGTGCTTCCGAGTAATGGCAAGTGGGTTCGCGCGAGTTTGAAGTATCTGATCGCCGACGGGTTCAAGGATTTCAACGGTGTCAGTCCACTGGCCAACCAGCCGGCTGGATCACCGACTTCACCGCAGGAGGGGGAGGACTTTTCATCCCAGTGGGGTTTCACCTCTCCGGTCAAGTATGTCGCCGTTTACGCCAATCGCACCCGGGATGCGAGGTTCTTCGTTCCTGACTCGACGGGGAAGATCCCAGGCAACATTGCCCTGAGCGATGAGGCCGAGATTGATGGACTGGGTTTCATCCCGTTCAGTTCTAGTTCAGGCGCCGCGTTGCGGGGGCGAGTGATCAACGATGCCAATGGTAATGCGCTGATCGACTCAGACGAGAAACCGATTCAGGGCGTGACCGTGACCCTCTTCAATGGTTCCGGAGGAGCGCTTGCCACGGCACAGACCGATGTTAATGGCAATTATGCGTTCAACCAGTTGCAGCCTGGATCCTATCGGATCGTGCAGACCAATCTGCCGAACTACATCGACACCGGGGTGATACCCGGAACTGGCAACAGAGCCTCAGATCTCAATACGATTCTGGCAACGTTGGCCAGTGGTCAGGTGAGTGAAAACAACATCTTCCTTGACGGGCTGCCGCCCCCAGGAGCGACGACCTGTATCCCGGCCTGCTACAACAGTGTCGATGTCTGGTTGCTCTATGACAAAGTAAGGCAGCAGCTCTATCAGAAATCGGGTGGTGTTGGCGCAGTCTTCATCCTCTCGTTGAACCGGGCGGCATTGAGCGATCAGGAGATCGTTGATGCGCTGGAGGCGACGTCCACTCCGCTTGAGAACCTGAATGCCCAGTTTGTGGTTGCGCAGCTCAATGCACTGAGCTACCCGACATCGGTCTTCAACCGCGCCAACTGTTTCTTCAACGGTCCCAATGTGATGCTCAGATTTCCGGGGAATCCACGGGTGATCGATTTGATGAATCAGGCCCGGACGCAGTATGGATCGGGTAATCTGACATCGATCAGGCAGACTGCCAATCAGCTCGAGTTGATCAATAACATTACGGCGACGAGAGGAATCTTCTGCCCGTTGGCAGATCCGTGATCAAGCAAGCTTTAGTTCACTTAACTTGTTCGTGTTTATAATTTTTATTCAAAGACCGTTGGCCTTCCCGCTAGCGGTCTTTTTTTCATGGCGGTCTTTTCTTCACGGTTGGAAGTGGCCTCGATTGTTGGAGGACAAGAACAGATGGCAGAGGAGCGCTAATGGCAAGGCAGAGGCAGTATTGACAGTCAGAGGCCGGCGTGGTCAACTCTCGTCTTTCCGAGACGGAAGAGATTAACTGGCAGGGCAGGAGCTTGGCAGAAAAGATGTATCGTCGACGGGAGCTGCTACAACCCGGAAGAGTCGATCAATTCGCCGGCGGCGGCTATTGGCTGCACGTGAGCCGACCGGCAATGGCCTGTCGCTTTGAGGTGACACTTCCGAGCGAGGTCGAGAGCGGAGTGGGAGAGGCGAGTCTGGCACTGGATGAGGTGGGGAGGATCGAGTCGCAGCTGAGTATCTTTCGTGAGGAGAGTGAGGTCAGCCGGATCAATCGTCAGGGTAGTCAGATGGCGGTGGAGATCGATGCAGATCTCTTCGGATTGTTCAGACGGTGTCGTGATTTATCGTTGGCGACGGAGAGGGCATTTGATATCACAGCGGGTCCATTGAGTCGGGTCTGGGGATTTACACGCCGGGCCGGTCGAGTCCCCGGGGGTGAGGAGATCGCCGAGGCTCGCCGCAGAGTTGGTATTGAAGGGCTCCTGCTCGATAGTGATAACCATTCGGTCAGGCTGGCGTGGCCTGGAATGGAGATCAATCCAGGCAGTGTTGGAAAGGGCTATGCGATCGATCGCGTGGCCGGTCGGCTGCGACGGCAGAGGATACCGGCATTGATCACCGCCGGGTTCAGCAGCATGCTCGCGCTTGGCCAGATCTGGACGGTTGGAGTCCGTGATCCACGTCATCCAATCGGAGCAGGACGTCGACTGGCAACGGTGAGGCTCCGCAATCTGGCGCTCGGGACGAGTGGAAACGAGGAGCAGTCATTTGAGTACGAGGGGCGACGGTATGGCCACCTGATCGATCCCCGGACCGGATGGCCGGCGCCGTCGGGTATGTCGGCGACGGTCATTGCATCCTCGGCTGAGCAGGCGGATGGACTGGCAACAGCCTTCTACATTGGTGGCGAGCGACTGGCGCGTTGGTATTGTGACGGGAATCCCGGAATCGTGGCGATCCTGCTTGGTGATGGAGCCGAACGGCCACTGGTGATCGGGAGTCATCCACAATGTGAGGTGATTTTAAATGAGCAAAGCTGAGACTATGACAGTGTCAAGGCAGACGGCGCTGGTTCTCCTGCGAACTTTGATCGGCTGGCACCTTCTCTATGAGGGCTGGGTCAAGTTCATGAGCCCGGGGTGGAGTGCCACGGGTGAGCGATTGCCGGCCTGGTCGGCCACCGGCTATATTCGTGCCGGAGCGGGTCCGGTCGCCTGGGTCTTGCAGAAACTGCTCGATTCGGGTTGGGCCGATTGGGGAGAAGTGATCGACTGGTCGGTGAAGATTGGGTTGGTGTTGTGTGGACTATCACTGATGCTCGGGCTGCTGACGCGCCTTGGAGCAAGTGGATCGCTGATGATGCTGCTCTTGTTCTATCTGACGATGGTGCCCCTGGCCGGAGTGCAGCAACCGTGGACGGAGGGTTCCTATCTGATCGTGAACAAGACGCTGATCGAAGCGGCCGCTGTCCTGTTGCTGCTGGTCTTCGATACGGGGCGGATCGCTGGGCTTGATCTGCTCCTTGCCGGAAGGGGGAAGAGTCAAACCGAAGTGGAGGTTGAGAGATGAATCTGACTGATGAGCAGAAAGAGCAGGGAAGACGCAATTTTCTGAAGGCGCTGGCGGGGACGCCGGCACTGGCAGCGC
>CAIOZW010000266.1 GCA_903862855.1 uncultured Acidobacteriota bacterium
GGATGGCTGCCCCGCTTGGATTATGCGGACTGGTCAGCACGATCAGCTTCGTCCTTGAATTGAGCTGCGCCTCGATCTCATCGGGGTCGATCTGATATCCATTCGCCAGCCGGCGATGGAACCGCCGAATGCTGGCTCCGGCATATGCCGCCGCCGCCAGAAGCGGATCGTAAGCAGGTGACTCGATCAGGACCTCATCACCCGGCTCGACAATCGTCGCCATTGCCAGAAAATTGGCCATCGAGGTCCCTTGCGCTGTGACGACCTGCGCGGCCGCAACACCGTACTTCTCCCCGATCACTTCTTTCAATGGACCGTAACCCTCGTGATTCGGCCCATTGATCAAGATGTCATCGAGCGTCACCGGCAATTCACCAGCTTCACAGCCGATGATGCCGCTATTGGCCAGGTTGTACCGCGCACCGGCGTGATACTTCGCCCAGGTCATGTAGACACTGTTACGGGTGAGACTAATCACGATCTACAGCTCCATGATGGCGATTGAAATATCGCCATCCAAAAAATACCGGAATACCAAGCAGGATTATCGCCGCACCCATGCTGGCATTGTTCCAGTCGGTAATGAAAGTATTGAAGACGATTCCGAGTCCGACCAGAATAAAGAGGATTGGCGTGAGCGGGTAGAGTGGCACCGGCTGGGGACGCGGAGCCGCCGGAAGCGTCCGGCGAAAGACGATCAACGCGAGCCCCGCCAGAGCAAAGAAGATCCAGTCGGCAAAGACTGCATACCCGACCAGTTCGTCATAGCGATTCGAGATCGCGAAGAGCGAGGCCAGACCACCCTGCAGGAGAATGGCGGCGGTCGGAACGTGGAAACGCGGACTGAGCCGACCAAGGCCGCGGAAGAAGACGCCATCCGCACCCATGGCATAATAGACCCGTGGCGCACTCAACAGCGCCAGATTCATGAATCCAAAGGTCGAGATGACGATCAGCAGACTGATCGTCTTCCCCCCGGTCACCCCAAAGAGTCCGACTGCCATGTCGGCAGCCGGCGTCTCGGTCGCCGCAAGTGTCGGCGCCGAGAGAACGTGGAGATAGGCAATATTGGCCCCGACATAGACGACAATTACGCAGAGCACACCGATCATGATCGCCCGGGGCAGATTCCGCAGGGGCTCACGAACCTCTTCGGCAACAAAGTTGACGTTCTGCCAGCCGCCATATGAGAACATGACCGGCACAAGGCCGGCAAAGAAGGTCGAGAGCAAGCCTCCACCTGTCAGTTCTGGAGGCACGAGGGGACGCGCTTCGAGACCGGTCTTCTTCGTCAGTAGAAATGCGCCAATGACCAACAGTGCAATCGCGAGCGTCTTCCCAAAAGTGATGACATTGATCAGCACTGCACCTGGTTTGATCCCCAAGGCGTGAAAGGCGGCCAGACCCAGCAGGATGGCAACGGCCATGGGGGTGACATATCCCGCCGGCAGCCCAAGGAGAGGGTTGAGGTAGCGGGCAAAGGCGACGGCGACGCCGGCCGTCGCCCCCGACTGAATGATGAAGAGAAGTGACCAGCCATGAAGAAAGGCGATCAACGGATGGAAAGCTTCGCGAAAAAATGCGTACTGGCCTCCCACACGGGGCAGGACAGTGCTCAGCTCGGCAAAGACAAACGCCCCGGCCAGCGCAATCAATCCACCGGCGATCCAGACTGCAAGGATCAGAAAAGGGGTCTTGACGAGCCGGGCGACAATGTAGGGGTTGATGAATATCCCTGATCCGATGATACCGCTGATGACGATCATGGTCGCATCAAAGAGATTCAGCTTGCGTTGAAAACTCATGAAATTCCCCCCCGTTTTTGTCATCGTCCGGTCAGAGACAACTGGACAGTACCTCGAGCATCTGTTCGTGGATCAGACCGTTGGTACAGAGAAGACTTGGAACAAAGTTATCGAATGGCGATCCATCGAGCCTGGTCAATTTCCCACCTGCTTCCTCAACCAGAACCCGGCCGGCAGCCGTATCCCAGGCGTGGAGTCCATTCTCCCAGAACCCATCCATGCGCCCGCTCGCCACACAGGCCATGTCGAGCGAGGCCGATCCAAGCCGTCGCACTCCCTGTGAGGTCTTCAGAAATTCGCGCCAGGCCGGCAGATACTCATCCATCCGTTCCCGGACATCATAAGGAAAACCGGAGACAACCAGCGCCTTCTCAAGTACTGAGACCGTAGAGACGGTGATCTTTCGTCCATTGAGTCTTGCCCCGGATCCACGCTCGGCGGCGAAGAGCTCGTCACGAGTGGGATCATAGATTACACCGGCAACCGGAGCACCAGCGCGTTCAATCCCGATCGACACGGCATAGCATGGAAACCCGTGTGAGAAATTGGTCGTCCCGTCGAGCGGATCGATAATCCAGTAATACTCCTCTCCCAGATCACTCGCCGCGGTCCCGCCCGATTCTTCAGCAAGGATGTGGTGCGTTGGAAAATGCTGGCGGATGAGGCTCGTGATATGCTTTTCACTCGCCAGATCGGCCTCCGTCACCAGATCGATACGCCCTTTGGTCTCCACCCGGAATCCACGCGCAGCAAAATGTTGGAGTATATCACCCGCCTCGCGGGCAGCCTTTATTGCCAGATCGATAATGGTCATGATTGTAATGGTTCAGCTACTGCTAACAAACTATTGTGATCGCGACGGGAACATCGTCAACCAACGTCAGATCACCCAGAACTATAAGTTTGCCTCGTCTTTCCGTCAATGCTATCCTCAGCCCTTCACAGGCCACTCAACAGGATCAGCAGAGATGAACGATACCACAAGCATAAACATCCCCGTCGAGCTGCAGTCGATCGCCAGCGAAGTGCTTCAGCGATCACTTGAACAATCATCGCTGCCATTGACCGCCCGACAGATCAGAGAGAGGCTGACCGGACCGTACAAGTTGCCGCTGGCCGCACTTGAATCGCTGCTTGAACAGCTTGTCGAAGCGGGAATAACCTACCGTTATCCAGGTGTCGGTTCAGGTGGAAAGGGGCGTTACTGGACAAGGGGAGTAGAGCAGTTTGCACGTGAGTCGATTCTGAGGATGCTGGCCAGTCGCGCGATCCCGCTCTCCGAAATCCTCCGGCGCCAGCGTCAGACACTGAAGGGGATGAACGAGTCGGCACAGCGTCGACTGATCTCCGAGATGATCCAGGATGGGTCACTGCACGAGTGGCCACCGACACTGGGGAGCCGCATCAGTCGTCTCAGTGCCCTTCCGCCTTCGCCAAGGTTCTACCTTGAGGATGCCGTTGAGAAGATCGCCCGCCGGATTGGAACCACGCCATCATCGATGGGTGGTGTGCTCCGTGAACTGGCGCTTGCCTGTGAGCAGGGCAGCAACGAGACCGTCACGAACCTCGACGACAAAGTGGTCGAACGCATGCTCCAGGTCAGACTGGCGGCATCACAGGGAGCGCCACTGCCATTGCGTGATCTCTGGCGATCACTCGAATCGGAGGGCTGTGATAAAAGGACCTTCGACCGGATTGTTCTCGATCTTGCGGCAAGCTATCGGGTCACACTTCTCAAACACGACTTTCCGGGCATGCTCTCAGCTGCCGATCAGGCCGAGCTGGTAGTCGATCAGTATGGTAACCACTACGTAGGAATTGGACGACGATGAGCGGACTGACGTCCATACCAAATCCATTTCGCAGTGCAATCGTTGCCGATCCCTGGCACTGGGGGAACTGGGACATGGTCGATGTCCCGGAGATTCATCACGAGGCCTTTGATCTCTGTCGACTTGCTCTCGAACAGACAAAGGAGTCACATCGATCAAGCTCGATCCTGCTCCATGGTGATGCAGGAAGTGGGAAGACCCACCTGCTGGCTCGACTTCACGCCTGGCTGACCGGAGAACTGACGATCCACGGCCCGGCAACACCAGCGATCTTCATCTCGGTGCGGATGCAGACCAGCCCGCAGATGATCTGGCGCCACTTGCAGAGCCGTTTTGGCGAGGATCTGCTGCGACCAACCGCCAATGGACGAAGCCAGTTGGAGAGGATTCTGCTGCCCCGGCTCGCCGAGTTCTCGCCGCAGATCGGCGAACCACGCAGATGGCTCGAGAAGATCCAGCGCGAGGCGCGGTTAAATCCGCAAGTGGCCCCAGTGGCCCCAGTGGCCGCCGAGGTACTCGATGCACTCGACGATGGGGCGAGTCTCAACGACCGGGATCTGTCGATCGTCCTCACCCATTTCATTCTTGGCCGCCATCGTCGCGACGTCCGCGCCTGGCTTCGCGGCGAGTCTCTGCCTGAAGCGGCGCTCAGCCAGCTCGGGCTGAAGACC
>CAIOZW010000267.1 GCA_903862855.1 uncultured Acidobacteriota bacterium
CGAGCGGTGCGAGGAACTTATAGAGTTCGAGGGTTGCCTGATCACCTGGCACTCCAAGTTCGTTGTTGATCCGGTTGTGGGTCGACTCTGCCGCACCAAAGATGCTGACCGGGACTTCCGCACTCTTGAGGGCCATTTCAAGCCGCCGCGCCTGGACGGTCACATCGGGATTGCCTGTGATGTGAAGGATCAGAAAAGGTGGAATCCCCTTGCCCTTTGCGACGTGGGTGACGGCCGAGAAGTCGCGATGCTTGCGTGGATCGTTGCCAAACTTGACCCGATGGCCAAACTCGGGCAGTGGTAACCCGTGCAGAGTCTGCCGCAGCTCGGCCGTCGCAATGATCGCTGGTATGTCGTACGTATCACCATCCACTGGAACACAGCCACGCAACGCCTCGAAGGGGACCCCTTCTGCTTTCAGATAACGATCATCGGTGCAGAGCAGTGCTGCCAGTTGTCCACCCGAGGAGTGGCCCATGACAAAGAGTCGCCGCGGATCACCACCGTGACGACCAATGTTCCGGTGAACCCATCCCAGCGCCCGCGCCACATCCCGCACCACCTCACCCATCTCGACCTTGGTCACGAAGCGGTGATTGGTCGACACAAATATGAACCCACGTTCGGTAAAGGACCGCGGCTTCTGCTGCACACTTGTCTTGTCCCCGGTCTGCCACCCTCCGCCGTGGATCCAGAAGACGACCGGCAGACTTGTCCCGCTCTCGATCACCCTCTCCGGCAGATAGATGTCGAGCATCTGTCGCTCATTGGCCGGCTCGGCATATGGAATATTCGATTTGAGTGTCTGTGCCTCGGCGATCGAGACGAGCAGAATCAGCATTGCCAGAATGCGCATGGTCGGTCTCCTCAAAAGTGGAACTGAAAGGAGAGGGGAGGCAGATACTGTCATTGCAACAGCTCTCTCCTCCCCTCTGAAGATGTAATCGATACTGCGAAATTGATCGACGATCAATCACTGAATTTGAACAGCCGACGTCGGAACAGACAACATTGGAGAAAGTCACCGATTCGCGGCGATTCCAACGTGCAAAGTCCCAAGGTCGCCTGTTCCGATTAGAAGACCAGCTTCAGTCCGAACTGAATCTGGCGCGGCGTGCCAACGATGCTGGTGATCGTTCCGGCATTGCCTGCACCAATCGCTGCATTCGGCAGATCGAACTGGGTGTGGTTGAAGACATTGAAGAACTCCGTGCGGAACTGGAGCTTCAATCCCTCGACGATCATGAACTCCTTGAAGACCGAGAAGTCCATATTGACCCGTCCCGGTCCGTAGAGGATGTTGCGACCGGCATTTCCATACATGAACTGGCCGGGAGTCTTGAAGGCCGAGGTATCGAACCAGCGATCGACCGTCGGATTGTCAAGCTTGCCATTTCCCACACGATCCGGCCGACTGCCGGTTCCCGTGTTGAGGGTCGAGGTGTTGGCCGTCGGGGTGAAGGGCAGGCCGGTCTGGAAGAGATTGATTCCATTGATCTGCCATCCGCCGAGAATGAGATCGACCGGGCCGCCTCCAGTCAGCCAACGCTGCCCCTTGCCGAAGGGCAACTGATAGTTCCAGCCAATCGTCATGCGGTGACGAATATCGAAGGGCGAGTTGCCACGATCGGCCCAGCGATTGAGCGGATTCTGAGGCAGTGGTCCATCCGCACCGCCACCAAAGTTCTGACCGACCGTGTCGATCGAGTGGCCCCAGGTGTAGGCAAGGATTCCGCTTAGTCCATTCGTGAGCCGCTTCTCGGCGCTGAATTGAAAGGCGTGGTAGGCCGCCAGCCCATCCGCCACAGCCCAGGTCACATCGGCCAGAGTCGGCCTGACTCCAAAGAAGGGGCGGCGGTTGTTGACCGCTCCGGCTCCCGGAATCGCCTGGTTCAGATTGAAGCTCGTGTCGAGATGGCGTCCGAGGTTACCCACATAAGAGGCCTTGAGCAGGATCGATGAAGGCAGCTCCTGCTCGACCGTCAGGTTGAACTGCATCGCATAACCCGGCTGATAGTTGGGATCGACGCCGACCACACTCCCACTTGGATTATCGGCACTTGCCAGATTCAGGGCCGGCAGGGTCGGGAATCCATCACTCAC
>CAIOZW010000268.1 GCA_903862855.1 uncultured Acidobacteriota bacterium
AATCCAGAAACGGTTCGGGACACCCTGTGCGTTGACTCCCGAGTAGCTCTGGGAGAAATCACCCGCCCGTTCTGCGGCGGTCGGATAGGTCAGCGTTCCCTGACGTGTCGGATAGTTGCGGGGGAGATACTCCTGCGACCAGAAGAAGAATAGCTTGTCTTTGTTCTTGTTGAAACCGGTTCCGGGAATGATCACCGGACCGCCAATATTTCCTCCCCAGTAGTTGAAGCGATACCGCTGCTTGGCGATGCCTCGCGCATTGTTGAAGAACTCATTGGCATTGAACTGCTCGTGACGCTTGAAGTAGAAACCACCGCCGTGGAAATCACGGGTGCCATTCTTGATGACAACGTTGATCGTTCCGCCACTGCTTCGACCGTACTCGGCCTGGTAGTTGGTGAGCAGAACTTTGACCTCGCCAATCGCGTCAAGACCCGGTGCGAGATATGGTCCACCCATCGACCCGGTATCGAGACTCGATACCCCATCGAGTGTCAGATTGAGCGTTCCGCCCCGGTTACCATTGATCGTAATTCCACCCAGGTTGTTCCACCCTGGTGCCTCGCGGTTGGCGGTATCGATGACTCCCGGAAGAAGTCTCACCATTCCCAGATAGTCACGCCCCTTCAGCGAGATGTTCTGCATCTGCTGTTCGTCAATAAGCCCGGCGCGCTCGGCGCTCTCCGTCTTGACGAGGGCCGCCTCGGCAGTGATCGTCACGGTCTGGCTGACATCACCGATCTCCAGATCGAATCTCTTCAGCGTTACGCGCTCATTGGCCGTGACGACGATGCCATTGTTGGAGACCTTTCGGAAGCCGGTCGCCGAGACTGTCACGCCGTAACGTCCGGGAAGGAGCTGCGGCACAACAAACAGACCGTCGACGTCGGTCTCGACTTCGCGCTTCTGACCAGTCTCCTCGTTGACGACCTCGATCCTCGCCTTGGCAATCGCCGCTCCATTCTGGTCGTGAACCGATCCGGAGATCTGCCCGGTCAGTCCCTGCCCAAAGGCAAGGGTGACAAGACTGAAAATTAGCCCACCGAGCAGGGGGATCACAATCCCGCCGCGCTTCAATAATTGGGACATGTCTGGTTCTCCTAATGATTTTAAGGGTAGATTTCAGTTGCTCTTACTATACTGCCGGCAACTATCTCTTATTAAGATTGAAAAGGCCAGCCAGGCTCGGCTGCTCATTTGAGCAACTGCTGACAGCCGCGAGTGAAAAAACTGCTAGCATTTGATGATACAGAAGGGCAAGCTAAAGCTCGCCGCGGCGACGCATCCCGGCAATGTGGCGGGCACAACGCACCGCCAGCGCCGCAATGGTCAGGGTCGGATTCTTCTCCGGAAAAGTGGTGAAGCAACTGCCGTCGACCACAAAGAGATTTCGTACTTCTCGAGACTGATTCCACTCATTGAGTACCGACGTCTTTGGGTTGCGGCCCATCCGCACTGTCCCGACCTCATGGCTGGCAAAGCCGCCAATATTTGGGGTATCGAACTGGCGCATCTCCGCACCGCAGGCATCGAAGATGCGGTGAGCACTGGCGACGATATCGCGGAAGAGGGCCCGGTCGTTGGCGCTGAATTCGAACTGAACAACCGGAATAGGTATCCCGTACTTGTCGGTTCGAACAGGATCGACGGTGACCCGGTTCACTGGTCGATGCTCGACCTTACCGTATCCGCCCATCTGGAAGAGACCCGGCATAAGCTCACGGATCCGGTTCTTGTAGGCCGACCCGAAACCGGAAACGAATCGCGCGGGATGGGCGACACGGCGACTAATATAGTTCATCTGGTAGCCATAACCGCCGACAAAATCCCGGCCTCGTTTGACAAAGCGCGGTATGTAGGCGTGGTCAGTCACGCCATCGCCCTGCCAGGTATCGGTCCCCGTGAGATCCTTCAGATAGCCGATAAAGGCCGACTGGGAGTGTCC
>CAIOZW010000269.1 GCA_903862855.1 uncultured Acidobacteriota bacterium
GCTTGCCCGATCATATGGGCGGATTGATTTGACCGCTGACCATCTTCCAGTAAAATCGAAGTTGCACTTTCCAGACAAATTCTGAAAACCGGGGAATGATAATTCTATGTCGATAAGATCACTGATGACATCCGAAACGATCGGTGAGCCGCTCTCTGATTCACGATCGGCCCAGCTTACCGGGCATTTGAGTGGAGTGACTGGCGGACAGGTATATCCGGCTTCACTTACGGTTGCCCACCGGGCAATATTTTTTCTGCTTCGGGTGGGGGTTGTTAAAACACTTGGAGTGATTACCGGGCACGAGATTCCGGCGGGGCTGACTGGATCGATCTCGACAGTCAGTATCGATGGAGAGTCGTTGACGCTCTGCCTCTCACCATTGGATACTCAAAATGCAGTAGCAATGCGAAGGCTCTTCCCGTATCTGGTTGCACAAACCCTTGGGCTGCGTAAGTCCGCCGGTTGTGGAGACCGGCTTGGTCTTGCGACACCGGGCCATTTGCGTGCCATTCGCCAGTCGACCATGGCACCGATACTTGCCCAGCAGTCGATCCGTGAGAATGCCCGAACCGGACGAACTCCGCAACAGGTCATGGATGAGGCGATGTGGGGTATCTTTGAGAATGGCTGGCGAGGCGGATTTGGAGCAGATGCCGACCATCTGAAGAGTACGGCAGATATCGATGTCTGCGCGGCGGCCGGGTTCACCTTCTACACGATCGATCCTGGTGAGCATGTCGACAACGAAGCGAACGAAGCCCCGGTAGAGGTCTTACGGCAGAAGATCGGTCTCCTCCCGTGGCCCGAACTCGAGACGACGTGGGAGGAGACCCGTCAGGCACTGGGTAGCAGTCCGGTCGATCTGGGAGATTTCTCTGTGACCTTGACGGAGGAGGATCTGCTTCGCGCGGCAGCCAAGTATGGTTGGGTCGTTGCGCATACGGTAAAGATGTACCGTCACCTGGCAATGGTGAAGGGAGATCAGCCGTTCGAGCTGGAGATGAGTGTCGATGAGACCGAGACGGTGACAACCCTGGCCGAGCATATCTATATTGCTCACGAGTTGAAGCGGCTTGGTGTGGTCTGGGTATCGCTTGCTCCTCGCTATGTTGGAGACTTTGAAAAGGGAGTCGACTACATTGGCGACCTCACTGCCTTCGAAGAATCCTTCCGTCGCCATCTTGCAGTGGCCAGAATATTTGGTCCCTACAAGCTGAGTCTCCATTCAGGTTCTGACAAGTTCAGCATCTACCCGATCGCGTCACGAATTGCAGGGGAGCTGGTTCACCTGAAGACAGCCGGGACAAGTTATCTTGAGGCCTTGCGCGCGATTGCCGTCGTCAATCCAGCCCTTTTTCGCCGGATCGTCACTTTTACCCGTGAGAGATATCCAGTCGATCGGGCAAGTTATCACGTCTCCGCACAGGTCGAGCGGATGCCGGATCCTGAAACGATTGGAGATGGTCAACTGCCAGATCTTCTTGAAGACTTTCACGCCAGGGAGATTCTCCACGTCACTTTTGGTTCGGTCCTCCATCATCCGGATTTTCGTGAGCCATTCTTTACGACGCTGCGCGAGCATGAACAGATCTACTATGCAATGCTCGAAAAACATTTCGGTCGCCATTTTGCGCCATTTGATGAATCGGCACGGGCGATTGGTGATTAAATCAGAGAGGGCCAGACAATGAATCAGAGCGAGTTGATAAAAATGTATGACTTTACCGGACGCACAGTGGCGATTACCGGTGGAGCTGGAGTTCTGTGCGGAGCTATGGCTGAAGCACTTGTCAGTTGCGGAGCCAACGTCGCCATCCTCGACCGTGAGCCTGAGAAGGCCCAGCCGATCATCGATCGAATGGCTGGTCCCGGGCGAGCGGTGGCCTTCTATACCGACGTGCTCAAGCCGGAGGTTCTACGAAAGAACCTCGATGAGATTCTTGCTGAATTTGGAGGCTTCGACTATCTGATCAACGGTGCCGGTGGGAACAGCCCCGGTGCGACGACGCGTCCGGATCAGACCTTCTTCGATATTCCAGAAAGTGCCCTGCGCTTTGTCTTCGATCTGAATATGCTGGGAACGATCTTTCCCTGCCAGGTCTTTGGCAAGCGGATGGCAGAGCTTGGTGATGGGGTGATACTCAACGTCTCTTCGATGAGTGCCTTTCGGCCACTGACGAGGGTTCTTGGGTACTCGGCCGCCAAGGCGGGAATCAGCAACTTTACCCAGTGGCTGTCCGTTCATCTTGCTCAGGAGTACTCTAAGCGGTTACGCGTCAATGCGATCGCCCCGGGGTTTCTGGTGACCGATCAGAATCGTAACCTGCTGCTCGATGCCTCAACCGGGGCCTTGACACCGCGCGGACAGAGCATTATCGACCATACGCCAATGGGTCGATTTGGTGATCCCGAGGATCTGCTTGGAACGGTTCTCTGGTTGCTCTCCCCGGCGTCCTCATTTGTTACCGGAGCCGTCATTCCGATCGACGGTGGGTTTGCGGCCTTTGCCGGCGTCTGATCAACTGCCCGAAACAGGAGAGAAGAAACAGGAGAGAAAATGATATCAGGACTGGGTTTTACGGATCGTTATCTGACCGAGAATGAGGTTCGCGCATTGATGACGGAGGCAATGGCCCGCTATCCACTTGATGGGAAGCGGGTCATCGTCATCATTCCTGACGGCACACGCACGGCGCCGATACCCATGATGTTTCGTCTCTTCGGGGAGCTCCTGGGTGACAAGGTTGCGGCACTCGACTACCTTATCGCTCTTGGGACTCACCAGCCGATGAGTGAGGAGGCGATCACGGAACTGGTCGGTGTCTCCGCCGCCGAAAGGGCAGCCAGCTATCCACGGTCACAGGTCTTCAATCATTACTGGAACGACCCGGAAACATTTGTTGAGCTTGGGCAGATTACCGAAGAAGAGATCGTCAATATCTCCGATGGGCTGCTGAAGGAGTCGGTCAGGGTAATCGTCAATCGAAAGATCTTCGATTACGATCAGATCATCATCTGTGGGCCGACATTTCCACACGAGGTGGTCGGATTCTCAGGTGGGAATAAGTACTTCTTTCCAGGGATCAGTGGTGCCGATGTGATCAACTTCTCCCACTGGCTTGGAGCGCTGATCACCAGCTACTCATTGATCGGGCAGAAGCATACCCCGGTTAGGCGGGTGATCGATCGAGCTGCAGCGATGATCGATCGACCAAAGCTCTGTTTCAGTATGGTCGTCAAGGGGGACTCGCTCGCCGGACTCTACATCGGAACTCCGGAGGAGGCATGGGAGGCGGCAAGTGATCTCTCATCGCAACTCCATATCATCTGGGTCGATCGTCCTTTCAAGCGTGTTCTCTCGGTCATGCCTAAACTCTATGACGATATCTGGACTGGCGCGAAGGGGATGTACAAGCTCGAACCGGCAATCGAGGATGGCGGTGAAGTTGTCATCTATGCTCCTCATATCGACGAGTTCAGTTACACTCACGGCGCAGTGCTTGAGAAGGTCGGATACCATACCCGTGACTACTTCATCAAACAGTGGGACAAGTTCAGGAACTTCCCGCTCGGAGTGATTGCCCATAGTACGCACCTGAAAGGGATTGGCACTTATGATGAATCGACTGGGATAGAGTATCCGCGCATCAGAGTGACGCTGGCGACACGAATTCCACGTGAAAAATGTGAACAGCTCAATCTTGGGTATCTTGATCCGGATTCGGTCAATATTGATGACTGGAAGAACCGTGAGCACGAGGGGATCCTGCTGGTCCCAAAGGCCGGTGAGATGCTCTACCGGATCAAATCGAGTCAAAACTGATGACTAACGAGCAATACAGGACGGTGCGCGGAGCCTGTCCCCACGATTGTCCGGACACCTGTGCCATGATCGTCACGGTCGAGAATGGTCGAGCGATCAAGGTTGGCGGGGCGGTGGATCATCCGACAACAGATGGTTTTCTCTGTACGAAGGTCAACCGGTATCTGGAGCGTACCTACAGTCCCGAGCGGATCCTCCATCCAATGAAGCGTGTCGGCCGCAAAGGGGAGGGGCGGTTTGCAAGGATCACCTGGGATGAGGCGTTAGAGACGATCGCCACCAGGTTTGCCGAGATAGCCGCTGATGATCCACAGGCTATTCAGCCATATAGCTATGCGGGGACGATGGGGCTTGTGCAGGGAGAGTCGATGGATCGCCGTTTCTTCCATCGACTTGGAGCCGCGCTCCTCGATCGGACGATCTGTGCCAGTGCCGGTGCTGCCGGTTACAAGGCGACCATTGGCGCCAGTATCGGCACCGATCCAGAGCGGTTTGGTGAGGCCCGTCTGATCATCATCTGGGGGTCAAACCCGATCACCTCAAATGTTCATCTCTGGCCGCGCATCCTGGAGGCCCAGCGGCAGGGCGCCCGCATCATTGCCATCGATCCTTACCGAAGCCTGACTGCCGAGAAGTGTGATCTTCATCTGGCCATCCTTCCCGGGACTGATGGGGCACTTGCATTGGCAATGATGAATGTCATCATTGGTGAGAACCTCGTCGATCAGGACTATATTGACCAATACACTCTTGGCTATGATCAATTGCGGGAGCGGGTCCGGGACTATGACCCGGTTCGCGTTGCTTCTATTACCGGGCTTTCAGCTGAGGCAATAGTCGATCTGGCTCGTGAGTATGCAACGACCAGGCCGGCGGTTATCCGTCTCAACTATGGAATGCAGCGTCATGCCGGTGGAGGGATGGCTGTCCGGACTGTCAGTTGCCTGCCGGCACTTACCGGTGCCTGGCGTCACGCGGCAGGCGGTATCCTGCTCTCGACCTCTGGTGCCTTTGGTATGAACACTGCCGCACTCCAGCGTACGGATTTGATCCCGAACAAACCGCGAACGATCAATATGTCGGCGATTGGTGATGCTCTTCTGGGAGAGATGAGAACGGTCAGTTTCAATTCCGAATCTTCACCGCATCCTTTGAAGGACCAGATGACCCCGCTCGATCCGCCGATTCGGGCCATCTACGTCTACAATTCAAATCCGGTTGCTGTCGCTCCGGACTCGCGCAAGGTTGTGAAGGGATTTGCACGCGAGGATCTCTTTACCGTTGTTCACGAGATTTTCCAGACAGATACGGCCGACTACGCTGATATCCTGCTTCCTGCCACCACACAACTGGAGCAGTTTGACGTCCACCGGGCATATGGTCATCTCTACGTGGTCCTCAACCAGCCCTCGATCGATCCCCTGGGTGAGGCACTCCCCAATTCAGAGGTCTTCCGGCGTCTGGCCCGACAGATGGGCTTTACCGAGGACTGTTTCAACGATACGGACGAGGATCTGATCCGCCAGGCCCTCTGCTCACCACATCCGCACATGCAGGGAATCGATTATGAACAGCTCGTTGAGCGCGGCTGGATGCGCCTCAATCTGCCGGAGCGATTTGCTCCATTTGCCGAGGGTGGGTTCCTGACTCCGTCCGGCAAGTGTGAATTCCACAGTGAGACGCTGGCACGGCAGGGGATCGATCCATTGCCGAGCTACATTCCACCCCGCGAGTCGGTCGATAGTGCACCTGAATTGGCAAGCCGCTATCCTCTGGCAGTCATTTCACCACCAGCCCACAACTTTCTAAATTCAACCTTTGCCAATCTTCCAACCTTTCTAAAGGCCGAGAAGGAGCCACATCTCGAGATACATCCTGTCGATGCCGAGGTAAGGGGAATCTCGAATGGTGATCGGGTCCGTGTCTTCAATGATCGGGGGGAGTTGAGTGTGCGAGCGAGGGTGACGGCAAAGGCCCGGCCAGGGGTGGTGGTGGCTCTCTCCATTTGGTGGAAGAAGCTGACCGGTGATGGCGCAAATGCCAACGATGTCACCTCCCAGGCACTGACTGATCTGGGTGCCGCCGCCACCTTCTATGATGCACTCGTCGAGGTTGAGAAGATCTGATTGGCAGCTGATCGGGACTCTTTTCACACCGTTTCCACTGAATACCTGAGGATTGAGCATGGATCGTGCAGATTGGATAATCGTCAGCGTTGCCTTCTCACTATTTGCCATCCTGATTCGACTTGAGATGGTCTGGTGGCGTCGCCGTGGTGAAGAGAAGTATGAGCTGAGTGACTCGCTTGCCAACTACGGTCTGGTCGCGATGCAGTTCACCTGCGGTGTGATTGGAAAGGCTCTCTTCATCATTTCCGGTCTTGAATGGGTTCGCGAGCGCGGGCCGGGGCTGGCTGGTGATGGTCCTCTGAGCTGGCTGGTTCTCTTTCTGGGAGTCGATTTGGGCTACTTCCTGTTTCACTGGGCCAGCCATCGTCTCCGATTTCTCTGGGCGATACACGAGGCGCATCACTCATCTGAGCGAATGAACTTCTCGGTTGCACTACGTCAGCCTCCCCTTGAACCATTCATCGACTGGCTATTCTTTATTGGTCTTGCCTGGGTCGGGTTTCCAGCCAAAGCCATTCTTACCACCTATGCATTCAATCTCTTCTACCAGTTCTTCATCCATACTGAGATGGTCAGAAGGTTGCCTGATTGGATCGAGTGGGTGTTCAATACACCCTCGCATCACCGGGTTCACCACGGAACAAACTCCAGGTACCTCGATCGCAACTACGGTGGGACGCTGATCATCTGGGACCGCATCTTCAGGACATTTACGCCTGAAGATGAGCCGGTACGGTATGGTGTCCTCCATCCTGTCACTTCGAGGAATCCGTTATATGTTGCTTTTCATCTCTGGGCAGATATCTGGAGGGATGTTCTGACGAGCCGCACGTGGACAGAGCGGCTCGCCCACGTTCTGGCATCACCTGATTGGGGAGAGAAGCACCAGCTTGGCCGGAGATCCAACCAGGGCGAGAGATAGATAGCTCCACATTCGTCCGATAGGGGCAGGCTGATCAGTCAGCTTTCCTGCCGTAACTCGATTCTACATACTGGTTCAGAATGCTGATGAAATCGGGAACGATCTGGGGGCCTTTGAGCGTAGTTCTCAATTTTCCATCAACAAAGACAGGTGCGCGAGGCTCTTCACCTGTACCAGGCAGGCTGATCCCGATGTTGGCATGTTTCGACTCCCCGGGGCCATTGACGACACAGCCCATGACAGCGACCTTCATCTCCTCAACACCGGAATACGATTCTCGCCAGATCGGCATCTGCTCCCGCAGGTAACGGCCAATATCATCAGCCATCTCCTGGAAGAGAGTGCTGGTGGTTCGGCCGCAGCCCGGGCAAGCAGTTACCTGCGGTACAAAACTGCGGATGCCCATCGACTGCAGGATCTGTTGCGCAACGATCACCTCTTCCGAACGATCCCCATTGGGAGCGGGGGTAAGCGAGACCCTGATCGTGTCGCCGATCCCCTCCTGAAGCAGGATTGAAAGAGCGGCGGCGCTGGCAACGATTCCTTTTGCACCCATGCCGGCTTCAGTCAGACCAAGGTGCAGTGCATAGTTGCCACGCCGCCCCAGCTCACGATAGACATCGACCAGGTCCTGGACATTCGAGCATTTAGCACTGAGGATGATCCGGTTGCGGGGCAGTCCATAACTCTCGGCAAGCTCGGCCGACTCGATGGCGCTGCGCACGATCGCCTCTTTCATGACCTCCTGACCGTCCAGGGGCCTTGCTAGCCGAGCATTCTCATCCATGAGCCGGGCGAGCATTGCCTGATCAAGCGACCCCCAGTTGACTCCAATACGCACCGGCTTGTGGTTTTCGATTGCAACATCGATCATGCGTTTGAAGTTTTCATCGTGATGCTTTCCTGCACCGACGTTGCCGGGATTGATCCGGTACTTTGCCAGAGCCTTGGCACATGCCGGAAATTCGCTCAGAAGAAGGTGACCATTGTAGTGAAAATCACCGATGATTGGCGTGTTGTACCCGGCATCTCTGACGCGCGCAAAAATTTCAGGCACGGCCCTCGCCGCTTCACGGTTATTGACCGTGATTCGCACCAGCTCTGAGCCTGCCCGGGCTAGCTGAATGATCTGCGCTGCTGTCTGGACGGCGTCTGCCGTATCGGTATTGGTCATCGATTGGACGACTACGGACTGGCAGCCGCCAATCATTATTCCGCCAACTTCAACGGGGACAGAGTCCCGACGATCTATTTTTGCCATGATTACTTTCCTGAATATCACTCCTGCTCGTTAACAGAGGAATTTCTATTTTACACTTATCGTGACAGGATTGGCAGCCAGCCCGTCGACAGTGATCTGAATTGGAACCTCACCACGCCCGGCGAGTGTACTGATCGAAGAGGGAAGTCGCAGATTGATCTGGTCAACACCAATGAAGGACTGCTGAATTCCTGCATAGAGAACATCACAGTTCAATCCTCCAACAGTGGCCCTGACACTGGCCAGATTGGTGGTGCGGCGAATTCCGGTGCCAAACAGGATAAGATAGAGAGAGGAAGAACTGGTCCCGATTTCTATTGGAACGGTCACGAACCTCTTCTGCACATTGTCATAAGTGCTGATCTGAATGATATCCGGAGAATTATTCAATCCATCACGCACAACATAGGCGGCCGCGACACCACTACCATTCGAGTTCGCAGAGAAGATTCCGGGGCCATTCTGCTCAACTGAAACAGTCGAAGTTGAGGCAACACCAGCTCCGGTCGTTACAATTACCGTGGCTGTTCCATTTGAGGTTCCATCGGGAACCTGATAATTGATCTGTCGCGGAGAGACAAAGAAGAGCGGGGCGTACCTTGTTACTCCCTGCGCATCACGAACGGTGACTCGCGTCCCGCCGAGCCTGGTTGGGAGTGGAGTTGTGCTGGCGATCTCGGTGACCGTTGCCAGATCCTCGCCGAAGATACTGGCAATCGATTCGGGTGAGAGTGGTATGGTTGTACTAAAGGAGGCGGCCGAGACGCTGGCTGCCGCCAGAGGATTGGTAAGACGATATATACCCCGACCGTGCGTGGCGGCAAAGAGAGTCCTGGTTGCTGCCTGATAGCGTACGGCAAATGTCGCCAACATTGGCATTCCCTGGCCAGGTCGCTCCCAGGTCTGGCCTCCATCAATGGTCTGGAATACTCCCAGATCAGTACCGATGAAGATCTGGTTTGGGGTGGCAGGGTTGAGCGCGACAGAGGTGACTGGGACATCAGGCAGGTTGCCACTGATGTTGATCCAGGTCGCTCCTAAATTCGTCGTCAGAAAGACGTGGCCCGGTGTCCCTGGCGTATTGGATTCAAACCCGGAATAGACGACCACTGCCCGTTGAGTATTACCAGGATCGACAGCAATCTCTGAAACGAAGCGATTGGGGAGCGGCGTTTTCGTCACATTAGTAAATGTTGCAGTCGAACCGCTCCCCGCATTGGTACTGACCTGTATCAGTCCATCACTCGTTCCGACCCAGACTGTCTCACCCGGGGGGCTGACACTCTGATCAAGCAGTGGATTGGCGGCTATAGCCGTGATTACTCCACTTCCCTTTGTCAGATCGGTGCCAAACCCATCAGCGCTCGTTCCCAGACCTGTCCAGGTCAGACCACGATTGGGTGTACGATAGAGTCTGTAGGTACCAAAATAGATCACATTTCCACTTGTTCCAGTGAACCCAGTGTTCTGCGCCATTGGGGCGTAGAAGGCGACGCGGTCGGCCGGATTGAAGTTACCGATATTCGCTGAGGTACAATTGAAGCAGCCTCTTGGTAACCAGGTTCCAAAAGCGCCGCTGCTGGTTGAGATGCGTGGACCGATCTGCGGACGATCCTGTGCGTTATTGATGTTGTAGTAGGTGTGATAGACGATCCGTGGATCTGATTGATCGACCAGCACGTATCCCCCGTCACCATCGGCGACGTGATCCCACATCAGTGATCCCTGGTACATATTGGTACCATTGTCCTGTGTACCTCCGTAGATCCGGGCGGGGTTGGTTGGGTGCACCGCAAGTGAGACAAACTGGGTCAGATTGAGGCTGTCATTGAGTTGTCGCCAGTTAATACTGTCAGCACGGGCATTCTCTGTCCGCCATACTCCGCCATCATTTCCAGTCAACAGCAGCGCCGGGTTCTGACGGCTGATCGCAATTCGATGAGTGTCGGCATGAAGTCCTCCACCCGTCTGACCGACACTGATATCCCTCCACGACTGTCCACCATCCGAGGTTCTCCAGAGGGTTCCTCCGCTGAATGAGCCATTGGCCGATGTCCCGTAATAGACCGTATTTCCATTGCGTGGATCGACGCCGATGTCCAGATTGTAGTTTGCCTGCCCGGGGCGCTGAGGTGAATTGACGATCGTCCAATTTTCTCCATTATCAACCGAGCGATAAATACCGAGAAGCTCATCATTGGCCGCAGCAAAGGCAGCATAGATTGTGCTTGCCGTTGATGGGGCGACTGGGGGGCCGATGGAGAGCGCTACGCGCCGATATGGTGATGTTGATCCTGTTCCTGAAGAATTGTTTCCAACATCGGGTAACCCTTTCGTCAAGAGTTGCCAGCTTCCTGATGAACCTTTCGACAAGGAACGATAGATACCGATCGTTCTCATACCGGCATAGACAATGTTCGGATTGAGGGGATCGACAGCGACATCGTGCGCAGAAAAGAGACCATTGGTAGCTCCAGGATCGAGGTTGGTCCAGTTTTCACCACCATCAATGGATTTCCAAAGTCCGACCTGGCTGATCGACAACTGCTGCCCGATTGACGATGCGTGAGCGGTGTTGCCGTATGTCGTTGTCGCATAAATGGTCGAGGTATTGACAGGATCGATGACAATCTTGGTGAAAGCCGCGTTGTTGAATACCGGAAGGTTGGGAGCTGTCGGTGCATTGGGCCCGGTGATCAATCTCCAGTTACGCCCTCCATCAGTAGATTTGAGCAGACCGCTCCCGTAATAGCAGAGCGCACAACGACTGCCCTCACCTAGGCCGACATAGACTGTTTCAGGTGCTTTTGGGTCGATCGCTATGGCCCCGACCGCCTGGGTCTTCTGATCGTCGGTCAGAGGCCGCCAGTTCTCTCCATTGTCATCTGACTTCCAGAGCCCACCCTGTGCGCTACCGAGGTAGATGGTCCGATTGCTCACCCCATCATATCGAGGATCCAATGCCAGAGCGGAAATCCGCCCGGACACATTATTTCGGGGTGATCCGAAGGTCTGGCCATATTGGATCGGTTCCGGACCAATCGGTACCCAGACAGGCAGTGGCGTCCCATTACCAACCTTTTGCATCATCTCCGCTGACTGTAGCTCGAGTTTACTCAACTGCTCAAGCATCTTCTCACCTGCGGCAACAGGAATGGACTCCAGCGGATAGGCTCGTTGCTGGTAGAGCCAATCATCAAGTTTTGCGCCACCCCCTGACTCTTCTTCGGTTGCGTCATGCCGCTCCTCATCCCTACCGGTGAAATCGACTGTCACCAGAGCGATAAGCAGCAGAGCGAGGATTAGTGACTGTGTGATGACCTGCCTGATAAGTGATTTCATAACCGTGTAATACTCCTTATCTGACCTCAAACTCGTAATTATTCTCGGCTATCATCTTGCCTGATCCGTCCCTGATGGTCGCCCATAAGGAATAACGACCTGGCGTGGTGATTCTGAAAAGAACATCCCTCCACTTGAAGGAGGAGTCGATAGGAAGGGTGACCGGTGGCAGATCTGATTCTCCGTTGATAGTTTGACCCGACTCGTTGACGACTCGCCAGCTCACTCGCGCCTGCGGGATATCTTCCCAGCGATCGTTGATCAGCCACAACTCGGTATTGATCTGTTCACCTGCTTTCCATATTGCTCTATCGTAGGCGAAGGATGGCAGAACCATCTGAAATGAACGTTGCACTGTATGGTAGGATTTGGTCGGCTGACGATAGTAGTCCAGCGCGGCCATGGTCACCGATGGCCAGAGATCGATGGCATGAAAATGGAGAATCCCGCCAGATGGATTGTACTTGAGCCTTCTCATTCGCTCGATCGCCAGCTGAAAGAGTCTGGCCACATACTCCTGAGTCTGCGGAATGTACTCAGCCAGTCTCTTGCCCTCCGGACTTCCCCACGCCCGCATCGCCTCAAAGATCTGGAGCTTATGGAAGACCCAGTCCTCTGCGTGATCCTTGATCGGCCAGTGATTCGGGAGAAATCTGATCAGGCTTTCGTAGTTGGGCAGCGCCGTCGCCCCAAGCTCAGAGATAAATTTCTCGCGAACCTTTGTATATTCCCAGATCGAACCTCCATACCAGCCCTCATACACGTGGGCGTCTCCATATCTGCCAGTCGATCGCACGACCGGACGTCGTTGCGGATCGTGCAGAAAGAGGCGTGGTTCGAGGTGCTTGGTTAGATCGCGATAGTTCTCCAGGGACTCTTCGTCACTTGTTGCCCAGATGGCGAGCGAGGGATGGTTGCGAACATACCTGATCAGTGGATCATAGAGTTCAGCCGCCTTCATCGAGAACGCTCGATCCTCCGGATACCAGGCCTCGAGATAGTCCTGAAAGATGAGGATTCCAAGTTCATCGGTCAGATCATAAAAGTCCGGGTTGCTGAAATGGCAATGGAGCCGGATCATGTTTATGTTCATCCGGCGCATCAGCTCAAGATCTCTCTCGTAATCTTTTCGTCCGACCTCGGAGAGGAAGAGGTTATAGTAAGAGTTGGTTCCTCGAATAAAGAATCTTCTGCCGTTGAGGTAGAACTTCCAGTCGACGTGCTCGATCTCCCGCACACCTACCTTGAGTCTTCGCGAATCGGAGAGGTCTCCCTCAAGACCGAGAGAGACCTGAAGAAGATAGAGATTTGGTTTGCCATGATCCCAGGTCCACCATAGTTCGGGCTTGTCGAGGTGCAGTCGATACTGCCTCTTCGTCAGTCCTGAATCGACTTTCAAAGCTGATCTGAGCTGAAGAGCTTCTCTCCCGGTAAAGTTGTGTGGACGTAACTGCATCTCCACATCCAGTTCAGTGGATTGGGACGATTCGATAGTCAGGTCGACATAGACATCGGCGCTACCATCTCGATTCAGTCTCGTATCGATGGCGAGTTCGTCGATCGTTGCTGGTCCGGTAACCGTCAATCTGGCTGGTCGAGTGATGCCAGTTGGTGTAATCCGGTCAGGTTTCTGGTCGACTGCTCCGTATGACCCTTTGATGGTGTAGGGACGATGACGCCAGTAATAGCTGACCGGTGTCCAGACACGCACCGCGAGGGTGTTTGGGCGATCACTCCGCAGCTTCCCGGTGACTTCAATCGACCAAGGGTCAATGTAGCCCTCGTGTCGTCCAATCGGCTCATCGTTCAGATAGACATCGGCATAATAGTCCGTTGCCTCAAACTGAAGCCAGACCCTCTCTCCCGCGCGTGTAACCGGATTTTCAAGCAGGCGGCGGTACCACCACTCCTTGGTGCTGATCCACTCCGCATCGCGAGTATGAACCTTGGCTGGTTCAAGAAACTGAATATGGGCTGATCCAGGCACATTGACCTCTCGCCACGAGCGATCGTCGAAGCTTGCAAGATGATAGCCTTGCTTCTCACCTGCTGACTTCTCGGCCCAGGTTGCCCTCCACCTGCCACTCAGTTCGACTCTCACTCTTGAGGCGGATTCAGGTACTGAGGTTGTCAGTTGACGCGGATCGATTCGCTCAATCTTTACCGTCTCGCTGATCGGGGTATGGGGGAGTGGGGACTCTGAGATCTCCTCCAGCGGCGCTTTGACAGGTTTGATTACGGCCAGGATTGGCTGTGCATATCGACGATACTCTCCGCGTGCTTCGACAATCGTGACGGTTCCTTTCCAACGCGGAAATGAGATGGCAATCTCGCTTCCAGACATTCCATCCTTGAGTTGCTTGAATTCTTTGGTGGAATAAAACTGTCGTCCACCGATACCTCGCCACTCAAGTGACTGATCCAGTTCGAATATTCCAAGTGCGCCATAGTCCTCCTGTCTGTTGTAGTAGAGGAAATGGCCTCCCGGAAGGTTGACCAGGTTCTGTGGAGCAACCGTTCGATCAGGTGGATTGTCGGTCTCCCAACCATCAGGGAATCTGGTCTCTTCGCCATCAAAGACCCGGTTGAACGGTTCATACGGGGATGCCGAGATGGACGAGAAGAAGAACCCATACCTGTCACGGGGAGCAATCTTGCCCAGGCTTGTCCGCCACGTCAGTACAGGGCTTCCAGCGACCGCCGTAAACTCCCAGCTCTCCAGCCGCTCACCACCACGGGTCATTCTGATTCGCAACCGGTACGGGCCAGGTTCAATAATTTCAACCTTCTCGATCCGACTATTTCCGGTGACACCATTCTCCTGTCCAGTCGAGGAGATAAACGTCCCGAGACCGGCATTCCTGACACCAAACTCGAGTGTTTCGACAACATCTGGCGATGTGTCGATCAGGTTGAGCATTCGCCCTTCACCTGTCCGCTTATGCCAGGCGGAGATGATACCAGGCTCGGTATTTTCAAGACCGAGATTGATGATTACAGCATAGAGACTGGTCGAGATCTCATAGCGCCCGACTCCTATCGCTCTTCCGCGAAGTGTCGGTTCGGTGACGACATCGATCGGCAATCGACGTGGCGATCGGGAGATGAGGCGATAGACGGGGCGTTCACCAGGAATGATCGAGGCTGGGAAGAGCAGCTCTACCTGCTTGATTGACCCATCTTCGTGTCTGCTCAGACCGGCCACCTGCGGTGTCAGTTCACGTCCATCTGGTGTGAGGATGACCAGTTGGCCCACTTTGGCCTCACCAGCTGCAAAATCCTTGACGATCGAGACAATCTCGTCGTCGCGCCGGTAGATTCCTGTCGGCTCTTCAAGTGTTATCGTCCATTGACGCGCCGTCATCTCGGCTGATCTGTCGACCTCAGCGCCAAGTGCGGTGCAGAGCAGGATCAATAAGTTTGTTATGGAGATAAACAGTAGTGAAGGTATCAATCGGACCATTGTTACTCCGTCGTCGTTGACAGGTTGCCGGATAGAATCTTCTCAATAAAATATCACGCACCATACAATTATCAAGATATCACCAGAGTGGAGATAAGAAAAAACGGGGTCGACGATCCGACCCCGTAGAGATTCATTATCAATTTTTACAGGATGAGCCGGTATGCGTAACTCATAGCTCCTGTGCCTGATGGCTGTTACTTGACAGGTTGCTGGAGAATCTCCGCAATCGCATTCATCCTTTTGCCATCGATCGGACTGGTTGCCTTGAGGGCTCGCTCCCGGAGCGTCTGGCCGAGGCCCCGCAGTCGAGACAATCCTCTGGTCAACCGAGAGCTCTCGGCAATGCTGATTGCGCTGCGTAACTCCTCGAGCTGGGCAGCCTCAAGCGCTTTTGATCTCTCCAGCTGGTCCAGGTACGCTTTGGCAACGACCAATCGTGCCGGCCAGACGAGCCGCTGCTGGTTCTGGACATTGAACTCTGCGACCCTGATGCTCCGTGCAGCATCGATCTCGTTCTGAGTCAGAAACTGGCTTGGCAACAGCTCGAGTATGTCGAGTCCTCGTGCGATCTCCGAGGAGTAGATATACCCATTGTACCAGTAGGTCGACCATGCCCCACCAAGGACCAGGTTTTGCGCATCGATCGGCCCACGATCAAAATAAGCAATCTCGATTGGTCGGCTCGGATCGGTAAAATCCATAATCGAGATTCCCCCCTGGTACCAGGCCTGTACCTTGATGTCACGACCTGGGACCGGGATGAGCGAGCCATTGTGAGCGACACAGTTCTCGGAGGCTGTCTGAGCGGCCGGCATCTTGTAGTAGCTGGCAAAGTCGAGCTTCTTGTCTCGCAGGTTGAAGATTGCATTCGCTCCCCAGACGTTGGGATCGGTGAGGCGACACCTCGCCCCGGTTCCTCCTCCCCACTCGTCGGTGAAGACTACTCGCGAACCGTCATTTGAAAATGAGGCCGAATGCCAGTAGGAGTAGTTTGGGTCATTCACCGCATCGACGCGTTTGGGATTTGCCGGCTCGGTGATGTCGAGCAGGATGCCATTGCCTGAGCAGGCTCCTGCCGCCAGTCCGATCTCTGAATAGACTGTAATATCGTGACACTGGTCGGTTGCTGCAGGGCGCGCAGAGTCGTGCGATCCCCCATTGGTGAGGGAGTTGATCACGCCAGTGCGCGGATCCATGAAGACCCTCGGACTAGAGACCACTTTGGCCGTCTCTGGCGCCGTCAATGGGACCCTGATCACCTCGATCCGGAAGAGGGAAGTGTTTGGGTCTTTCTCTGGCGTTTCGGCTGAACACCCTGCCAGCTCTTCACTCTGGCGAACAAAAGAGGTTCCTGAGACATAGATGTAGACATTCTTTCTGTCTTTTGGATCGACGACCAACGTGTGGGTGTGTGAGCCGCGACAGGTCTGAACTGCCGCCACCTGTCGTGGGCGGGTAATGTCGGAAATGTCAAAGATTCGCACACCACGGAATCGTTCTTTGCTCGGGGAGGGGGGAAGAGGACGCCCATCGGCAGTTGCTCCCGGCGGTGGCGGAGGAAATCCCTGAACTCCACAGTCGAGACGGCCATTCGGCATCTCGACGGACATGAACATCAGGTTCTTGTGAACAGACACATCTCCCTGACCTCCCGGACAGACCATCGAGGTGACCAGTTTCGCTCTGTTTGGATTCGAGATGTCGAAGATATTCACTCCATAAAAGTTACCCTGGAAAAGATACTTGCCCTGGAACGCCAGGTCAGAGTTGGCAAATGCGAGCTGGGCCATGACCAACCGGGCGGAGGCCGGCATATTCGAGGCGTTGGCAATTCCAATCGCACCCAGAGTGTTCTTGACCTTAGCACTTTCAGCATCACTGGCATCGAGTTGGAATGCACCAGGTTTCCTCAGCAGCATCAAATGGCGCAGACCGCTGGCGGCTTCACCTGCATCATAAAGACCAGGCTTGAGATTGGCTCGCGGATCTTTCCCGTCCGCGCCCGTCATACCTGGTGGAAGAGGCGGGGCCGACCCGGCTGCTGTCTTCGATTCACCAGCTGTCTGTGCGACACCCCCAACCGTCAGTATTCCCAGAAGTAGTGTCAGTGATATTGTCTGGCCGATCCTGAGAGCGATGTTGGACATTATTTTCCCCCTGTTGTTGGTTTTTCGAGCATTCGCTGCATAATTCTGATCTCTGCGCGCTGACTGCTGTCGACATCTGTTGCAAAGTTGAAGATCTCAGCATCCTGTCCCGCTCCTGCGACGGCAAACAGATCCCTTACCATATCGAGGGCTCCACCATGATGCTGGATCATGCCGGTGAGGAAGAGTCGATCAAACGCTGCCCCGTCCGCCTTCGTCAGCTCCTCCATCTGCATCTTTGTCAGCATTCCAGGCATGATCGACTGATCCGAATGTCCCATTCCGTGATGATGGGCATGCATGTCTCCTGACGCTGCGGTGACTGGATAACCACGAGAGACCAGCCATCTTTTCATTAATGCTATCTCATCTGCCTGCGAATGGCTGATTCGTGCACCGAGTGAGCGAACATCACTATTGGCCGTTCGAGTCTCGATCAGTGCCGTCATCTCAACAGCCTGTTGATGATGAACGATCATCCCCTGCATAAAACTTACGTCGGCCACCGTCAGAGGTGCAAGTCTGGCGCGGGTCGAACGTGGCAACCTCCGCGTCGATCTACCAGGAGCTCCAGGCTGAACTATGGCAGGTTCCTGCGCAGTTGCGGCTGTTGTAAAAATGATACTCGGGGTGAGCATGATCAGGATGAGGATCGACGCCCACCTCCTGCTTCTCAACAATTCTGAGAGGCAGGTCGAATTCAGGTTCAAGGCGTAACTCACACTCGATGATTGAACCAAATTCATCTTACCCTCCATCTTCAATTGGTCGGAAAGCTCGAGAATGATTAAGACCCCCTGCTAAGGGGAATCTCAAACTTTGAATATAAATAGTAGTTACCACCATAAAGAGTCGACAAACCGGCTGCTTCGAGTGAGTATTCCAGTTGGCGAAGAGTAAATCGGGTATCCCATAAAATCCATTGACCCAATGCGGCTCTTGAATCACTTGAATTAACCGCCAGGTCAGATTTATCAGACAGACTGAAATGGTCCAAGACCTCAGGGACGCCAAGTCCCACGGGCAACTGCCGGGATGAAGTTGAGTATCGCCTCCGGGTCAAAGGTGACGGTTCGTTCCTCCTCAGCGCTCTGATAGGCGGTCATCAGAAGCTGGGTCACTTCGAGACCATCATACCCATTTACTTCAGGCATCCGTCCGTCGAGAAAGGCCCTTACGAAATAGCGATTTTCAGCCTCATACCCATATTCAGTCGTCTCACTGGCGACAACGGGCATCAGACCCTGCTCGGCATTCTGTTTCTCTACGAGATCCTCGCCGGCAGGGCCACTGACGCGGCGACTGAAGAAGAGGTTCAGACTGGTATTAAGAGAATTGAGCATCAGTGAATACTCGGGGCCGAGCAGCTCTGCGCTCAGACGCAATCCAGGACCGACATAGCTCCACGAGGTCGTTACCTCGGCAATCAGTGGGAGTCCTGCATCATCCTCGTAAGTAATCGTTGCCCTTGCAAAATCCTCAGATGGACGTTTCAGATAGTCCACCTCTGATCCCATGGTCTCTTTAAGTATCGCGGCATACTCGGGACGAGAGTATTTGAGGCACCCTATCGTAGCTGAAACCTTGACCGGGCGAACACTCTGGCGTGGCTTTGCTGGGTCGGTCAGGAGATACCGGGCTAGTTCAATCGAGTGGCACATCATATCGTTCAGAACACCGCCTCCACCAAGATCGCCCTGCCAGAACCACGAGCCATGCGGACCACTATGCTCCTCGGCGCAGCGAGCGATGTAGGGACGGCCAGTCAGTGCCGCAGCTCGCTGCCACAGGATTTCACGGCCGCGGGTTACCGCTGGTTCGAAGATCTGATCCTCAAGGTATCCGTGGAGGAGCCCGGACTCTTCGAGAAGTTCAATGACTCTCTTCGCCTCAGCGGCATTACGAGCCAGTGGCTTCTCGATCGCCACTCCAATCAATGATCCCTTGCCAGAGCGGATGGTACTGACTATTGCCTCGAGATTCTCAATCCTTTTGTGGTTGGGTCCGCAGAGCCAGATAGCGTTGATATCCGGATCTGCGACCATCTCCTCAATTGTCGCATAGGACTGACAGTCACCAACACCAATCGATCTGGCCAGCGAGGCAGCTTCGTCGGCATTGGTCCGATTGGGACTCCAGACTCCCCGAATATCGGCATCACGAACAGCAATGAATGATTTAATATGGAAGCGGGTCATAAACCCGCTTCCGATGAATCCAATTCCAAGTCGACTCATCACATCTCCTCTGTGTTTTTCCGATCACCATCAGTGCTGATCAAAAATCGAACCAATCTAGTATGGTGGCTTGGCCTCGAGCAGCGCCCGCTGGGCCCGCGACATGCGCTGGGTACGAATTCGCTCGTCCTCGTAACCTGATAGCTCTTCGATATTTTCAAGAACTTTGATTATTGCCGCGGCAAGATCAGCAACATCAGTTTCAGTACCAAGAAATATCTGATGAGGAAGCCAGACGGACTCTTCATATCCGGCTCGTTCGGCAACCGGACATGAGAAGTCGTGACGACCAGCAGCCCAGGCGGGAAACTTCTCGGCAGCAAATTCAAAGAGACTCGATCGGTAGACAGCTTCATAAAACCGACCATCGCAGGGAATCCCCTCGGCCTTCAATGCTGCAACAAAGGTATCACGATCGATTCCACCAAGCGATTCAGGGTGATACTTGAAGACATAGTGGTAACTTGCCTGACGCGTGATGCGCGGATCTCTTGGCAGGAGCGATATGCCTGTTACCCCATTCAGAGATCGTTCAAATGATGTCGCCAGAGTTTCCCTGAGAAGTGTCTGTTCCTCAAGCCTCTCAAGTTGTGCAAGCAGTATGGAGGCCTGAAATTCCGTCATCCGGTAATTGTGACCAAGTGCGGGTTGTCCGCTGGTCTCACGCCGCGGTGGGCGCCCACAATTGGCAAGTCGGATGACCTGGTCCGCCAGTTCGATGTCATTGGTCGTGACCATTCCACCTTCACCGGCTGTCATCAGTTTGCTTGTCTGAAATGAGAAACTTCCAGCGTGGCCAATCGATCCGGCACCCTTTTCACGCCACCGCCCACCGTGTGCGTGTGCACAATCTTCAAGGACAAAAAGGTTATGACGGTCCGCAATCTCCATTATCGCGTCCATGTCGGCAAACCGGAAACCAAGATGGACAGGTATGATCGCCCGGGTTCGTGGGGTAATCGCCTCTTCAATAAGTCTAGCGTCGAGGCAATAGCTGGAGGGATCGACATCGACAAAGACTGGTGTCGCCCCAGAGAAGAGAACTGCGGCTGCTGTTCCTTCCCAGGTGTAGGCTGGAACGATCACTTCATCTCCATAGCCGATGTCAGCAGCCTGCAGCACCAGCTCGAGCGACACGGTGCCATTGGTCACCGCCACTCCATAGCTGGCTCCGTGGTGGGCGGCAAACTGACGACCAAGCTCTCGAGCCAGATCGTTAGGGCAGGGATAGCCACCCCAGTTTCGGCTCTCCAGCACTGACTGGAGCCCTGCCGCTTCCCGACCATCATAGATGGGCCAGGCGGTAAATGGTCGAGTCCGGATCGGACTACCTCCCCTGATCGCTAATTTCATCTTTTTTCCTCTCTACTGCATCGCTCTCCGAGTCAAGACTCGACTTGCGTAAATACACGATAACGGAGATCGTTTGCCCTGGTAACCTGTTGCCTCTGAGAAGGATTCTAGTTCAGGATATTCAATGGTTACTGCCCGATCGATTGAATGAACATTATAGTGAAGATATCCTATTTACAAACATGTCTCAATCTGGATCGTTGGTCTGTTCTGGATGCTCCTCGTCGAGCCTTTCATTCTTTCACCTCACATTGGCGTTCAGTTCACATTGGACAATGCTCCCGCTTCGACTGTATATTCACGTCATGGATCTCCAGATAGAAGACCGTGTGGCCATGGTTGCCGCTTCAAGCAAGGGGCTTGGGAAAGCTTGTGCCCTTGCGCTGGCTCGTGAAGGATGTCGGGTCTCGATCTGCGCCCGTCACTCTGACGAGCTTGAGCGGGTGAAAGATGAACTGCTCGACATTGGACCTGCACACGCCACGCGTGCCGACGTCTCTAGCCCGGAAGACTTGCGAAACTGGTACGAGGAGACAGTCGACGCCCTGGGTCAGGTCGACATCCTCGTTACCAATACCGGGGGCCCACCCGTGAAGAAGTTTATGGAACTGGAGGATGATGAGTGGAGAATCGGCGTCCAATCGACACTGCTCAATGTGGTCACTCTCTCCCGCCTTGTACTTCCTGGCATGCAGTCAAGGAGGTGGGGCCGAATCGTCCATCTTACTTCACTGGTGGCCAAGCAGCCAATCGACGAATTGACCATCTCAAGTACCATCCGCAGTGGGCTTTCCGGGCTCACCAAAACCATGGCCAATCAGTTTGGACCTGATCGGATTACGGTCAACGCCATTCTCACCGGTCATATTCTGACCGATCGACAGTACGCTCTGGCGGAAAGGCGTGTCCACGAAAGTGGTCTCAGTTATGACCAGTACTTCAATCAGGCGGCGGCAGAGATACCGCTGCGCCGTCTGGGTGAACCGAAAGAGATCGGAGAGGTCGTCGCCTTCCTGGCCTCTGAGCGTGCAAGCTATATTACCGGGGTCTCACTGCAGGTCGATGGTGGAGTCATCAAGTCAACCTGGTGAATCGACAACAAAAGAGGCTCCC
>CAIOZW010000270.1 GCA_903862855.1 uncultured Acidobacteriota bacterium
CGACCGCGAAGTGTCACGAGCTGGTTTGCTCCAGTCCAGGTCGCCCGGTTGGCCGTGGCCGTTCGATCGGCCTCGGTGAAACGAACGCTCCCTTCAACGACGGCTTCGGCAAGATCCTGGGTCTGTTGATTGAAATCGGCATTGAGCTTACGGCCGCTGAGGGTCTTTTTCGAACGGCGACTGCCGGGTGAGAGCGGTTCGAACTCTCCTGCGACCTGCCCCTCCGCCTGAAAATTGCGCATCCGGTTGCCCTTCTCCGCAAAGAAGAGCATAAACTGCTCCGCGCGCAGCCGTTTCCGTTCGGCAGTCTGAGTGACAGTGACCGGAGTGATCGTCAGGAGAGCGCTGCCACGGGCGGTGATCTGCGAAAAGCTCTCCCCGTCATCCTGATAGAGGGCCTGGATCGAATCGGCCTCGACCACGCGTTCCGAGAGGCTGGCCGTGCTGCCGGAACCCTCCCTGGACTCAAAGCGGGTAATGGTGCGCCCCTGCGAGGTGAGCTCACGGGCGAGGCTCCGCTTACCAACGATCCGGTAGATGACATCGACTCGCGGAGCCTCGATCAGGCGCGGCAATCCGGCCGCATCGATCGATGAGGCCCGCACGTTACCGCGCGCGTTTGTCGCACGCAACTGCTCGTTCGCATCCAGCAGAAAATCGATCTCGCTGGCCTGAACCTCGGAACTACCCCCGGAGGTGAGCCGCGAATCACCCCGCAGATCGATCCTGGTCAGTCGACGTGTCTGCGGATCAAGCTGACCGAGAATCTTCTCGGCCCGCGCGGTGCGGACGATCTTCCGTGATTCCGGGTTCTCTCCCGGCCACTCCGACTGGTTGACGGTCGCGGGTCCGTTGAACTGTAACTGCCCACTCGATTCATCATAAGTAGCCGATTGGCTGCGAATCTCGAGCGGCAAAGCCGCGCTGTTGAGAGCGGTCCGCGGGTCACCGTGACGACTGACAACCTGTACATCACGCAGAAGCTCGAGGTGACGGGTGGCCGCTGAGAGTCGCGCTCCAAGTGCCCCGCCCTGCACCTCTCCCTGGCGAAAGCGGACAGCCACTTCGGTTGCAGCGATCCGAGTCAACTGTTCATATCTCAGCGACTCGGTCTCGACGACCAGCCCATCGCTGCTGGTCACGGTCACCTCCCCCGTGAAGGTGGCGATGCCCTCTGCCTGGAGGTAACTGCCTCGACGTGCAACGATCCGGGTCGTCTTGGGAGGCTGACCGATCAGGGTTGAACCGTAAGCGGTCAGATCGACCTCCTCGAGCTCGTGGTGACCATCGGAATAGGCAATATCACGGGCCGCCTTGAGTCGCAGTGTCTCACGGCCATTCTCGGTTCGAACGGTCTTGTAACCTTCGACGATCGAGACCACGTTGGCCTTCATCGACGTCGCCGAACGAATCGGCCCGGGTGGCCGTGTCTGGCGTCTCGAACGCACGAATGCGACCACGATCACGACAATCGTCAGGACAATGATCGACATCGAAATGACTCGACCGATCGCGTGAAACCTGTTCCTGTGCAGAGCCTGTTCTGATTCCATATCTCTCTCTTCCAGAAGCGGAATTATAACACCTTCCGTCCTGCAGCGGGGCGAAGCAACAATTTTCCAGAGGAGAAAAAAGCCGATCCGCTCGGGGCAATCGCATTGTGTGTTGAGAAGATTGTTCAAATTACAGCCGTTGCAGGATGGCCACATCTTTTAACCGTGGAAGAGTGGCTGAGGTCGATCGATTTCTCTGCGTCTTTGCGCCTTCGCGAGAGAACACCAAGAAGGCTCCTGACAGAGCGAGCTCACACGAATCCATTTAGAGATCTGGCAGGATGATGAGATTGCCTCGGATCCGCTCTCTGCATACCGTTCGCGAACTACTCCGCTTCCAGAGTGACGTTAAGTCGAGAATTTGCGTGATGAGTCCTGACAAGACAGCCTGGAATACTGAACCAAGGAATAGACGAGACTGGGGCTGTCGACACGAAAGAGCAGCGGAGCCGTAGAGTGACGGTGGCGGTACCTGTTCCAAGGGTGACTGACTCTGCCCAGGCCGGGCAGAATGGGCAGGGGTGAGGATTGGCCCGATCACGAGCTTGGTGTAGCCTGTGACACCTCAGCTGGTGATCGCGACAAGTTCGCGAAGATGCTCGAGCCGATTGGTAGCCTTGCGAATCTGCCGATCGACCTGCGAAACGAGGTCATTGAGAATATTCTCACCGAGGGCTCCGGCAGAAGCGACCCGGCGCATCAAGCGGCAGAGTTCACTGCCAAGAATCTGCTCCGTATCGAGCTGGAGAGTGGCAAGAGTGCCCTTGGCCTCGGAGATCCGGCGCAGGAGAAGGATCATCTCAGCCGACATGGCCGTGTCGCCGATCGAGTCGAGAGTCGCGCCCGCTTCGAGCAGTTCGGTGAGTCGATCCTCGGCCCCTGCCTCGTAGGCGTGGTTGGCCTCGACCATCAACTGATGACGATGATGCCTCTCATTCTCACACTGGACGAGATCGGGATGAAACTTGCGGGCAACTTCGCGATAGAGCTTCTTGAGCCGGTCCGTGTGGAAGCGATTCTGACCGCAGCCAACTGCGTCGTCGGCCATCGAGTCGCCCGCTCCCTCCGATTCATCCCCGAGATCGAGCCCCTGCAGCCGGGCGATCTCCTTTTCGATCGCTGCCAGATCATCGTATCGCGACCCGATGATACTGAGATAGACCCGTTCAAACTGCAGCAGCTCGGCCCGCAGTCCGATCAGTTCTGGTTCACGAAGGGCAATCTCAGCCTCGAGAACCTGCAGCTCGGCACGCCGCTCTTCAAGCGCCTGGTACTCTGATTCACGACTTGGGACAAGTTCGACGGTCATCGGGACTCCTCTATTCTTCTCTGCACTTCTGCCAGATTCTGATATTCATGAAACTCTATTCCCTGCTCACGACAGTAGACGGCGAGGGAATGTTTGGCATAGACCTCATCAGCCATCTCGGCCGCCTGGCGATCGGAGAATCCATCTCCAATGAAGATCAGATATTCTCCGCGATTCCGCGCCTCGCGCAGACTGGTCTGTTTATCGTGACCAAATGGACCATCATCGCGGAAGTGGCACTGCCATCCACGCACCGGATCGGCCTCGACATGGTTGGCAAGGACATTGACCCACGGATATTTCTCGGCGGGGACAAAGAGTCTTATCAGTTCGTGAAATCCGGCACTGATGATCGTAAAAGGAATCCCGATCCTCTCACTCCACTCGACCAGGGTGTTGAAACCGGAGTCGAGCGTGATCTCACGTTGCAGAATCGCCGCAGCTTCGTCAAAACCGAGCCGGATCGTCCGCATCTCGGTATCGATCGCCTCACGGAGCGTCATCCGGCCAAGGCGCAGATCTTCACCAATCCCGCGGACAAATTCCGGCCCGGCACCAAGTCTGGTCGAGAGAAAGACAAGTGTATCCTTCTCGGTAATGGTGCCATCAAAATCGCAGAAAATATGGGGTCTGATCTTCATCTATTATGGTTGACTGGTCATTCCTTCCGGATCTCGATCCCGGCAGGCAAGGTAAAGCGGGCCTCGGCGGCGGGAACATTCTCGCGCACCGCAGAGAAGAGGAAGTCTGACCTTGCCCCCTGCCGGTCGACAAAAGAGAGCCTGACCAGTTGCAGTGATCCCGGGTTGACCTCGACGAGAAGAACACGAAACTCCTGCTCCTGCTTTGGCGTGAGACGCAGAACCCGGTTACCAGCCTGGCTTGGTGATTCGACATCGAGCTCGATCCGCCGAAAGTCTTTGCGCAGATCTCCGCGGCCAAGGAGAAAGGCAAAAGGCGCCCGCCAATCAGCCGAGTCCCGGAGAGACATCTTCGTCGCAAATCCATCTGCAGGAGCGTACTCGAAGACCGATTTCCCGTCTGAGAGGTAGAGTCTCTTCTCGGCCCCGTCATAATCCCAGCGCATTCTCCCGGGTTTCTTAAGCAGAAGCTGCCCGCTCTCCCGCCGCGAACGATCACCCGGGGCCGTGTGTATCTGAACAAAACTCGCGGCAAGTGAATTGAGTCGATTGTACTTGGCCTGAAGCGCGTCGATGAGGCGCTCCTGTTCAGAGCCACTCTGAGCCAAGCCCGGCAGGGGGATCACCACAAGGATGAAGAGCCCTGCCCACCACTGTAGTCTCTTCGAGAAGATGTACATAAAGGTCATTTGTCCCAAATTTGAACCCTGGAAAGACCGACCGGGCCATTCACAGGATTACCATGAATAAACTGCCATTATGAACGAGAGACCGCAGTCGAGGAAAGTCGGGGTGGGGGGCTGACCATATTTCGTTTCCGGGTTCGTCAATGGGCAGATCTGATTTTCAGAATGGGGTAAGAAGTTTCCCACAGGATCCGCATGGTTGATCAAGAAAGATGATCAGTCGGCAAACTCCGGGGGATCGCCAGCCTGAACTCTCTCCAGAAACCAGTCCTCGAGAGATGATTTGAGCGGGTTGACCGAGATGAGGTGGCCGCCGACTGCGTGGAGAATCGTGATCAGCTCTGTCAATCGTTGATCATCACGGAGGTAGATGGAGGCGCCATCGCCAGTCGCCTCGATCCGGGTCGCCAAATTGCGGAGGGATTCGAGCTGTGGGGCAGCGATTCCAGCCACCACCACTTCCAGTCCGGCTTGCCATGGATGGATCAGACTGGCCACCGTGCCGGAGTCGACCATTCGACCCTCCGCCAACAGAACGACCCGATCGGCCAGTACCTCGACATCGGCCAGGTTGTGGGATGAGAAGATGATTGTCGCGCCGGCCTTTCGCCTCGCCCTAATCGTCTCGCGAACCAATTTGCGCCCGAGCGGATCAAGACCGGACATCGGCTCGTCGAGAAGGAGGATCGTTGGATTGCTGATCAGAGCCTGGGCCAGTCCAATCCGCTGCTGCATTCCTTTGGAGAACTTGCGAAGAGGCCATCTGGCCGCCCCCCCCAGATTGACCTCGTCAAGAAGATGGGTCGCCCGTTTCGCAGCTTCGGTCCGGTCGAGTCCACTCAGGAGACCGCTGTAGAGAAGCAGCTCGTGAGCCGTCAGATGTTCATAAAATGATGGCTGTTCGGGCAGATAACCGAGTCGACCCTTCCACTCAATCCGACGGGCATCGAGCCCCTCGACGCACAACCTGCCGGCCGTCGGACGAATCAACCCCAGGAGGGCTTTGAAGAGGGTCGTCTTGCCGGCTCCATTCGGTCCGAGGAGACCAAGGACCTCCCCACGTTGCACCGACAGGCTGACTCCGTCGAGCGCCCGCCAGCGACGACGTTGAAGGATTCCTGTCACGTAGTCGTGAGTCAGGTTATCGATCTCGATCATCGTCATCGACGCCACTCCTTTTGCCTGCTCTCCGGGGGGTAGGGCAGCGCTTCAAGCCGTTCAATCTGAATCCGGCCGACCTCACGGATGAAGGGATCGCTGCTCGTCTCGATCAGATGCCGGAAGATCGTCCGGGCTGTTTCGATCTCTCCCCCCTGCACCAGGACTATGGCAGCCATTGGTTGAAGCCACTCCGGTGCGCCGGGCAAACCGGCGGCCAGTTGCCAGTCCCTGGCCGCCTCACGATAACGGCCAGCCTGCCAGCAGATAAAGGCCTGATCCGCCACCAGACGCCACTCCCCTGGATTCTCGCGTATCCCCTTACGAATGAAGTCGAGCCCCTCTTCGGGGTCGGCCTGACCCAGAAAGAAACCTCCAAAACGCCAGGCCGCGAGATGCTGCGGATCGCGCGTCACGGTCTGCTGAAGGAGCCCCCGCAGCTCAGGCATCTGCTGCAGATCGAACTCCCCAAGTTCTATGACCCGGCTGCCGACATAATGCAGCGTTCGAATCCAGTACCAGTCGGCAAGTAGAGCCTCAAATCCGAAACTGACCGGAACGGTCAAGGAGATCGCGGTCGCTGCCTCACGGCGGGGATCGCGCGGCGGCAGGTCCAGCGATGAGCGGAGGGCCACGCTTCCCGCCAGCGCCGCTGCCAACAGGAAACCGGCGGTCAGTTGCCTTTTCTGCACGGCCAGATCCATCAGACCTGCCTCCGCTCAAAGATGATGATCGTCAGCATCAGAATCACCACCAGCGTCAGGAGACCATAGAGCATTTGCCCACCCAGCAGTCTGATCGGAATGGCCACCCCATAGCCCGCCTCGACCAGATGGTTGAGGCCGGCCAGATTCGGGATAAGGTACCAGATTGCACGGAAGAAGAGGCGCAATGGCTGACTCGGCGCCGTCTCCGCCAGCCAGAGCAGCTCCGGCGCGGATCTTCCAATCAGGGTCAGGAGCAGGGTAAGGACCATCGCTAAGACCTGGCTGGTGAAGGCGGCAAAGAGAAGCGCCAGCGCGGTGACGATCAGCAGCTCAAGGTAGACCATCAACAGAACCGGAAAGAGCGAGAGGCCCAGTCCCGTCAGCAAAGCTCGAGGTCCTTCGCCGGAACTCGCGGCAGGTAGCACCAGCAGGGTGAGGACCAGGATGCTTGCCATGAGCGCGACGGAGATCAGTTGCGTCAGCGCCAGTCCGATGAATTTGCCGATGATCAGTTGCCAGCGCTGGAGAGGACGCGCAAGTAGAAAATTGAGGAGGCGCCGGTCGATCTCGACCCGCACCAGACCTGCCCCCCAGAAGATGCCGAGGATTATCCCAAACAGTGTCATGAGTGCCAGCCCGAGATCGATCACGATCTTCCGCTCCTGCCCGACAGCAATATATCCACCGGCAAGGCCGATGACCGGCAACAGAATCAGATAGACCACGACGACCAGCATCCCTCGCTCGCGGAGAGACTCACGGCAGGTATTGATGGCTATGGCGAGGATCTTCAACATCAGCAGCAATACTCCTCAGAGTCCGGCCGCGGCGATCTCCCCCGCTACCCGTGCATTGTTCCTTAACAATGAGATATTTGCCCGAAGCGAGCGCCCGGCCGACTGCCGGGCTATGCGCTGAAGCAGGAACGGGGTGACCGCTTTTCCCGAGAGCTCGGCTCCGGCAACCAGTGCCTCTTCGATCACTACCGCGATCTCATCTGCCGGAATCTCATCCTCGACCGGGACGGGAACGACGACGAGGAGGCCGGTCGATAGTCCGATCTCCCAGTGCGCCCGCGCAATCTCGACCACCTCCGCCGGATTGTCAGCACGGCGATCGACCGGCAGACCGCTTGTTCTTGAATAGAAGGCCGGCAGCTCATCAGTCCCGTATCCGATGACCGGAACTCCAAGCGTCTCGAGAACCTCACGCGTCCGCGGAAGATCGAGAATGGCCTTCGCCCCGGCACAGACCGTGACAACCTTGTAGCGGGCGAGGGCGAGCAGATCGGCCGAGATATCGAAAGTGGTCTCGGCCCCACGATGAACCCCGCCGATCCCTCCCGTTGCAAATGTTCTGATCCCGGCCTGCGCCGCAAGATGGAGACTCGCCGCGACCGTCGTCGCCCCCCAGCCTCGACGACTGATCACTTCACTCATGTTGGCGGGATTGACCTTGGCCACGTCTTCCCGCTTTGCCAGCTCCTGCAGTTGCACTCCACCAAGCCCGATCGTCGGGCGGCCGTCGATGATCGCCATCGTTGCCGGCAACGACCCGCTCTCACGCACCGCCTCCTCACAGGCGATCGCCGTCGCCAGATTCTCCGGCGCCGGCAGACCGTGGGCGATAACCGTCGATTCGAGCGCCACAACCGGTCGCCGATCACGCAAGGCATCAACCAATTCTGAACTGAGCGTCAACATCTCCTGCTTCCATTCTCTTGAAAAAGGCATTGCCCGGACTTATCCTCATCCTGCATCAAAGAGTATCCCACTAAATGTCACGTGCCAAGCAGGGGTGTGTTTATGAAAAGACAAGTCTTAGCTTTGATCCTCGGAGGCGGTCAGGGTTCACGCCTCTTCCCACTCACTCAGGAACGCTCCAAACCGGCTGTTCCGCTTGGCGGGAAGTACCGTCTGATCGACATCACCGTCTCCAACTGCATCAACTCAGACATCTCCTGCATCTACGTTCTGACCCAGTTCAACTCCGCCTCGCTCAATCGTCACATCTCCCAGACTTACCGTTTCAGTGGATTCTCCAGTGGCTTTGTCGAGATTCTCGCCGCCGAACAGACTCCCGGCAACAAGAACTGGTTCCAGGGAACCGCCGATGCCGTGCGGCAGATCATGATGCATATCAACGATTTCGATCCCGATCATGTGCTGATCCTCTCCGGCGACCATCTCTACCAAATGAACTATCAGGAATTCTATAAACGCCATCTGGAGACAAACGCCGACGTGACTATTTCGGTCATTCCGACCGACCAGTCACGCGCCTCGAGCTTTGGCCTGCTCAAGACCAATGATGATGGCCGAATCGTCGAGTTTCGGGAAAAACCTCCCGTCGATCAACTCGCGGAGATGTGGGTCGACACGGCGCAACTTGGCCTCAACCCGGCCGAGGCGCAGTCACGCTGCTACCTCGCCTCGATGGGCGTCTATTTCTTCAAGATCTCGGCTCTTCGCGCCCTGCTCGCCGACGAAAAGTATACCGATTTTGGAGGCGAGGTCATTCCGGCGGCCATCGACAAGTACAAGGTCCAAGCCCATCTCTTCGATAAGTACTGGGAGGACATCGGAACCATCAGTTCATTCTTCCACGCCAACCTCGACCTTGCCAACAACTTGCCGAAGTTCAACCTCTTCAATACGGAAATGCCGATCTATACCAGGCGGCGCTTCCTGCCAAGCAGCAAGTTTCTCGACTGTCACATCGAAAAATCTCTCATCTCTGAGGGATGTATCCTCAACAAAGTCTCGATCATCGACAGCGTCATCGGCATCCGGTCGAGGATTGGTGAAGGGACCCGCATCGAGAAGACGCTCATGATGGGCGCCGACTTCTACCAGAGCCTCAACGATCTGGATAAGGAACAAGCATCCGGACGGCCACTGGTCGGTGTCGGCTCCAACACCATCATCCGTAAGGCGATCATCGACAAGAATGTGCGTATCGGCTCAAACTGCAAAATCCTCAATGAGGCCGGTCTTGAATATCACGACGGCCCCAACTACTTCATTCGCGAAGGTATTATTGTGATCCCGAAAGGCGTGACGATCCCTGATGAAACAGTCATCTGACAACCTGGCCCCGCCCTATTCGCCGCTCCGCCGCCTGCTGGGCCGTCTGCACTACATCCTGACCATTCTCGTTGGTGCGGTACTGATGCTCATCATCGGGATTCCGATCATCTTCACCAGCCTGCTTGTTCGCAAGCTGACCGGATACGAAGACTTTGTCTACCCGGTTGCCAAGCGGGCCGTAAAGATCTTTGTCATTGCCACCGGAGCCCGCCTCACTGTCACCGGTCTCGAGAACGCCGATCCGCACCAGACCTATCTCTTTGTTGCCAACCACCAGAGCAATCTCGATCCGGCCATCCTCTTTGGCTGGCTCCACCACAATATTGGCGGGATTGCCAAGAAGGAGCTCGAGAAGATTCCCTTCTTCAAACAGGGATTCTCTGTCGCCCATATCGTGTCGATCGACCGGAAGAACCGCGAACGGGCCATCGAGAGCACCCGGCGCGGCGCAGAGAAGCTGCTCCAGGGCCACAGTCTCATGGCCTTCCCGGAAGGAACTCGAAGCGCCGACGGACAGCTCAAGGAGTTTAAGAAGGGCGTCTTCTTTATGGCCCTCGAGGCCGGCGTACCAGTCGTTCCCATTGCCGTCAATGACACACGCCTTGTCATGCCCAAGATTGGCGCACTGGTCTTTCCCGGCCGCGTCTCCATCGAGATCCTTCCTCCGATCAGCACTGCCGGGTATAGGCAAGACAATATCGATGAGTTTATTGCCCTGGTGAAGGGCGAGATTGCCAGGAAGATCCGCGTGTGAACTCTCCGGCTCGATCAAACCCGGCTCAGAGCTGATAGAGCATCAGATAGACTACGACACCCGTCACCGAAACATAGAGCCATAAAGGAAGGGTCCAGCGGGCTATCCGGCGGTGGCCGGTGAGATCGTTGCGCAATGCCCGGGCAAAGGTCAGCATTATCAATGGCAGAATGACCACGGCGAGAACCGTGTGGGTGCCAAGAATCGACAAGTAGATTGTCCGCAGAATCCCCGTCCCCTGAAACCTCGTCGACCCGTGATGGTAATGATAATAGAGATAGGAGATCAGAAAGAGGGTCGAGGTCAGAAACGCACTGACCATGCAGATTCGATGCAGGGTGATCTTTCTGTTTCTGATCAGAAACCAGCCAGTTATGAGCAGAATTGCACTGGTTGAATTGAGGACGGCGTTCAGTGAAGGCAGATCGGAAGTAGACATATACCCCTCATTTCCAGACGAAGATGAGCAGCCAGAGATAGAGCCAGAGCCCATCAAGAAAGTGCCAGTAGAAGACGGTCACATCGACCGAGACCCTCCGCCGAAGCAGAGTCCAGTCTGCGGTGCGGCGAGTCAGCACATAGATCAATCCCCACAGACCTCCAATCAGGTGGAGCCCGTGCAGAGCGGTAAAGATGTAGGCGTAGCCACTGCGAAAGTTTCGATTGACGTAGAATCCGGCATCTTGCAACGATTGCCAGGCCAGCAACTGCGCGACGAGGAAGGCGAGACCAAGCAGAAGGGTAGCCAGCATGAGCCGGCGGAAGAGCTCCTCCCGTCGACGGCGGAGGGCCCGACGGGCCATCTCGACGGTCAGGCTGCTGATCAGAATCAGGCCGGTACTGACCCAAAGAACTCCGGGCATGACGATCGGCTTGCGTCCCGCCTGGTTGTAAAAATAGAGGACATTGAGCGAGATGAAGAGAATCGACATACTGGCGACTGCCAGCCAGATGCCGATACGATATCCCTCCGGTGGAGGATTGCGTTCC
>CAIOZW010000271.1 GCA_903862855.1 uncultured Acidobacteriota bacterium
ATTCTGGACGCCAATGAAGAGCAGCACATTCTGTTCGCGGAACCGAAAGCTGTAGTCGGCCCGCAGGTCGAGTCGCACATAGTCGGGTGAGCGCTCACCATTGACCCGGTTGAGATCGAAGATGCCGCGCCGCTGCGCCTGCGATGCGGCGACGTTGAAGGGCGTGAAAGGACGCCCGGCGAGGTGGACGTAGCGGGTCGAAAACTCCCATTTCGAGGTCAGCCGATAGCCACCGACCAGGTTGAAGACGAATGGATAATCGTAGGTTCCCGGTCTCATCACTCCGTCAAGTCCGGCGACTCGTGTCTTCGAGATCGCCACATTGGTCTGTCCGAACCAGCGGGTCGTGAACTTCTTCTCAGCAAAGAACTCGATCCCCTCTGCCCGGCCACGGCCGGCACTCGTCAGCGGAAAAAGGATGTCCCGGGTTGCAAAGGTGTCGCCGACGCTCGCCAGTGAAAGGGAAGGGAACTGCGTCGCTGTTGGATAGTCTCGGTAGTTCTTGCGATAAGCCTCGACCGTAAACCGCAGCGAGTCACTGGCGACATAAGATAACCCGGTGACAAAATGATCCGCCCGAAATGGGAGCAGCCCGCGATTCTCGGGAAAGGCCGAGAGAAAGATGAAGAATGGCTGCTGATAATATGTACCGAAACTGGCTCGCCACGAGAGACTGTCGGTCAGACGATAGCTCAGCCCTGCCCGTGGACTGAAACGCGCCCGGTCGAGATACTGGTATCCATCGTACCTTCCACCCCACGTTACGTTGAGCCGTTTGGTCAGGTCCTGGGTTGCCTGAAAGTAGGCTCCTGTCTGTGAGCTGACAAACTCCCGCCGCAGCGAGAACGGGTTGACTCCGGGAGTGATCGAGTATGGTGTGTCATCACCAAACGGTGAGGCAGAATTATAATTGATCCGGAAGATCTTGGCGCTGCCTCCTGCCTGCACTTTGCTGAGCACGGGCAGGTAGAGCGTCAGATCGTACTTGATCGTACTCTCACCCTCGCGCGAATCGTCCCGATAGACGAGCTGACCGTTGGCGATCTGCTGGTCGATTGGTGTCCCGATCGGTGGCAGACCGGCCCGAACCAGATCACGAACCCGGGCACTGACACTCGCCTCCGAATGGGTGACGCCCAGAAGTCCAACTCCGCGATCACCGAAGATCCGCTGCCAGTTGAGCCCGTTGGCAGTGCGCCAACCCTTGTAGCGAATGTCGAGCGTGCTCAACTCCTCTTCCGGTTTGAGACCCTCGGCTGCTCCCAGCCGGATCCGGTCGATGCCGCTGATACTTACACCCCAGATTCGGTCGCGGGGCGTCAGGTCATAGACCACCTTGCCATTGAATGAATAGTTGACCGGGGTTCCACCAATCCCGACGTCCTTGGTGAAGAGGTCGATGAAGCTGCGCCGCGCCGAGGCGATCCAAGATCCCTTTCCACCCTTCAGCGGCCCTTCGATCACCCCTCCCGCTCCGGCAAAACCGACGGTCGCCTGGCCGGCGATCCGGTCACGGTCTCCCTCACGCTGCGCAATCTGCAGCACACTCGAGGTTCGATTGATAAAGGGTGCCGGGTATCCACCCGTCAGAAAGGTGACATCTCTGATCAGCATCGGGTCGAGCATGCTTACGCTTCCCCCGGCTGACGCAAAATTGGCGAAACTGTTGATGTTCGGAATCTCGATATTGTCGACGATGAAGAGGTTCTCGAGCGGGCTTCCACCACGCACGATGATGTCATTCCGGAAGTCGTTTGAGCCGATCACGACTCCCGGCAGTGTCTGCACATAACGCGAAACATCCTGCAGGGCCCCGGCCGCTTTGAGGATCTCATTCGGCTGAACCAGATATCCGGAGCTCTTCACCTCCTCCGGGGCAATGAAGGATGGAATACTGACCGTGACCGATTGCTGTATCGCGTCGATCTTTGGCAGCGCAATCTCGATTCGACTCTCCAAGCCGGCACGAACCTCGATATCTTCACTGCGCAGAGTCGGCTGTCCGGCAATGATCACTTCCAGCCTGTAGGAGCCGGTGCGCAGATCGTTGATCCGAAACTCGCCACTCTCCCCGGACGTCGCGCAGCGAACCGGCTCGACCAGACAGACCTTCACCCCGGCCCCAGGTCGCCCATCGGTCCCGATCACTGTTCCCGTGATCGACCCTACTCCCGTCGTATCCTGAGCCATTGCCACTCCAGCACTCAGCGATACGAGAACCAGCCAGATAATTGCCCGCCAACCATTCAAACGCATCTTCCATCTCCTTCACGAACTCTTAATTGCCGAAGAGACTAAAGTAGGATGAAAGTGTGTCGGTTCTGCTGCGATTCTTTGCAGAGATCTTGCCTCATCACCAGATCTGCCAAGCCTGATTGATGAGGCGGCTCTTCAGGTCAAGGTAACCCTGGTCTCCGGAGATCAGATCACACAATGTCTCCCGGACTCCGCGATGGCGCTTCGCCAGTTGCACCATCCGCTCGGCCATCGAGGCTCCGGCATAGTTTCCGCTGTAGAACCTATCCGACAACGCGGCGGCCCGCCGAAGATCACGGCCAAATCCTTCGCGCCACATCTCTTCATAGTCGCTCAATCTTCCGCCGATGGCCTTTGCCAGCAGTGTCGCCGACTTGATCGCATAGTAGATACCCTCGCCCGTCAGAGGATCGACAAAACCGGCAGCGTCACCGACCAGTGCCCAGCCAGCGGCAGAATTGCTCGCCTGCAGCCGGTCCCAGCTCGTCTCTCCGAGCGCCGGGATCATTGCCGCATAGAACTTTGTCAGTGGATCTCCCGCACGAATCAGCTCTGCTGCCGGCGGATTCTGCCATTCAATGTAGCCCAGCAGACGCTCCTTCAACTCGGCCGGTGTTGTCTCACGGTATCCGCTCGCAATCCCGTATGACAGATGGTCAGCTCGTGGAAAGAGCCACAGATAGCCACTCAAACCGTCGAGATATCGCACATCAACCCGGCTCTCTCCGGCCGTTCCCTGGATGTGCCAGCCCAGACCATAGGCGAAATCCTCCGCGCCAAAGCGGATCCCGACCCGCCGGCGAATGACGCTGCTCGCTCCATCCGCTCCAATCAGCAGATCGACCTCTCTCACGGCTCCACTGGCCGTTTTGATGACCCACTTTCCCGCCATCCGCGCTGTCTCCTCGACCCGGTCGAGATGGAGTCTTGCTCCTGCCTCGACTGCCCGCTCACGCAAGAGCCGTCCCAGTTCACGCCGTGAGTAGATCGCAAAATCGGCTCGTGGTCTGACCGTGACATCACGCCCGGCGGCCGAGATCAGTCGCAAGCTCGAGACCATCTGTCGAGGAGATCGATTCTTCAGAAGAAATGGGAATTCGGCGAGCGCCTTTGAGGTCACTCCCCCTCCACAGGGCTTCTCCCACGGGGGGCGTGCGTCATAGAGGTCAACCTCTGCACCCTGTAGGCTCAGCTCATGGGCCAGATGCGCCCCTGCGGGTCCTGCTCCAATGATGGCAATTTTCATGGTCGCGGTCGTGAAAGTCGGAAAGGTGAACCGGCGGGTCCTGTTACTCTTCTTCTTGTCCTCTCCTTGCCTTCTAGTTTATCCTTTGCTTTTAGTATATCTGAGAGGATCGACCAACATGCTTGACGTCAATTTTGTGCGCGAAAATCTGGATCTGGTTAAAGAGAAGATGGCGCACCGCAACTTCGACCCTGCTCCGTTCGAGGATTTTACCAGACTCGACATCGAACGGCGTACCCTGATTCGTGAGCGTGATGAACTCAATGCCGCCGCCAACCGGATCAGCCGGGAGGTTGGCGCCCTCATGCGCGAGGGTCGCAAGGATGATGCCGAGGGGCTCAAGGCTCAATCACGGGCGCTGACCGAGAAGAACAAGAGTATCGAAGTCCGGCTCGAAGAGCTCGAGAACGAATTTCGCGCGATTCTCGTCAATATTCCGAACCTGCCGCACGACTCGGTACCGGTCGGGAGCGATGAAGCGGCCAACGTCGAGGCGCGCCGCTGGGGAACCCCCCGAGACTTTGCCGCAGAGGGCTTTGCGCCAAAAGACCATATCGACCTCGCTACCGGTCTCGGCATTCTTGATCAGGAGCGGGCGGCCAAAGTGACCGGCTCGCGTTTTGCCGTTCTCTCCGGTCTCGGTGCGAAGATGGAACGTGCACTCATCGCCTTCATGCTCGATCTTCACACCACTCAGCACGGCTACACCGAGATCCTTCCACCCTTCATGGTCAACGCCGCCTCGATGTTCGGCACCGGCCAGTTGCCAAAATTCGAGGCCGATCTCTTCAAACTGCGTGACGAACGGGAACTCTATCTAATTCCAACGGCTGAAGTCCCGCTGACCAATCTTCATCGGGATGAGATCCTTGCCGAAAAGGACCTGACCATCAGCTACACTGCCCATACTCCCTGCTTCCGCTCGGAAGCCGGCAGCTATGGTCGCGATGTCCGCGGGCTCATCCGCCAGCACCAGTTTGACAAGGTCGAGCTGGTCAAGTTCACCCGTCCGGAGGACTCCTATGACGCACTCGAGGAGCTGACCCGTAATGCGGAACGGGTGCTGCAGCTTCTCGAACTCCCCTACCGGGTCATCACTCTCTGCACTGGAGACATGGGCTTCTCCTCATCCAAGACATACGATATCGAGGTCTGGCTGCCGAGCCAGAACACCTATCGTGAGATCTCCTCCTGCTCGAACTGTGAATCTTTTCAGGCAAGGCGGGCGCAGATCCGTTTTCGCCGTGATGGCAAGACGAAGACCGAGATGGTCCATACGCTCAATGGATCAGGCCTCGCCGTTGGACGGACCTGGCTGGCAATCCTCGAGAATGGTCAGCAGGCCGATGGGAAGATCCGGATCCCAAAGGCGCTCGTCCCCTACCTTGGGGTCGAGACGATCGGATAGTGAGATTGTGGCGTGGGACTGGTTGCTCTTCCCACGCCGCCTGACTCAGCCAAGACGCAATCTGATGCGCGGTTCGATCGCTTTCCGGATCTCTTTATCATCCAGTGCGTACTCGATCAGAGTCTGCAGGTAGTTGACCGGGTCACCAATCGTCAGCCACTCTCCATCGACCACCGGTTGCGTCACCACTTCGCCACCGCGACGGACGTACTCGCGCACGGCATCGGTCAACCAGAGCTCATTCGACTTGCCCAGGGGGATCTCTCGCAGGATCTGAACGACATCCTCGTTGAGCAGGAACCTTCCGAACATGATCAGATTCGACTTGGCCTCTTCGAGCGGCGGTTTCTCGATCACATCCTTCATCACCCGGTCGCTGCCTTCACGAAATTCGACCACGCCATAACGAACCACATCCTCCCACGCTACCCGCTGCGTTCCAACCACCAGTGCCCCCGTCTCACGGTGCAGATCGATCAGCTGGCCCGCAAATGGTCTCCTCGTGCGCAGAATGTCATCACCATAGGCATAGATGAATCCCTCACCCGCCTGCAGATGCCGACTCGCGACCAGCAATGGAGTCCCGTTACCGTATGGTCCGCTCTGGGGCTCAAAGATGATCTCAATCCCCTCCAGTTTGGCGACAAACTGGTCAAGCTGGCCGTATCTGCCCGGAGCTGGCCGGACGCCCTGATCATACTGGCGGTGAAGCGGTGCCGGATTCTCACCGGTCACGATGATGATTCGCCTGATGCCCGAATCGACATATTCGTCGATGATCAGTTGAATCGCCGGCTTGTTGATAATCGGGAGAAGCTCTTTTGGATAACCAAGCGTAACCGGCAGCATGCGGGTTCCCGATCCGGCAGCGGCAATGACGCCCGTCTCAACCTTCATGAAATGATGACCTCAGTTCTGTCGGGGGACAGGCGCGGATTGGTCGACCTCGACCAATCGGAACGAGTCCCAACGTGCATAGAATTTCTGTTGATTGAAAAATGGAGTGAGCGGATCGGTAATCACGATCCTGATCGGAATGGATGGCAGAATGACCGGTTCGGGCCGCCTGCTCGGTTTTGTCACCGTGGCGGTCGCTATCTCGGGTTTTACCTCACCCAGCGTGACTGGTCGGTTCAAGAGCGGATCAATGTTTGGGAGTGTCAGCCGTGCGGAGATACCAGTACTCCCGAGAACCTTTGGCGTTCTCTTTGCAGACTCCCTCATTGTCTCGATCTGTGGCTCGGATCTTCTGCTCGCCGGGACGGTTGGTTTTTCAGGTATTGGATTGTCAGGGCCAGCAGGACCAGGGGCGGCAGGAGATGAAGTCAGGCCAGGGGCGAAGATATTACCGAGTCCGCGGCGAGGATCGATCGAGGCGAGCTCGACATTCCGCTGAAGCAGAATCTCCAGGCCGTCAAGACTACCGTGAACCTTGCGATAGAGCAGCTCGATCACCGTTCGCTGGAGATCACTTCCCTCGCTCCTGGTCCCGGTCGCACCGGTGGAGTCTTTCGGTCTGGACGTCGGTGGTTCATAGGCCGCAATGTAGAGGTCGAGCGCTTCCTTCAATGCTCCGGCCGTCTCCCTCACCGTGCCGAGATGCCAGAGCGCTCGCCGCACCTCAGGCAGCGAGCCGTACTCGCTGATCGCTTCAAGCAGAGTCCTCTCCGCTTCAACCTGCTGCCCCATCCGGTAGAATGCCCATCCCCGGTAATCCAGTGCCCGGCCACGCAGAATCTGACGACGCCCCTGACGGTCAAAATTGGGGTAATCGGGCAGGGATCCTTCGGCCTCCGTCACCTCATCGGCCTTCTCGAAGACGAGGTCGGTCAACTCGACCACCTTCGGTGCAAGTTCTGGCTGGCTTGTGAATCGCCGTGCCAGATAGAGGGCCCGGAAGACCCGACGTGATGGTTCAGCCGATAGAAACCGCTCGATCTCCTGATGGAAGTCCCGGCGTGATCCGGGATTCCTGACCTCCTTCAGGAGTCGCTCAAGCTTCATCAAGGATTCCGCGATCTGATAGACTTGCACCGATGTCGGCGGGTCGTTGAGCAGGATGGCTGCCTGGTGCTCCGGACTGAGCAG
>CAIOZW010000272.1 GCA_903862855.1 uncultured Acidobacteriota bacterium
CAAGCAGCTTCTGCGGGCGGGGGCCTCCCGACGTGAATTGGTCGATTTTATCCTCGCCGCCGTCGAGAAGAAGGAAGAACGGCACCATATCAACGACATCGATTTTGTCCAGCCTCTGCGGACCATGTCCTGCATCGGTGGCTAGAGGGTGGCCAGGGATTTATTCGAACGGGTCGAAGGAGATTGGCTATGAGTAATGAAACTATGGACAAGAGTGGTGAGAAGGTCGGACCGGCGGCGCGTCGGGTCTACAAGATGGGGCGTGAAGGCAGTCTGCGGGTTCCATTTACCGAGGTGCGTCAGCACGTGACACGGACGGTCGATGGATCGATCGAGGTCAATGATCCGGTCTATACATATGATACCAGCGGACCCTGGGGAGATCCGGCCTATCGTGGTGACGTGCGGGATGGTCTGCCGGCGCAGCGGCGGGAATGGGTCATCGGACGCGGTGATGTCGAGGAGTATGAGGGACGGCAGATCAGCCCGGTTGACAATGGTTACCGCACGGCGGCAGAGGTGGCGAGCGCGCGCGACAAAGATAAGGGGCGGCTCGAAGAGTTTCCCGGTCTGCGGCGTGCTCCATTGCGGGCGAAACAAGGACGGCGGGTGACGCAGATGCACTATGCTCGGAAGGGCGAGATCACTCCGGAGATGGAGTTTGTTGCGCTGCGAGAGAATCTCTTCCGCGAGGAGTATTACCGCGAGCTTGACCGGACGGGCCGGACACGGAATGACGTCTTCTTCACCCATCCAGGAGAGAGCTTTGGCGCAGCTTTGCCGCGAATGGTGACGCCGGAGTTTGTGCGGGATGAGGTGGCACGGGGACGGGCGATAATTCCGGCCAACATCAATCATCCGGAGACCGAGCCAATGACGATCGGTCGCAACTTCCTGGTGAAGATCAATGCCAACATTGGTAACTCAGCCGTAGCCTCCTCGATCGAAGAGGAGGTAGAGAAGATGCGCTGGGCGACCAAGTGTGGAGCCGACACGGTCATGGATCTCTCGACTGGCAAGAACATTCACGCGACGCGCGAGTGGATCATCCGCAACTCACCGGTTCCGATCGGGACAGTGCCGATCTATCAGGCGCTCGAAAAGGTTGGTGGTAAGGCGGAGGAGCTGACCTGGGAGATCTATCGCGACACGCTGATCGAACAGGCCGAGCAGGGCGTCGACTACTTTACGATCCACGCCGGTGTGCGGCTTCCATACATTCCACTGACGGCACGACGGACAACCGGGATTGTCTCGCGTGGCGGATCGATCATGGCCAAGTGGTGTCTCGCGCATCATCGGGAGAGTTTTCTCTATACCAATTTCCGGGAGATCTGCGAGATTCTCGCCGCCTATGATGTCAGTTTCTCGCTCGGTGACGGGCTGCGTCCAGGTTCGCTGGCAGACGCGAATGACGAGGCCCAGTTTGCAGAGCTGGAGACACTCGGCGAGCTGACGAAGATCGCCTGGGAGTATGACTGCCAGGTGATGATCGAGGGGCCGGGTCACGTCCCGATGCACATGATCCGTGAGAATATGGAAAAGCAGCTCACGATGTGTCACGAGGCTCCATTCTATACTCTCGGACCGCTGACGACCGATATTGCCCCAGGTTACGATCATATAACCTCGGCAATTGGCGCGGCGATGATTGGCTGGTACGGAACGGCCATGCTCTGCTACGTCACCCCGAAGGAGCATCTTGGACTGCCGGATCGCAAGGATGTCAAGGATGGAGTGATCGCCTACAAGATTGCCGCACACGCGGCCGATCTGGCGAAGGGACATCCGGGAGCACAGCTCCGCGACAATGCGGTCTCGAAGGCGCGCTTCGAGTTTCGCTGGGATGATCAGTTCAATCTCTCCCTCGATCCGGAGACGGCCCGGGAGTTTCACGATGAGACGTTGCCGCAGGATGGGGCGAAGTCGGCCCATTTCTGTTCGATGTGTGGTCCGCATTTCTGTTCGATGAAGATCACTCAGGATGTACGCGATTTTGCCGCGCAGCATGGACTGGATGACAAGGCTGCGCTCGAGATCGGCATGCAGGAGAAGTCCGAGGAGTTCCGGCAGACGGGTGCAGAGATCTACATCAAGGCCTGAATCTTCAATGGTTGCGCTGATGGTGACCGATTGAGAGAGTGGCGGCGGAGGTGAGTGATGGAGTCTGAGGAGACGGTCAAAGAGGTCGATTCGAAGTTGTCACGCATGAAGGACGATTGGAATGATCGGGCGCGGGTCAATGCCAAATGGTATATCACGACGATCAGACTTGATCTGACCGATGAGGATTTTGATGCCAGCGGCCGACCGGAGGTCGAGAAGTTCATTCTTGGCGATCCACTTCTGACCGGGCCTCGTGAGGGGCGTGATCTGAAGTCGCAGCGGATGCTCGAGATCGGCTGCGGACTGGGTCGGATGTCGCGCCATCTGGCCGGGTATTTCGGTGAGGTTCACGGAACTGATGTCTCTGGTGAGATGATCCGTCAGGCGGGTGAGAGGTTGGCGGCCATCAACAATCTCTCATTCTTTGAGACGAGCGGAGCAGATTTTGCAGCTCTTCCAGCTGACCATTATGATCTCATCTTCTCAGTCTATGTCTTTCAGCACGTACCGTGGCGAGAGGTGGTCGAGTCGAATATCAGGGATGCCTGCCGGGTTCTGCGACCTGGCGGGTTGTTCAAATTCCAGGTCAACAATGTCAGCCATCCCGATTATGTCGGGAGAGAGAAGAATACCTGGGAAGGGACGACCCTCACCGAGAATGATCTGCGGCGGGCAGCGCGTAACAATGGGGTGCGGCTGGTGAGTCTGAGTGGCTTGGGGACCCAGTACTGCTGGGCGATCTTCAACAAACCACCCGTGGCGCTCGCAAATCTCTCCGCGCAGACTGGGCAGCCGCTGGTCGAGTTCTTCAGTCAGTCTGACTCTCCGTTGCGACGTGAGGTACCGGTCAGTGGCCATCTGGCCTGGCTGACCCTGATCGTTTCTGGGCTCGATCACCGGATTGTCGACGCCAATTCGATAGTTGTTGAACTTGGCGACCACGATCTGCGTCCCTGTTATGTTGGCTGGCTTGGAGAAGAGTTTGCGGCAGAGATGGGCCGCCAGGGCTGGAACGATACCGAATCTCTGACGCAGATCAATGTTGGCATACCAGAAGGCCTCGGACCGGGCCAGTATGATGTTCGCGTCCGCTACCTTGATCAGCCGGCGTCGGTGACGGTCAGCGTGAGCTTGCAGGAGGCGCCTCCTGATGCACCGGAGATCACTCACGTCGCCAACGATGCCGACGGTTCACTCGACCTGCGCGTGAGTGGCGAGCGGGCCGGGTTCCGTATCTTTACGATTGGTCTCGATGAGACCGCCACTCCTGACAACGTGACCATCCTGCTGGATGATCTGACACTCCGTCCAGCTGAAGTGACCTACCTTCCATCCGGAGCAATCTACAAGGTAACCTCACGTTTCCCCGAATCCCTGCCTCCTGGTCCGCACAGCATACGGGTCGATTTCAAGGGGCTTGTCTCAGAGCTCTGCCAGATCGAGGTTCATCCCATCTCATAAAAGAAGAGGGCACGTCCCTGGACGTGCCCTCGGCATTGTGCATTAGTTCCGACAAGACTAACGGCTGGTGACTCGCGTCACCTTGAGGTTCCGATCAGCCTTGATGGCCGCCTCTTCGAAGAGGATTGGTCGCCAGCTCTTGGACGAGAAGAGCATGGTCTGGTCATAGAAGTGTGGTGATTCGGGATCACCCGATTGCGAGTAGGTCAGAAAGGCCTGAGCATTGGGGCCTTTGTCGGTATACTCGAGGGCCATGATGAAGCTGGTCCCATAGTTGACCGGATAACCATCCTTGGTCAAAAAGCGGCTCCCGGCGACTCTCTCGTGAATCGGGGCCGGTTCGAGGGTGGTCCGGTTCGGACCGTAGTTGACGAAGTTGGCGATTCCATCGTAGGCGCCATCGCCACCGTGAATCGGGATTCGCTGACCGTTTCGGGCGCTGAACTGGAGCTTGCCGAGTGGAGTATCGATGGCGATGCCTGCTTTCGTGAGGGTGCGGATTGCCCGGGCCAGTTTGAGCAGGGACTGTGGCTCCGGTCCATTGTCCGGGGCGAGGGTGTGCGGTGTTCTGACCGGGTCCTGCGGGTCAAAAGGCTGAGCAAAGAATGCTCCCTTTCGCTGCAGGTCATTCTGATCGTACTGGGTAATGAACTCACGCCAGAGGACCGGACCGACACTCTCGTTATCGTAACGTCCGTTCCAGGCCGCGAGGATAGCACAGCCTCTTGACAGGTCGACTGTCTCATTCTCAATCTTTACTGACGGACTGGCCTGACACCGTCGCACCAGCTCGCTCCGCGTCAGATCGGCCGAGAGGCTCTGGTTGCTAAGAACGGTGGCTGCCAGTTCGGTCAGACTGAACCGACCGTCACTCCCCGCAGCCTGTCGATCCTCGAGATGGAGTACGTTCATCCGCGTCCGCAGTGACCGGGGAGTTCCCTCGGTTCCCTGAAGGGGAGAGAAGCCGGTCAGTAACTGGCGTGGATTGGCGAGCCAGAAGCTGTCGTTCGAGTTGAAGACATAGTCGCGCCGTTCAATCTGCGGAATTCTGGCGAAGGGGATCACTCCCGGACGGGTTGAGGGATCACTGATCCATTCATTGAGCGAGTCGCTGCCATTGAGCAGGACCAGCCCACGTTCCCAGGCGGATCTGGTCATAAAATCGCTCTCGCGCTTTTTGTTCCAGGCAGCAAGGGCTTCCGGTTTCAGATATGGCGTCGCGGCGCTGTCCGTATACCAGGCCCGGCCATCGGCACTGGTGGCGATCGTGTTGACCCACGGCATGGCATTGAATTTGGCGTGGGCCTCTTTGAACTCCTCGAGGCTGCGGGCGTGGTTCATTGCAAACCACTGGGCCTGTACACTGGTATTGTTCTCATTGGCATCACGAACCGTGATCGCCCGCTTGGCCGTCCACCCGAAACCCGGGAAGTTGAGGATCGGGCCATAGTGGCTGAACCAGATCCGGCGAACCACATTCTCGGTCACTCCGTTCGGTTTGCGAACTGCTACCGTCACCTCGCGGCTGGTCATGGCGCGTTCCTGACCATCATAAAGGTAGACGGTCGGCTTACCCGGGACAAGATCCAGCGTGTAGGCGGTGAAACGCTTTCCGGCGGAGACGGTATGGGTCCAGGCGACTGCGCGATTGAAACCGATCGAGACCCCGGGCGATCCGAGCAGGCCGACGCCATAAACGTCCAGCTCACCGGGAATGGTCAGATGCTTCTCCCAGAAGCGATTGGAGCCAACCCAAGGGTAGTGTGGATTGGCGATGAGCATGCCGCGGCCGCTTTCAGTCCGCTCACTCCCGAGCGCCCAACCATTACTTGCCCAGTCCGATTCCGGAAACTCCGGCGGCGCGACCTGCGCCGTCCCACTCTGCGGGGGGGCGGCAGTTCCGATCATGTCGGCAAAGTTGGTCGTTGTGATGACCACACTCTGATTGTAGGCCAGCAGATCGATCGCCGAGATTGGCAGCAGCCACTCCTGGCCACGGCACCAGCCTTTCACTCCTCCAAAGCCGACTTCACTCAGGTATCGATTGATGCCGGCAACGTACCCATCGATCACACTACGCTGCGCCGTCGGCATGTTTCGGTACATTTCGCGCGCTTGTCCGTGTAGGTTGAGCGCCCGCATCGTCAGGTCGGAGTTGAGGTGTCGATCACCTTCGCCGGCACCGAAGTAACGTGCCCGATCACCCCGTGCCCGAATGACCTGATCGGCGAGTGAGCAGAGATGGTCCTGGGCAAAGGCATATCCTTCACCGAAGGCCAGACTGCCGGCATCCTTTGCCGTGATGTGCGGAATGCCATAAGCGGTGCGGCGGATCTCCGCCGCATACCGGGAGCCTGTCTGTGGGAAGACTTGATTGAAGAGTGCTGCACCAACCAGAACGATCAGCACCAGCCGACCAGTCGATAAGCCAGCTCGGAATCCGGGTGTCGGTCGCGAAGCCATATTCATTACCTCCGGGAAAAATGGTGTCCAGGATACCGGACTGCCTGTAAATATACTTTACGTTCAGGAGCGCTGCAATAATTGTCCGACGGATGGTCGGGGGTCGATCATCCGCAGCCCCTTGTTCTCAAGTGCCCGGTAACAGTCGGGAAGGTCAAACCTCGTCAGAATCCCGGGGATGATGCACGAGAGTGGACAGTTGTAATCTTCAGTGGTCGCAATATCGGTGAACGAGGTCAGCGGTTCCTTGAGGGTGACCTTGATGACGCTCCCGCTGAGTACTGCCGCAAAGGTCGCCGGCAGAGTGCCACGCCCCCGTGCAATGAGGTGGATCTGCCGATGGCCGTAATCTTCAAGCCAGTTGATGACGCGCAGAAGGTCATAGGTGCGCCGTCCGAGGAGTGGTTCATCGAGCATCAGGGAGAATCCTGCATAGAGATACTCACTGCCATAAGAGAGATCGAAGCGGTCTTCACCGGCCGTATTCGGAATCGATTCACCGCTGCCCCGCAGGTCGCAGGCATAGACGGATGATTGAGGTTGTGCGTCAATCACTTCGCGAAGAAGTGAGTCCGTGCGGAGCTCTTCGTCACTGGAGAGATGGGACACATAGAGCAGTGTCGGCGTGGTTGACTTCTCCGGTCGCGAATAGTGGCTCGTCTCGCTGAGCCGGTAGACGATCGCCTGGATACCAGGCTCGGTCTCGACGGCATAGGTCGTGAAGGTCTTTCGCGGATAGCGGCGCGGCTTGATCTCCCGCAGGATTCGCGCATCGGGCTTCGACTGACGTGATGGAAGGCGGAGCAGGCTGCTGATCGCTGCCGGCAGCTCTGATACCGGCAAGCGACGTCGCGCGCCGGCCAGACTCTGCGCAGCCTCTGAAGTAAAGGAGAAGACACTGCGCGAGCCGAGCGCGGCAACCTGACCGGCTGGCGTGACCTGCAGTGTCTCATCCTTCTCCAGAATGATCTCCGGCTCGGCGTTGACCGGTTCTTTTCGTCCATTGTGGAGATGGAACCAGCGGTACATCGCCTCACGGTTCTCCTTCGAATAGCCGTGCGGAGTCGGACCGATATGCAGGGCAATATTCTCTGGCGCTCCGAGCAGCGTGTAGAGCCGCTTCAATCGACCATAGGCCTCTTCGGCTCCGCGCACATCGAAGTAGTCCTTCTCCTTGGCGAGGATAATGACCGGTTTGGGCGCCATGGCGGCAATGAAGTCGTCAAGGTCGAGTCCGTTGGCGAGCGCTCGCAGCGGATACTGCTCGCTGTCCTGTGGCAGCTCGTTCTCGATGTTTCGGCGCAGCGTGGTGATGAAGCACCCTGGCGCAGCCATGGCCCAGCGATCATCAAGTCCGCAGAGCCAGGTCGTTACCGTCCCTCCGCCAGAATTGCCCGTGATGCCGATACGTCGCGGATCGACCTCCGGACGTGTCTCGAGATAGTCGAGCGCACGGATCGCATCCCACGCGCGCCAGAAGGGGAAGTTCTCCCCTGTCAGCAGCATCTGGTTGCCTAGATGAAGATGCTCCTGAACGCCACTGCCGATCCTCGATCCACCTTTGCCGTCCAGGTACTGCAGACGCTCGCCCTGGCCGATCGGATCGATGATGAAGACGACGTAGCCCAGCTTGGCCAGTCCTTGCGTAAATGACTGATAGGTCTCGATCGCCTTTCCGTTGTCCGAATGGCCACAGGTTGCAATTACTCCCGGCCGACGCCCGGTCGCCCCTTTTGGAAGATAGAGGTTTCCAGTCACGAGCAGCCCTGGACGGCTCTCGAAGAGAATCTTCTCGATCCGGTAGCTCTCACGATCGACCGTTCCGGTGATCTGTACTCTGAGTGGCGTCTTCTCGGGAAAAGGGCCGAAGCAGTCCCGAACCCGCTGCCGGATATCGCGACGATAGGCGAGCGCGTCGGCACGCGTGCGCAGCGCCGATCTTCGGGCCAGACCGGCTCGCTCGATCTCACGGACGCGTGTAACGTAGTATTCCTGCAGCATACGTGGAAATCGGTTGAGAGGTCTCAGCTCCGGACTCTCTCCTCTTGCCTGACCATTTATCAACAGGCCTGCCCCACCAGCTCCTGCCAGGCCCAGCCACTCACGACGTGATATGACTTCTGCCAGTCTGCTCTTCGCCATTCTCTTACCACTCCTTTGCGATGATTACGGTCTGCTGATCGTGGAATGTATCGCAACAACCCGTAAAACAGAAGTCTGACATCGATTGACAAGTGCCGATTCGATCTTTAATCATCTGAGTCGGCCGATGATCCGCACAAAATGACCAGGGAGCTGCAGACAAAATTGATACAACCGATGCTGACAGTCGTGCTGGGACCAATCCTGTTTCTGCAGGGGAGATACGTGCGGCTCCGCACCCCGCGATTGCCTGAACCGCGGGGTGAGCGGACTGGTGCCACCGGTACCGGGACGAGAATCAGACTGCTGATTCTTGGCGACTCGGCCGCTGCCGGAGTGGGTGCCGACTCACAGCAGCAAGCCCTCGCCGGTCAGCTGGTCGAATGCCTGCGCGACTCTTACCAAGTCGAATGGCGACTCGAGGCGCGAACTGGTTCGACGACCCGTCAGTCGCTCTCCCGACTCCGTCGGATCGGCCAATCAGGCCCGCCGTTCGATGTTCTGCTCACCTCGCTTGGAATCAACGATCTCACCCGCAATGTTGGGGAATCGGACTGGCTTGCCGCTCAACGTGAACTGCGTGAAACGGCGCATCAGCTCCTCGGTGTAAGACTTCTTCTGGTGACGAGCATTCCTCCGATCGGCCGGTTTCCAGTCCTTCCACAACCCCTCCGCTGGTATCTCGGTCAGCGCGCCAACCGCTTCAATCAGCTCCTGCAGCAGGATCTTCAGGATGAGCCGGCCACCTCGCTGATCGATCTTGGATCCTCGCTCGATCCGCAGCTCATGGCCCGGGATGGCTTCCATCCCGGACCCGCAATCTATGCTGAATGGGCTCGCCGTGCGGCCAATCAGATTCGTGAAAAGTTCGGGCAGGGAATCTGATCGATTATCACCGCTCGCTCTGTCCAGATTGCCTGTCCGGGAATATAATCGCGTGCGTCAACGGACAGTTACTTATGTCTATCCCAAATAACACCGAAAGGATTTGAACCTTATGAAGCGAGTGCTCCTCCTTGCACTACTAACGCTGGTCGTCTCCACCCCAATCTTTGCGCAGGCACGCTATGATCTGCTGATCCGGGGAGGTCATGTCATCGATCCAAAGAACGGCATTGACGCAACATCCGACGTCGCGGTCAAGGATGGAAAGATTGCTGCCGTTGAGAAGTCTATCGATCCGGCTCTGGCGACCCAGGTGGTCGATGCGAAAGGTCTCTACGTCACTCCCGGTCTGGTCGACATCCACGTCCACCTCTACACGGGAACCGGGCTGAAGACGCTGACAGGTGATCAGAGCGTCTATCCCGACAATTTCAGCTTCCGTGCCTGTACCACGACCATGGCCGATGCCGGCTCTTCCGGCTGGCGTAACTTCGAGGATTTCAAGCAGCGAGTCATCGATCGCTTCAAGACCCGGGTCTACGCCTTTGTCAACATCGTTGGTGATGGCATGAACGGCAAGAACGAGCAGGATGTCAGCTCCATGGACTCGAAGGCCGCGGCGGCCATTGCCAAAAAGCATTCGCAGACAGTGGTTGGTTTCAAGACTGCCCACTACTCAGGACCTGACTGGAGCGCGGTCGACCGCGTCCTCGAGGCCGGTCGCATCGCCAATCTTCCAGTCATGGTCGACTATGGCATTGTTGTTCCCGAACGGCCCCACGAAGAGTTCTACCTGAAGAAGATGCGCGCTGGCGATATCTATACCCATATGTGGCGTAAGTTTGATCCGACGATCGATGAGAAGGGCAAGGTTCGTCCCTACCTCTTTGAAGCGAAGAAGCGCGGGGTGATCTTCGATGTTGGCCATGGTGCAGGCAGTTTCATCTGGCGCTACGCAGTGCCTTCGATGCAGCAGGGCTTCATCCCCGACTCGATCTCGACCGATCTCCACACCGGCAGCATGAACGCCGGCATGAAGGATATCGTCAATGTCATGTCGAAGATGATCAATCTCAACATGCCGCTGCAGGAGGTCATCCTCAAGTCGACCTGGAATCCGGCAAAGTACATTCATCGTGAGCAGCATGGCCACCTGACGGTGGGTGCTGCCGCTGATCTCTCCGTCTTCCGGCTCGAGCAGGGCAAGTTCGGCTTTGTCGATTCCGACAAGTTTGTCCGTCAGGGAGATAAGCGACTGACCTGCGAGATGAGCGTCCTTGGCGGCAATGTGATGTGGGATCTCAACGGGTTGAGTAGTGATCCGTGGGACAAGAAGTGATTGAGATTGCCGGGTGCCGGGTTGTGGAGGTTAATCTCCGCCACCCGGCACCGTTGCAAGCATCGGTTGGGTTAGTTGACCAGTTTGAGAGTCCCGAACGATTCGGGAACATGGTAGGTCGGGCTGTTGGTCGGTTGCCAGGCGATATGTTTACGCCGCGGTCCGCTGCCGCCTGATCCGCCCGGCCCCTGGATGCGATAGAAGTTGATCCGCATGCTGTTACCAACCGTGGCCTGGCGCTGGTCGATCTTTGCCATGGGTATGCTCATCTCGCCGTACCAAATCTTCCTTGACTGGTCGAGCCGAGCCTTTACCTTGTAACCTGAGTTCCAGCCGACGTTGTGGTTGGGAGGATCGGTTGAACGATCGATGTCGAGATCGACCCACTCACCCTGTGGTGAGACCTGGAATTCGGTATAGTGCTTGATATTGCTGAAGTCGGTTCCGATAAAGGCCTCCGCGACATCCCACTCCCAGAGCTTGTCGGTCTCGGTGCTCGTCGAGGGTTTGGCGATCAGGTTAAGCTCTTCGTATGGACAGATGAAGAGCAGGTAGAGGTTGCGTCCCGTCCAGCGTGAGCGAATCTCGGTCCGGTGGCCAGGAACCGGTTCACCCCGCTGGTCACGCTCGGTGAAGACGCCGCGAACATTGCGCCATTGCGGAGCCTCCGGATCGGCCGTCAGGGCGAAATCGCCTGCCGCACGCACGCTCTCGATCGTCCGCGACTCCTGGGCCAGCACGATCGGCGTCAAGAGCAGGGCATACAGAATCCCGACAAGCGCAGTCATCATCACTTTGTTCATCGTCACTCCTCTCCAAAATGGCAGGTTCAAAAGGTTCAGATCAGAATTTTCGAGAAATGTTCTCAAGGCGCACCATCATGCCTCTGCTGGCAGAATTTGTCATCCTTCTGGCGGTCAGTTTGCCCGTTGCTGCGCAACCAGTCAGGCTCGAAGAGAGCCGCTATGCGATGGGAAGCCTCTATGAAATCGAGGCCTGGGGAGATGATCGCGAGCAGTTGCAGAAGGGCATCACGGCGGCTCTCGATGAGGTCGATCGGCTCGATCGACTTTTGAGCCACTACAAACCGGAGAGCGAGCTCTCGCGGGTCAATCGCGAGGCTTGGCCGGGCCCCGTCAAGATCGATCCGGAACTCTTCGATCTTCTTGAAGAGTCGCTCGCCTTCAGCCGCGCCACCGCCGGCGCCTTCGATATTACGGTCGGTCCATTGATGCGCGCCTGGGGCTTCTTTCGTGGCGAAGGGAGATACCCGATCGATTCCGAGCGGCGCGAGGCTCTCGCCCGCATCGGTTATCAGAAGATCAGACTTGATCGGAAGGCCCTGACCGTCTCCTTTTCTCACCGCGGAGTCGAACTCGACCTTGGCGGAATCGGCAAGGGATATGCGGTCGACCGGGCTGGGGCGATGCTCCGCCGCGCGGGTATCAAATCGGCCCTCGTCAGCGCCGGTGGCAGCTCGATCCTCGCCATTGGTCATCCCCCCGGTCTGGCTGCCTGGAGAATCTCTCTTCAGGATCCCGTCGACTCAGAGAAGTCGGCCATGTCCATTCACCTGCGTGACGAGACCCTCTCCGTCTCCGGCAGTGCCGAGAAGTTTTTCGTGCTGAATGGACGCCGCTACTGCCACATTATGGATCCACGAACCGGTCACCCGGTCGAATCGGTTCTCAGCGTCGCCGTGATCAGCCGCACCGGCACCGCTGGCGACGCTCTCGACAACGCCTTCTTTGTCCTTGGCCCACGCCGGACGAGTACTCTCAAGACGCTCAAGAAAAGATATTCAGTCCGGGAGATGATCTTTTTCCTTCCCCACCCAACCAAAAGATGGCACAAGGTTCACCGTTAATCTGCTCGTACTGCAAGGCAAGTCCGAATTCACGCCAGGTTCAGACCTCTACTCCGGATATTGTCCGGGAATTTATCCGCTAAGTTTAGAAAGTAACGACCTTCTCTCTGGATGGGATAGATAGAGAATGAACCCTTGTTTCTCGGAGATACTAATTCACCTTGCTTGAAATCAATAAAGATCAGAGGATTCGAACTGTCAGCGATCATGTAAAACTGAGTAAATCTGAACACCGCCGGACTGTGCCAACCCCCTCGGGTTTCATCAACTTCACTTTCCAAGCCGAGACAGTTTATATCGCAGGTATCTCACGTACTCATCAGGTATCGATGTAGACTTTACTTCCTCCAAAACAGGAACGAAATAATGAAGCGACCTGATTGGGGGTGAGCCCCGGACATCCGGGTCGTAACGCCTTCGGCGATGATAATGGCCCTTCTCGGCGGTGTCCAAATTTATTCACTATTGCGTGATCACTGACATTGAGCTGCTGGGATTTTCGGAAGACATATACCATCGGATACTTCCGGCTATTTCAGATACGCAATTCAAAATGGGCGAAACGTAAGTTTTCGAATGCACAATGGCTACTATTGGCACTGATGTATTCCATCGCCAAGTTATGCAGCTTCTCTGTCGACATCCGTCAAAGTGGTGCAGCGAGGCAAATCTCATCCGGATTGCCAACGCGTTGGCAATCGAGGTCTGAGAGACTGACAGCGCTGCGAACGGCTTCCATTCCACTTTCCGGGTTCAATCACCAATCACCTCTTGCTAAAAATTGATAGTTGATATTTTAATAAGCAATTGAATAACTAAACAAAGTTTAGCATGGAGGGGGTAATGATGCCTGACCACCGTTCAGGAACGTACGTCAGCAGCTCGGTCGCGGGTGAAGAGTGTCGGGCATTTATCCCGCCTCCTTTGCCGCCGGTACCCCCTCTCAGCCTGACGGCGGAAGACTATGATCTGATGGAGAAGGCCAATCGCGCGTTGGGGAGATTGGACGGAGTCGCGACTCTGTTACCGGATACATCGCTGTTCATCTACTTCTTTGTCCGCAAGGAGGCCGTGCTCTCCTCGCAGATCGAGGGGACTCAATCGTCGATCACCGATCTGCTGTTGTATGAAAACGCGGAGGCACCAGGCACGCCGCTGGAAGTCGTAGAGGAGGTCTCAAGCTATGTGGCCGCGTTGCGCTTTGGGTTGCAGCGACTGAATGATGGACTCCCTCTCTCGCTGCGGCTGCTGCGGGAAGTGCATCAGGTGCTGCTCTCAACGGGACGCGGTAGCTCGAAACTGCCAGGAGAGTTCCGACGATCACAAAACTGGATTGGTGGTACGCGACCTGGCAACGCTCGTTTTGTTCCTCCCCCACCCGAGAAGCTGATGGAGTGTCTGGGGGATCTCGAAAAGTTTCTGCATGATAACCCGGTACGCACTCCGGTGCTGCTTAAAGCCGCACTCTCTCACGTGCAATTTGAGACGATCCATCCGTTTCTGGACGGCAATGGGCGATTGGGCCGTTTGCTGATCACACTGCTGCTTTACAGCGAGGGCGCCCTGAGCGAGCCGATTCTCTATCTCAGCCTCTTCTTCAAGCAAAACCGTGACACCTATTACGACCTGCTGCAGCGCGTTCGCCTGGAGGGTGATTGGGAGTCCTGGGTACGATTCTTCCTGACGGGAGTCCTTGAGACAGCGGAACAGTCGGTGCAGACGGCTAAAGGTATCCGGCAGCTTTTTGCGGACGATCGGCGCCGAATCCAGACGCTCAATCGACAGGCGGCAACGGCGCTTCTTGTGCACGAATATTTGCAGACTAAACCGGTGACCTCCATTCAAGCGGCGGCAACGGCGCTGGGTCTGACGCTGCCGACGATCACCTCAGGGCTGACCAATCTCGCCAGCCTTGGCATTGCGCAGGAGCTGACCGGCAAGCAGCGAAATCGTCTCTTCAGCTATGTCGAATATTTGAAGATACTGGAGAAAGGGACAACGCCACTGAGATAACTCCTCGCAGTGATCACCCATCGTGAGATTGCCAAAGCGTTGGCAATTGAGTCAACGGTGAAGTATTCTGCGTTCCCAATGTGATCGGCGAATCAGAGACACTTCAGCAGCAACTGAATTGCCGGGGTTATTTTGTTCAAAATCGTGGCAGTTCGCCGGACATTCGAACTTTTGTGTGGGTAAGTTAAGGCCTCATCGAGATAAAGGGGCTGCTTTACTGGGGGCACGGGGCTTCAGGCCCGCACCTGGACTTTGGACAAAAGTTTAAATTGTTGAGGTCGCAAGCATCAATTTTTCAGTAATTTTTGCCTGACTCGGGAGTAATTCAGGGTAAACGACCACTTCGTCTCGTAAAATACGAATCAAATCCAGACACGAAGCGTGAGTTTTGTCCCTGGTTGAACTTTCAACATTCCTTGTGTCCCAACGGGGCGCTGAAGGAAATCTGCATTTATGGCACGGAATGTCCAAAGTCCAGCTGCGGGCCGGAGGCCCGCACCCACAGTAGAGTTGCCCCTGTATTTCTAACGATTCAGCCCCTCCACACAAAAACCGGAACCCCCAAAGATCATTGTGCCTGAAAGGACTACTGGCTGAGATGAGTCGACCTGACTCCACCGCATCAGCCGGCAGGGTAGTATTCTGCCAGATTTTCGGCACTGAGGAAGACGTGCTGGATATGGACCATAGGCGGGACGGCTTCACCGGCAAGGATTTTCAGCACCAGCGGAATGATCTGTTCTCCATATTTTTCAGGGAAAAAACCAACTGAGCCAATCAGGCAAGTATGTGGGTTAAGCATCTCCGCACGCGAGGCGGGCGTGGCGGCCTGTCCGGCGATGGCCGTGTTCTGGCTGGTACGGTTCAGTTCGCGACAGATCTGTGCGACGCCGACGGCCGATGGGTCGGTCACGCTGGAGATCAGAACCGACGAATTGCGGGGAATCCCCGCCAGGACAGTCCGGGCGATGCGCAGACCCTCTTCGATGGTTCCGGTTGAAGAATGGTAGCTGACTCTACTCTCCGGCAGATCGGGAACCACCTCCTGAATGCCGTGTAGAGCACCAGTCAGTCGGGCTCGCGGCAGTGGACCAGCTTGCGAAAGTTCGAGCAGCAGAACCTGATCGATTTTGCCTCCCCAGTGATCCCGTGCGTGTCGGCCCAGAGCGCGACCAGCCAGCAGGCCGGCCCGATAGTTGTCCGCGCCAAAGAAGACCGCTCCCGGTTGCGGGATATCGATCGCCAGGCAGGGGATGTGCGCTTCAGCAAACTTATGGCCAATCACGGGCGCAACCCGTTCATTCACCTGAAACTCGATGACAAAATCTACCCCTTGCCGCACGAAAAGTTCCGCATTATCAAGCGCTGCTACTTCGTCGTTCTCATTATCGGCGACGATCAGTTGTACACCGTGACGTTTGGCTGCCTCTTCGAGGCCCTGCAAGACATCACGGGAAAATTCCAGACGACCCCACTGCATCGCGAATCCAACCCGGTAGCGTTGGGTCCGGTTGATGCGATGATACTTTTTGGTTCCCGGCTGCCTTCGCACCCACCCTTTATGTTCCAGCGTTTGCAACAAGCGATACGCATAGCTTGGTGAAAGATTCGCGCGCGTGGCAATCTCCGTCAGACTCAGCTCATCTTCCTGTCGCTGAAAAGTATCCAGTACATCCAGCGCTTTCATCACTACATTGATGTAAGGCGAGTTCTCGCCATTTATCCCACTCATCATGATCCTCAGTATGACATCAAACCCTCACAAAGTCATTTTTACTATTTTAGAAACTTTATTTATCTAATTGATAAAATTCTCTTGACCATCCGTTGGAAGTATGGTTTTTTGAGCAGGCTTTGATAGAAAAGTTGGAGCAAATAGACCGCTTGTCCGGCCACAGGAGCGGTATTCATTACCAAACATCAATTTGTAAGTGGCGGAAAAGGGAGTCTCCTGACCGGACTGGGCCGGTGGTGGCAGCGTCGTGCCGGGAGCAGAGATTCGCTCGCTCAGTACCAGTCGGCAATGACGACCGGACAGATCGAGGTTCAAGCAGCATAAGCTCAATGGGGGTAATAACTATGCAACGTATGAAAGTTATCAGGATGTGGCCGCTCGGCGGATTGTTGCTCTGCGCCAGTGTCATTGTGCAGGCACAGACAGTGACGGGTTCGATCAGTGGAACGGTGAGGGATGTCAGTGGAGCATTGATCTCGAATGCCAGCATTAGATTGACGCAGAGTGCGACGGGAGTAATTCGTGAAGGAGTGACCAATGAGAAGGGAGACTTCGTTTTTGCCGGTGTTATGAAAGGGGAGTACACGCTGATCGTGGCGGCACAGGGATTCAAGAACTCTGAGCGGCAAGGGATTGTGTTGAGTGCGGCAGAGTATCTCTCAGTGGGTGAGATCACTCTGGAGGTTGGTGGGGTAGGCGAAACGGTGACCGTAACGGCACAGACAGAAATGGTGCAGACAGCGAGTGCCGAGCGTTCCGGGACGATCACCAGCGACCAGGTCGATAACCTTTTGCTGCTCGGACGAAATGTGAAATCTCTCGCCGCTCTCTTGCCTGGGGTCGTTGAAACGACGGAAGAGGAGGGGCTGACACGCAATTTCAATCTGAACGTCCAGGGGAATCGCAACAGTACAAACAGCGTCTCGGTCGACGGGATCACACTCAACGCGCTTGGCAATAACAATAATGCCGTGGTCACCGTCAGTCAGGATGCGGTCGCCGAAGTCAAAGTGCAATTGTCGAACTACCAGGCAGAGTATGGGCGGATGTCAGGTGCGAATATCACGATCATCACCAAATCAGGAACCCGTCAATTTCACGGTGGTGGTTCGTACTTCAAGCGTCACGAGCAGTTCAACAGTAACAACTTCTTCAGTAACCGCTCAAATCTGAAACGGCCACGGTATCGTTATAACGTATGGAACTACAATATTGGTGGACCAGTCGTCATCCCAGGCACCAATTTCAACAAGAACCGTGATCAGCTCTTTTTCTTCTTCAATCAGGAGTGGTGGCCACTCGAAGTGCCTCAGGCGGCACGCCAGATTACCGTTCCCACGGCGCTCGAGCGGGTCGGCGATTTTTCGCAGACGACCGATGTGAATGGCGCCAAGGTCTACGTTCGCGATCCACTCAAAACCGGGTTGTGTAACGCGACCAGTCAGATGGCCTGTTTCGAAAACAACGTTATTCCGGCCAACCGTCTCGACGCCAACGGCCTGTCCCTGCTGAGGGTGATGCCCCTCCCGAACTTCACCGATCTGGCGATTACGGGACGCCGCTATAATTATATCAACGAGACGACCAACAATACCTTGCAGCGGGTCGAAACGGTGAAGGTCGACTTTCATCCCAATGCGCAGAACCATATCGCCTTTACTCATTCTGGCAATCTTGATAAGCAGGCCGGGTACTACAATATTCCGGCGGGTGGGACAACAAATTTTCCGTTCCTGCGCCAGACTTTTATCACTGATGGCAAGGTCTGGTCAGGGAGGTATCAGCGGATCTTCTCTCCAACATTGGTAAATGAGTTCACGCTTGGATTTTCCAATCGAGCCGAGATATCAAAATACCCGGCCGATGAGTTCAACAGCCGGGTCAGCCGAACCGGGATCGGCTATCGGCTGGGGCAGCTCAATCCCGCGGCGAATCCACTGGGCGTGCTCCCAAACGCGACATTTGGCGGAGTATCACAAGCCGCTACGATCAATCTCGAGGGACGATTCCCGTTTTTTGGTTCGCACAAGATCCTGACGATCGCGGACAACGTTACTCTTACGCGTGGTGCTCATACGATAAAGGCTGGTGTCTATATCGATCGTATCTGGCGCAATGCCAGCAATATCGTGACGTTTAACGGCAGCTTCGATTTTGGGCAGAATGCCAACAATCCATTCAATACGCAACACGCCTTTGCCAATGCGGCGGCAGGCTATTTCAACTCCTACAGTGAAGCGACGTCGCGGCCATTCTATCGTTTCCGCGTTAGCAATATTGAGTGGTTTGCGCAGGACAATTGGAAGGTCAATCGGCGGCTGGTCTTTGATTACGGGATGCGATTTGCGTTGATTGCACCGCTGAATGAAAGAGATGATCGAGTTTCGGCGTTTCTTCTCAGTAGTTTCAATGCCGCCCAGACGGCGCAGTTGATTACCCCGACCCGGGTCAACAACGTGCGCATTGGTATTGATCCGGTGACCAACGTCACTTATCCGGCGGCTTTTATCGGGGCATTGACACCGGGCAGCAATCCGGGCAACGGGATGGTCATGCCGAACACCAGTAACAACCTCCCGCGTCTGTTCATTCCCAGTCGCGGGGTGCACCTGGGACCACGTGTCGGGTTTGCCTATGACCTGACCGGACAGGGAAAGACGTCGGTGCGTGGCGGGTTTGGAATGTTTTACAACCGGCAGAGCGAGGGCTCGGTGGGCAGCCCCTTTACGGCCTTACCTCCACTGGTCAGGACACCCACCGTGCAATTCGGGACGATGCCGACGCTGCTGTCGACGACCGGTCTCAACCAGCCACAGGGAGTCAGCGGTCTGGATGGAGTCGGGAAAGTACCAACAGTGATGAACTTCTCCCTCTCGGTACAGCGCAATATCGGATTCAAGACGATTGTCGATGTGGGGTACGTCGGCTCGCTTGGGCGCCATCTGTTGTGGTTGCGTGATATCAATGCCGTCCCACTGGGTGCCAATTTCAATCCGGCCAATCGGGATACTTCACAAGCGGGCACCGTACCACTGCCCGCCAATTTTCTCCGTCCGCTCAGAGGATTTGCGGCGATCAACATTCGTGAGTTTGCCGGGACATCGAACTACCATTCAATGCAGGTGAAAGTTGATCGGCGGATGAGCAAGAGCCTGCAGTTTGGCGGCGCCTGGACGTGGTCGAAAGCGCTCAATTACAACAGTGATGATGGGAACAGTGTCACGACACTGGCGCCGATTCGTGTCTATAATTATGGTCTGGCGCCATTCGATCGCACCCACGTCGTGAAGATCAACTACCTCTGGACCCTGCCTCAGACGCGCTGGAAAAATCCATTTGCGGTGTATGTTCTCCATGGCTGGCAGATGTCGGGTATTACCAGTTTTGTCAGTGGGGTCCCGACAGCTGTTTCGTTCACACTCGTCTCGGGCATAGATATTACCGGTTCGGCTTCGATCGCGGCACGTCCGGATGTCATTGCCGATCCGGTTCTACCCAAAGGCGACCGTACCTTCAGTCGCAACTTCAATACGGTGGCGTTTCGTGCTCCGGCACAGGGAACCCTGGGCACGGCAGCTCCAACCCAGTTGCGAGGGCCGGGTATCAACAATCACGATATTGCATTCTTCAAGAACTTTCAGTTCCTGGAGAAGCTGAATCTGCAGTTTCGTGGGGAGTTGTATAATGCGTTCAATCATACGCAATTTTCAGCGTATGATACGGCGGCCCGCTTTGATGCATCTGGTGCACAGATCAATACACGGCTTGGTGAATTCACCTCAGCCCGGCGGGCACGTGTGATGCAATTTGCCCTGAAGCTACAGTTCTGAGAACTGTTCCGGATAGCGCCTGTCTCGTTTGACCGTGAGGGCCGACTGGCTGGATTGCTGCCGGCAAGTCCTCACGGTCGAACTTTCTGGGCGGTCTCCGGTCGTCCTGGCTGGATGAGGGGGCTTTTGAAATGCAAAACATGAAACGGGTCTGCACGGTATTGATCTCTCTGCAGTTGATCGTTAGTCTCTGCGCGGCCAACCTGGTGGCCCAGTCGGTAAGGTTAAAACCGGAGCAGGCTGTCTACGATCTGGTCATCTATGGCGACTCGTCGGGTGCGGTTGTTGCCGCTATCGCGGCAAAACGCGAAGGATTCTCAGTTATCCTGGTCAATCCCACCGGCTTCCTTGGTGGAATGAGTGCCAGCGGACTGGGGGCGACCGATTTTCTCGGCAAACGGGCTACCTTTGGTGGGCTGGCCTCGGAATTCTACGATAGGATCGCGGCCGCGTACGGTGCGAAATACATCCGCAGTTTCGAGCCTCACATCGGCCGAGAGGTGTTCGAGAAGATGATTGGCAGTGCGGGAGTGCCAGTCGTTTTCAATGAGAAATTGAATCGATCTCTCGGCAAAGGCGTGAAGATGCGAGGGCGCCGTATCGAGTCGATCACTATGCTAAGTGGCAGAACCTATCGTGGCCGGATGTTCATCGATGCAACCTATGTCGGAGATCTGATGGCCGCTGCCGGTGTCAGTTACACTGTCGGTCGTGAACCTGAGAGCCGGTACGGTGAAAACCTCGCTGGTGTACGCCGCGGTGACACAAAACCACGGGTCCATTACACTCAGGGCGACAAGGATCATTTCGTTCGTGATGTCGATCCATATATCAAGTCTGGCGATCCACGCAGCGGCCGACTGCCCTATGTATTTCAGATCAACAATCTGACCAACGGATTGGGTGACCGGAAAATTCAGGCCTACAACTATCGTGTCTGCCTGACCTCGGATCCGCGGCTGCGCATCCCGCTCGAAAAGCCGAAGGGCTATCGGGCGATTGATCATGAACTGCTGCTGCGCAACTTTGAGGCGGGTGATGAGCGACTGCCAGCTCTCATTGAACCGCTGGCTGGCACGGGTTCGAAGGTGGACTGGAACAACATGCACGCCATAGGCACCGACCTGCCCGGAGCAAATTGGGAATATCCGGAGGCCGGTTACGCGAAGCGTCGCCTCATCGAAAAAGAGCATGAAATATATATCCGTGGACTGTTGTGGACCCTCGGCAATAGTCCACGGGTGCCGACGGCGATTCGGCAGAAGGTTGCGGCTTATGGATTAGCCCGCGATGAGTTCACTGATAACGGTGGATGGCCCTGGATGATCTATATACGTGAAGCCCGTCGGATGATAACCGATTATGTGATGACGCAGCAGGATTGTGAAGGCAGACGTGTCGCGCCGGATCCGGTAGGCCTCGGATCATTTGGCATGGATTCCCACGTCGTGCAGCATTTTGTCACGGAGAGGGGGTATGTCCTGAGTGATGGGGTCATCTGGCGAGTGCCCCCCCGGCCCTACGGTATCTCTTACCGTTCGATCATTCCGCGCCAGGGGGAATGCGAAAATCTCCTCTCGCCTATCTGTATCTCGGCCTCGCACGTTGCTCACGGTTCAATACGGATGGAACCGGTGTTTATGACCCTTTCACAGAGCGCGGCGATTGCGGCCGGTCTGGCAATTGAAAAGAATACCAGCGTCCAGCAGGTCGACTATGTGCTCCTGCGTGAGCGCCTGCTGGCGGCACAACAGATTCTGGCTCCACCAGCGGGCACAACCTCTGGAAGATGATAACCTGACAGCATTGTTCTAAATCCTGATCGATCGGGTCTCCATCGGTTCCTGGTTCCACCAGTCCGCCTTTCCAGCTACAGGTAACTTTTGAAAGATCTATCCTGCTGAATCAATTCTGACTTGGCCAGAGGCAGGCACCACGACGGCGGAGGCCCGTCCAAGTGGAGGACAGGTCTGCGTGAAGCTATCTGATCAGTCGAGACAAGTTTCTGGCAAACGGGTCGGCAAGATTCAAGGTGCTCTTGGATTGAAAGTCGAGAGTTGAAGCCGTTCTCTACTGCTTTCTCACGCGGCCTTCGATGGTTGGCGTGAAGGTATTGAACTTTCTCAAGTAGTTGGTCATGGCCTGGACTATCTCCAGCCCGGTTCGTTTGTAGAAGAGGGTCTTTTTGAAGGTCAGAAATCCGTCACCTCCGTCGGCAAGGAAGTTGCTGGTCAGTACTCGATAGGTCCTCTGGTCATCGAGTGGCAGGCCCTTGATGTGGCATTTGACGATTCTCTGGCCGATCGGCCTGCTTTCATCATAGACCACTTCAACGCCCCTCGAGACCTGCAGGATCCCGTTGGTCAATCCTGCCCCATGCTCAAAAATCTGACGCAGATCGCGGCCAGTCATTTCAAGCTGGGTGATCGTGTTCGGGAAGGGAAAGGCAGCGATCAGTTCACCGACGGTAACAGGGCCCATATCGATATCCTGCCGCAGGCCACCGCTGTTGGTAACGGCAAAATCGAAGGTGGGGAATGCATCAAGAATCGCATCCGCGACCATATTGCCCATGAGGGACTCGACGCTGTATGAGCGTGTCAACGGTGCTGTGGTATTGCTCACGACTCGATCCGTAATGTCCATCAGTTTATCGTTCCACTTTTTGATGACCGCGAGCATTTGCGGATCGTCTTCGACTTCGTCATCAAACAGATAGTTCAACCGATTTTTGTAGCTCGTGATCCTATCCAGCCTTTTGTCGTAGCTTATCTCAAGTTTTCCCAGTTCAATCGTGTAAGCATCGGTGGAGACAATGATCGTGCCATTGGCGACGACAGGTTCTGAAATGCCGCTGTGAGGATGTCCGGTAATCATCAGGTCGACCCCGGGGACGGCATTGGCGAGGTCAATATCGTGCTGATGGTTGCGGACAACATCCTTCTCCCCACCGGTTGACTGCGTGCCGGGAATACCAAGGTGGATGAGCAGAATGATCAGGTCGGTCTTCGGTTTCAATTCGCGAATGTATTTACGCAGGTATACTTTTTCGTCCCTGACCTCTACACCTCTTATCATTTCGTCAGACACCGTATCGTAAAAGGCAAACTTTTCGTGCAACCCGATGATTCCGATCCGCACCCCATTGATGTTCCTGATGAGATAGGGATTGTTCCAGTGAAGTTGATCTGTTCCTTTCAGAAAAATGTTGCCATTGAGAAGCGGAAATTTTGCCTTTTTGAACTGATCGATCGCATTTTGCCATCCATAATCGAACTCATGATTTCCGACGCAGCCTGCATCCAGACCGAGTGAATTCATTGCGTCGATGATGGCTTCTCCTTTGGTCAGAGAACTGACTGGAGGTCCGGCAAAAGAGTCGCCGGCATCAAGATAGAGAGTATGTGGGTTGGCAGCCTTTTCTGCCTTGACTCGCGCGGCAATATTCGCAAAACCACCAACCTGACGGGTTTTGCTTACCCATGGGACGATATGAGGTTCAAGATGGGAATGCAGATCGTTTGTGTAAAGAATGTTTATCTTCTTCTCCTGGGCCAGGGCGGTCAGTGAGAAGAGCGCGACGAGAAGAGCTGAAATGATCGATCTTTTCATAAAAGTGAATCCGTGACGGTCCATGGGCAGTTTGGACTGGCCGTCACGAGCGAAGGGGATGATGAACAACTGGTGATTGACCAATGGCTCCGGCCCGGATCCGTAATGGAACACTCGCAATGGTTCAACAAGCGTGGCAGCGTGGCAGATTGGTGGCGAAAGGGTGCCGTGAAAAAGCCCGCTGTCAGGAGCCAGGCAGACTTGCTGCCGGGTCACTTGCCAGCGCGTGAAGGCTCCAGACGGGCTGCATCTAAAGGGCGCCGCGTGCCGGCCCTCAGCGGAGGTCGACCACCGCATAGTTTCCCATCTTCGGAATAGTTGCCTCGAAGATCCCCTTTTCGATGAGTTGGTCTTCGAGAGACTGTCCCTCCAATCCAGGGGCGGTGAGGGTTCCAGAACGATAGTTGCCACGGATGCGAACACGCAGTCCCTCTGCCTGGCGTCCGCTGTAGTTGAGCAGGTGGACACGCCCCCGAGATCCGTCACCCGTCAGCCGGGCGATGATTATCTCCGACCCGTAGACACGCAGGCTGCGGTTCTCATCCCCGATCTTCAGGCGGATCGACTGGGCGAAGGCGCTTGGGTCGGCTGCGTCAGCCTCCGGATAGTCTTTCGACCCGAGCCGGATATTGATCGGATAACTGGCGATGGGGGCGGGAACGATCCGGTAGAGGAGGTTCCGCCTTGTCAGAAGATTGAGCACCTCGTCGATCTGCGGAGAGTTATTGTCGACGACGGTGAAGTCGGCAACGACCGGCAGGCTCTCGACTGGCAAGCGGCGCAGCTCACTGATGGTTCGGGCGGCAGCAGTGAGATCATCACGACCGATCTTCAGCAGGGCATCCACACCATAGGCATAGGCCTCAGCTGCGGCGAGCCCCGCCTTGCCGACGGGAAGCTCATCGTAGATGAATTTCCCGGTCGGGTATTTGGTGAAGACCCAGCCATTGGCGTCGATCCACGGGCGCCGGGTCGCCGACGCGACATTGCCACGGCCAGCCAATCTGGGAACCGCCACCCTCTGCAGCTTCGCCAGATCGGTTTCGGCAATCCCCCGGGCCTTGAAGCCGGCCTTTTGCCACTGGGCTGCCTCTGTCGCCGGGACGGCCAGTTCGACCACCCCAGCCTTCCGGACATCTTCAACCATCGAAATACCAGCCGTCCAGTAGATGAGCGGACCGGTGCTGGACGAGACGCTGGCGACCTCAGGTTCACTCGCGGCGGCCTTGACGGAGGGCTGGATGGCCTGCCCTCCTGACAGCCCGCAGAGAAGCAGCAGCGCTATGGCCAACTTCATATCTCGATCTCCTGCAGCTTGATCTTGCTGATGTCTGACACCCCGAGTCCGAGTCTGGCCGCAAAATCGACGTGACCCGGTTCACGGATGATGATGTTCACATTGGGATCTTCGTCCCGCCGCTTTCCGTTGTTGAAGTCGAGGGTCTTCTCATTCCGATCCCAGATCGAGATGGCCCCCTGTCTTTTCCGTTCCTCTTCGATGATATCGATCAGCAATCGGTCGATGGCCACCGGATCGGTTCCGAACATGATTGTTCGCGGGAAGAAGACGTACTTGAGCGTGGCGGCAAACGGACCGGCATGCCAGACTCCGCGCAGGCCATCCATGATCTGCAGAACTGTCCGCGAACGGATCGGTTCGACGGCGGCCAGGGTGCCAACAAATGAGAGCGTGTGCGAAGTGCCACGGTAGTGGGTGCGGGCGACATTCGAGAATCCGCCGTAGGCGATATTCTTCAGACAGCCGGTCACTCCGGTCGCTCCATGATCCTTCATGTTTGGGATATTGATGATCTTGGTCAGCTTGCGTGAGATGAGTGAGATGATGTTCGATCGCGTGTCGTCCTCGCCAAAGAAGTCGGCTTCGACGTAGACATTGGGGTCGTAGTTGGCATTGCTATAGCGCTGGTTGGCCCGCTCCGCCGAGAAGATATTGACCCCGGCCGGAAGATACTGGGCGTAGTTGATATCGTCCATCTGGTCTTCGAACCGTTCGAAGATGTAGATCTGGTTCGGACGGATTCCGACCGCCATGAGATTTCGAACACACTCGACGACGATCTCCGGGGTCGAGACGACCCACGGTCGGCCACCGGCATTGACCTTGATCCCGACAATATCATCAGACCTGAAGAACTGTCTCCAGGCATCGAGAGTCCGCGTCTCCCCGGTCAGCGTTCGCATGCCGCGCTCCATCATTTCACGAACCACTTCGCCGTGAATTTTCAGTCCATCCGGACTGAGGCAACGCGCTGACTTGACCGAGATGACCGTTCCCGGATAGGGCCCGGGCATTCCCGGAACCGCTGCCGGAGCATAACTTGTGACGGTCCGGTAGCGCGGGATGTCTGCCGCCTCGACGCCGGCAGCAAGTGCCGGCGCGAGTGGCGTCGTTGAGAGCAGTTTGACAAATGTTCGACGTTCCATTATTTGAACCTCCGGATCACCTCGATCAGCCGGATTATGTCTATCAGGTTGATCAGATGTAGGCGATGACGTCGATCTCGACCAGTGAGTTACCAGGGACCCAGGCGGCGGCAATCGTTGTCCGCACCGGCGGCTCCTCGCCAAAACGCCCACGGAAGACCTCGTTCATTGCCTGATAGTCTTTTCCATCGGCGAGATAGACATTGGCCTTCAGCACCTTGTCCATCGATGAGCCGGCATTGACCAACTCCTTCTCGATTTCGTCGAGAACATGCTTGGTGTGAGCCTTGATGTCACCCTCGAAGTGGGCACCCTTGCCGGCGATGAAGAGAAGATTGCCATAGGAGACGGCACCCGAGAAGAGCGGTGGCAGCTCACCCGGCTTGCGCTCGGGCTTCTTCCCGCCGCGATAATGAACCTTCTTGCCTGTCAGCTTCTTTCCCTGACTGAAACCGGTGGTCTCCGTTGCCAGCGGTGCCGCAACCGCCGTTGCTGCCGCGGCTGTCAGCATCTTTCTCCGTCCCTTGTTCATTGGATACTCTCCCTTCAGCTTGACTCTCAGCCTCTGTCGATGGCCATTGATAAATGGAGCTGCCTCTGTCCAGCCTCTCCCTATGAAATTACAGATTGAATGGCGTGATTATATGCCATTCGCGCTGCAATCTGTTAACCGCTCCACCTCTTTTTCGATTCGGGCCGGAGGAATCCGCGCAATTTTTATATACTTGACGACGAGCTTGCCGGAACGGTATTGTCATCAATCGACCATCTCTGCCGCCCCCGGGCTCACGCTGATCAGGCGTTATGAACCGGGTCACAGTGGACTGGTTGAGTTGAAAGAGTCTGCTGGTCTGCCGTGGAAGGGCAGTTGTAAAGTACCTGGTCAAGGCCCGTCACGCGATCCATTTATTCCCCGTGTCATTATGCCAACTTCTGACCCCAAGTTTGATGAACAGGTTGAAACCAGAGAGAGAACGGTGGTCCGAAAACCGTCGCTCTTCAAGGTTCTCCTTCATAATGACAACTATACGACGATGGAGTTTGTGATCTTCATTCTGACCGGGATCTTTCATCATTCCGAACTCAATGCAATTCGGATAATGTTGCAAGTACATCAGGAGGGGGTTGGAGTTGCCGGTCTCTTCACCTATGAGATTGCCGAGACCAAGGTCTCGCGAGTAATGGCACTGGCGCGAGAGTATGAGTATCCATTGTTATGTACAATGGAGGAGGAGTAGCCGCAACCCCGGAGCAGGGAACAGAGAGCGATATGATTACGAAAGAATTACAGGAGACCCTCAATCTTGCCGCAACTGAGGCCTTTGTCAGGCGCCACGAGCTTTTGACGCTTGAACATCTGCTCTTTGCCTTGCTGCAGGATGCGACGGGAAGTGATGTCATCATCAAGTGTGGTGGGGAGATCGATCAGTTACGGCGTGATCTTGAGCAGTTTTTCAAAGAGCAGATGGTCTCGGCAGGCGGGACTGGTGAGCACTTTCCTGATCAGACGGACGCCTTTGCTCGGGTTGTGGAGCGGGCGATCATGCAGGCCCGGGCATCAGCCCAGGACGATGTCGATGCCGGAAACATTCTTGCCTCGCTCTTCGATGAGCCGCATTCACATGCCCGCTATCTGCTCGAGAAGCAGGGGATTACCAGGCTGGATGTACTCAACTATATTTCGCACGGTGTTTCGAAGATCGACAACGATCTTGATTCACTGCTGCTTGAGACACCAGAGGTTGACGACGAAGAGGAGAGCGAGAATCGGCGGGTGCGTGATCCGCTCCGGTCCTTTACGGCTGATCTGAATGCACGGGCGGCAGAGGGAAAGATCGATCCACTGATCGGGCGGCAGTCTGAGTTGGAGAGGACGATCCAGGTTCTCTGTCGGCGTCGCAAGAACAATCCGCTGCTGATTGGCGATCCCGGAGTGGGAAAGACCGCGATCGCCGAGGGGCTGGCGTGGAAGATTCAGCGTGGAGAGGTGCCGGAGGTTCTGAAGGACACGGAGGTCTACGCCCTCGACCTTGGAGCGTTACTGGCGGGGACTCGCTATCGTGGTGAGTTCGAACAGCGGCTGAAGGCAGTAATTGCCGCGCTGCAGCGCAAGAAGAGCGTCATTCTCTTTATCGATGAGATCCACACGGTCGTCGGCGCCGGATCGGTGAGCGGTGGCACGATGGATGCGTCGAACCTGCTCAAACCGGTCCTCGCGTCGGGAGAGCTGCGCTGCATCGGTTCGACTACTCATACCGAGTATAAGGCATCTTTTGAACGCGACCGGGCACTCGCGCGGCGGTTCCAGACGATCGATATCACCCAGCCGAGCATCGAGGATACCTACCAGATCCTGCAGGGATTGAAGAGCTACTATGAGGAGCATCACCAGGTAAGTTACAGTGACGAGGCGCTGCGTGCCGCGGCTGAGCTCTCCGCCAAGCATATCAATGATCGCTTCCTGCCGGACAAGGCGATCGATGTGATCGACGAGGTGGGCGCGGCGACGAAGCTGCTGCCGGCGGCCGAGCGACCGGAGGTGATTACCGAGCACGAGGTCGAGGCGGTCGTGGCGCGTATGGCACGTATTCCGACGCGGTCTGTCTCGAAGTCGGACAAGCAGCGATTGCTCAGTCTGGAGGGCGATCTGCGCTCGGTCATCTACGGCCAGGATCACGCCGTGAAGCAGATTGTCGATGCGATCAAGCTCTCGCGGGCCGGGCTTGGCCAGCCGGAGAAGCCGATCGGTTCTTTCCTCTTCTCCGGGCCGACCGGAGTCGGAAAGACCGAGCTGGCGAGGCAGCTTGCACGCAACCTGGGCATCGAGTTTCTGCGATTCGATATGAGTGAATACATGGAGAAGCATACCGTATCGCGGCTGATCGGTGCGCCTCCGGGCTATGTTGGCTTCGATCAGGGAGGATTGCTGACCGATGCGATTCGCAAGACCCCCTATGCAGTGCTGGTTCTTGACGAGATCGAGAAGGCTCATCCGGATATCTTCAACATTCTTCTGCAGGTCATGGATCACGCGACGCTGACCGACAACAATGGCAATAAGGCCGACTTTCGTAACGTCATCCTGATCATGACGACCAATGCCGGGGCTCGTGATCTGACGGGAGCACGGCTTGGTTTCAATGTTGCTGAGAGTGGTGGACTGGGAGGAACAGGCAGCAAGGCGCGTGGAGCGATCGAGCGAACCTTCAGCCCGGAGTTCCGCAACCGTCTTGATGGCTGGATCGCCTTCGAGCAGCTTCCCTTTGAGATCATCGAGAAGGTGGTCGACAAGTTCGTCGGCGAGCTGGCGGGCCAGTTGAAGGAGAAGGGGGTGACGATCGAGCTGACGGATGCAGCCCGGGCCTGGCTGGCGCGGAAAGGCTACGATCAGCAGTTCGGTGCCCGGCCGATGGCCCGGCTTATCCAGTCGCGAATTCGTGAACCGCTTGCAGGTGAGATACTCTTTGGCCGCCTTGAAAATGGAGGTCGAGCAGTCATCGATGCTCTGGAGAATGATCTGGCGCTGACATTCCACAGTGGTGCGTCGGAATAGACTCAATAACCGAATGATAGCCGAACAATGGAGAGGCAATGATGAAGACCCGCGTCAAATTTACAGATTCGATGAAAGATTGGCGAATCGGTGCAACCCTGTTGACCGTTCTGATCTTGTTGATCGGTATTGACTGGCATCACAGCCATGCGCAGCAGGTAGTCGCTCCAAAGACGGAAGCCAACGATCCGCTGAAGGGGCTGCAGTACCGGCACATCGGACCATTCCGCGGTGGGCGTTCGGTGGCTGTCGCCGGAGTTCCCACGCAACCGCTGGTCTACTATTTCGGGGCGACTGGTGGTGGAGTCTGGAAGACGACCGATGGCGGGGTCAACTGGGAGTCGGTCTCCGATGGACAGCCATTTGGAACGGGATCGGTCGGCGCCGTTGAGGTCAGCCAGTCCGATCCGAACGTCGTTTATGTGGGAATGGGAGAGACGTCGATTCGGGGCAATGTCTCACACGGTGATGGTGTCTACAAGTCCCTCGATGCCGGCAAGACCTGGAGACGGCTTGGTCTCGAAGATACCCGCCACATCGGGAGGATCCGCATCCATCCCCGCAACCCGGAGGTCGCCTATGTGGCGGCGCTGGGCCACCTCTTCGGGTCGAATGATCAGCGTGGAGTCTACCGGACAAAGGATGGCGGAAAGACGTGGGAGCGCGTACTCTTCAAGAGCAACAAGGCGGGGGCGATCGATCTGGTCATCGACCCGACCAACCCAAACAATCTCTATGCGGCGATCTGGGAGGCGAAGCGCACCCCGTACAGCCTCGAGAGTGGTGGGCCGGATAGTGGCATCTGGAAGTCGACCGATGGTGGAGACACCTGGACCGACATTTCGCGGCGACCCGGTTTGCCGAAGGGGCTGCTCGGTCGAATTGGAATCACCGTCTCCGGAGCGAACGGGGACCGGCTCTGGGCGATCGTCGAGGCCGATGACGGGGGCGTCTTTCGCTCCGACAATGGTGGCGAAAACTGGATGCGCGTCAATGATGGGCGCAACCTGCGGCAGCGTGCCTGGTACTACAGCCACATCTATGCCGATCCAAAGAGTGCCGATACGCTCTATGTTCTCAATGTCGGATTCTACAAATCGGTCGATGGCGGGCGAACTTATACCACCGTCAGCGTTCCGCACAGCGACAATCACGATCTCTGGATCGATCCAGCCAATCCGTTGCGGATGATCAATGCCAATGATGGTGGCGCCAATGTGACGACCGATGGTGGTCGCAACTGGAGCGAACAGGATCAGCCGACGGCCCAGTTCTACCGGGTCGCGCTTGATAATGATTTCCCATACCACATATATGGTGCGCAGCAGGACAATTCGACGGTCAGGATTGCGAGCCGGACGACCGGTTTCGGGATTACTATCCGCGACTGGGAAGAGACGGCAGGCAGCGAGTCAGGCTGGGTCCAGCCGCATCCGAAGGATTCGAATATCGTCTTTGGTGGAAACTACGGTGGCTACCTGACGCGACTCGACCATCGAACCGGGCAGGAACGCGACATCAATGTCTGGCCCGACAATCCGATGGGCTGGGGAGCCGAGGGGATGAGATACCGCTTTCAGTGGAACTTCCCGATCCTCTTCTCGCCGCATGATGCGAATGTTCTCTACACGGCTGGCAATCGACTCTTCAAGACGACCAATGAGGGGCAGACGTGGGTGCCGATCAGCCTCGATCTGACGCGCAATGACAAGACGAAGCTTGGCCCCTCGGGTGGACCGATCACCAAGGACAATACCAGCGTCGAGTACTACTGCACGATCTTCACCGTGGCCGAGTCACCGGTTCAGCAGGGAGTCATCTGGGCTGGCTCCGATGATGGCCTCGTCCATGTCACCCGCGATGGCGGAGCCAAATGGGAGAAGGTCTCCGACAACATCAAGGGATTACCGGAGTGGATCCAGATCAACTCGATCGAGGCGTCGCCCTTAGACGCCGGCACCGCCTATGTCGCGGCGACCATGTACAAGTCCGACGATAACCGCCCCTATCTCTATAAGACGAACGACTTTGGCAAGTCGTGGAAGAAGATCGTCAATGGCATTCCCGAGACGGCCTTTACGCGCGTCATTCGCGAGGATCCGCACCGGCGTGGGCTGCTCTATGCCGGGACGGAGACCGGGATGTACGTCTCCTTCAATGATGGTGAGAACTGGCAGTCACTCCAGCTCAACCTGCCGGTCGTACCGATCACCGATCTTGCAATTCACAAGCGCGAGAAGGATCTGGTGGTGGCGACGCAGGGGCGCAGCTTCTGGATTCTCGATGACCTGACAGTGCTCCACCAGTGGCAGGCGGGGCTGGCCCAGTCCCCACTCCACCTCTTCAAGCCGGAGGAGGCGATTCGGATGCCGGGTGGCGGATTCCGTTCGCGGGGCGGAGTGACCGTCGGCCAGAACCATCCTGCCGGGGCGGCGATCTGGTATCACCTCAAGGAGAAGCCGAAGGGTGAGTTGACAATGGAGATTCTCGATAGCAAAGGCCAGTCGGTTCGCAAATTCACGAGCCGTGCCGCGGCGGGTGATGCTGCCCCCGCTGGTGGCGGTGAAGAGGGTGGTGGACGCGCCGGTGGTGGTACACCGCGCCTTGCGGCCGAGAAG
>CAIOZW010000273.1 GCA_903862855.1 uncultured Acidobacteriota bacterium
TCTGCCCATCACCGACCGCAGCAGATGGCGCAACAGCTCATCCTCATCGAGGGATGAATGGAGCAGCTCTGCCGACTCAAGAAGTGTCGCATAGGTCTCCTGCTGCTCCTGCTCAATACGTTTCTGCGAACTCATACAGATTTCGCTCCGTCTCAGCTCTTCAGCCTCTTCATCATATGCAGCTCGTTCTTTTGCCCGGGGCGAATCTCATAGCTGACCTCATCCATCAGTGCCTTGATCAACCTGATGCCGAGCCCTCCTGACTTCCGTTCGTGGATCAGGCTCTCGATCGATTCAGACGCCAGTGACTCGGCGTCGAATCCCTGCCCCATGTCGATCACAGCAATGCGCACCGCCTGATTATCGCAGACGGCCCGAATGATCACCTCTTTACTGATGTCATGCCCGTAGGCATGCTCGATTACGTTGGCACACGCCTCATCTACCGCCAGCTCGAGGTTCGAGACCTCCTGCTCATCCATCCCGGTCTGGCGGCCGATCCGTCTCACAAAGTCGCGGATCATCGCCAGATTCTCTGTCGATGATGGTACCTCCAGCGTGAATCTCTTTTCGATCGCGTCCATTAAGTCACCTCAGGCGGCGCTGAATCGATCACGCGCTTCAGTCTCGTTGCCGACAATATCGAAGATCTCGTGGAATCCGAGAATCTCAAAGGTGTGGCGAACCTTCGGCGGCAATCCGCTGATCTTGATGTCTCCACCCGCTTCGCGAACCTCTTCGATGAAACTCATGAAGACGCCCAGTCCGGCCGAGGAGATGTAGTTGAGATTTGCACAGTCGACAATCAGCCGATTCCGGCCGGCGCCTACTTCGCCCTGGACGGCGGACTCAAACTGCGGAGCCGTATGGGCATCGACGTAGCCTGCAAGCCGGATCACAATGCATCCGTCCCTGCTCTCGACCTCGATTGAAAATGGATTCGACACGACTATTCCTCCCGGAAATGGCTTCATCTTAGCACAACTGCCAATACGGGCAAGGTTTTACCATCCTGGTTGAAGAGGCTCAGTTGCATTTAACCGGCTGCCAGATGGTGAACATTTGTTCACTTGATAAGGCCATTGAACTTGGCAAGGATCGATCAACTTATACGCTTATGAATTCAGATCAGGTCTCAACTGGCGATGGTGGATTGTCGAGAGAGCCAATGTTGAGTAACTCACCTCATTCCTCTTTTCTACTGGTCCTCGATCCCATCGAGAAATGAGAGCTGACCATCATGGCGTGATGACTTCCTGAGATGGCGGGCAAACTTGGGCTTGCCAGTCACATCGAGCTCATTCTGTTCGAGATTGGCGAGGATCTCCTGGGCGCGTTGGACAACCTGACCCGGGAGTCCGGCCAGCCGGGCGACTTCGATACCGTAGCTCTTGCTCGCACTCCCTGGGACAACCTTGCGGAGGAAGATGATCCGTCCATCTGCTTCAGAGACGGCGACCTGGTAGTTCTGAACACCCGGCCGCAGTTTGGCCAGTTCGGTCAGTTCATGATAGTGGGTGGCAAAGATGGTCCGTGAGCTATGCCGCGGATGATCGTGCAGGTACTCGGCAATCGCCCAGGCGAGTGACAGGCCATCAAAGGTTGCTGTTCCACGCCCGACCTCATCCAGCAGAATCAGGCTGCGCGGCGTTGCAGTGTTGAGAATATTGGCCGTCTCGGTCATCTCGACCATGAAGGTCGATCGGCCCTGGGCGAGGTTGTCAGACGCCCCAACCCGGGTGAAGATCCGGTCGACGAGGGCGATCCGTGCGGCACTGGCCGGCACAAAGCTGCCCATCTGCGCCATGATGACGATCAGCGCACTCTGTTTCAGAAAGACGCTCTTTCCACCCATATTGGGTCCGGTGATGATCAGCAACCGGTCGGTGCTGTTGTTGATCACCAGGTCGTTCGGAATAAA
>CAIOZW010000274.1 GCA_903862855.1 uncultured Acidobacteriota bacterium
AGCACTGGCGAGGTGGCGGTACGGGTGGGGAAGATGAAGCTTCCACTTGTCCCGCCGGACCGCGTGCAGCTCATTCAGCCAGTAGAAATAGCGTGCCCGGGTCGCGCTGCTCCGTCTCCCCTGCCCGGCCAGAATCGACCAGGAGTCGACTCCATCGATCAGCCGGTTCCGATCGAGCTGCACCTCTGCCAGCCGGGCGAGCGTCGGCAGCAGATCGACGGTCATGAGTGGTGCCCGGCTCACCACACCGGCAGGGATATGCCCTGGCCAGCGGGCGATGAACGGAACCCGTACCCCGCCCTCCCAGGCTGTCCCCTTGCCTTCACGCAGTCCGCCCGTCGATCCGGCATGATTGCCATAGGGTAGCCACGGCCCATTATCGGAGGTGAAGATGACCAGTGTCTGGCGATCGAGTCCAAGCCGCCCGACGGTTCGCAGAATCTCGCCCACTGACCAGTCGAGCTCTTCGATCACATCACCGTAGAGGCCTTGCGCCGTCTTTCCCTTGAACTTTTCCGAGACGAAGAGCGGAACGTGTGGCATTGAATGTGGCAGATAGAGAAAGAACGGGCGCTGCCGGTTGCGTTCGATGAAACTGACCGCCCGGGCAGTGTAGTCGGTCGTCAATCGCGATTGATCAGGGTTGAGCTGGATGACTCTCTCACCCTCGATCAGCGGCAGCTCCGGGTAGTAATTCCTTGTCACCGGATGGTTCGGCCACATATCATTCGAATATGGCAGACCGTAGTACTCGTCAAATCCCTGGCGGGTTGGCAGGAACTGTGGATGGTGTCCAAGATGCCATTTACCATAGATGGCCGTCGCATAGTTGCGCCGCTTCAGAACTTCGGCGATTGTCTCCTCTTCCGGGTTGAGGCCGATTTTTGCCGTATGATCGAGCGCCCCGCGAATCCCGATGCGATTCGGATAGGCCCCGGTCAGAAGCGCCGCCCGCGAGGCCGAGCAGACCGCCGTTGCCACATAGAAGTTTGTCAGCCGGATCCCCTCCGCCGCCATCCGGTCGAGATTCGGAGTACGGTATCCCTGCGCTCCATAACTTCCCAGGTCCCCATACCCAAGGTCATCAGCATAGATGAGGATGACGTTGGGAGGCCGCTGAACGACGGCGTCAGCCTTTGAACTATCAGAGGCTTCCACTGCCAGCACCAGAAGCAGGGTGAAGATTGTGGTCAGGATTTTGAAAGTGGTTCGCATCTGTCGCTCTGGTTTCGGCACTACTGATCCGGCCTGAGAATGACCTTGCTATCTCCCCGCCGGTCCAAAGTAATGATATCGATCATATCGATCATCATCAGCCGCCGCCCGGGGATCTGCAGACTCTCTCATCCAGCGGTCAAGCCGTTCACGCAGAACTCTCTGCTGGCTCCGGTAACGCGCCTGTCCGGCGACATTATTGATCTGTCCCGGATCACGCCGCAGATCGTACAGCTCCTCGGCAGGCCGTTTGGCCATCGCCAGCTCAAACTGTCGCGCCAGTCGGGGATCCCCCATTAACTGCTGCTTTGATGGTCCGTCGTCGATATCTCCATAACGCCCCACCGAGTGATACTTTTCCGGATCACCGGCAGGCCATCGATCAGGTCGCAGGTTACGGATATAGAGAAACTCCTCCGTCCGAATCGCGCGCACCGGATAACTGAGATCTCCACGGCGAACATTGGCGTGCCGTTCCCGCTCGAGGAAGATCTCGCGACGCCCCACAGCCTTGCTGCCATTCAACAATGGCCAGAGGCTCTGTCCAGTCATCTCTGGAAGTACCGCCAGACCTGCGGCTTCCAGAAAGGTTGGGGCCAGATCGGTCAGGCTCACAAAACCCCGGTGAACCTGCCCGGCCCTGATCCGACCCGGCCAGCGGATCGCCAGCGGCATTCGCGTACCACTGTCATATAGATTGGCCTTGGCTCGTGGAAAGGGCATGCCATTGTCCGAAGTCATGACCACCAGTGTGTGATCGAGCTGACCCGTCCTCTCGAGCAGATCGAGCAACTCTCCCACGTCACGATCGAGTCGCTCAACCTCATAGTAGTAGTCAAGAAGGTCATCGCGCACCTCAGGCGTATCGGGCAGATGTGCCGGGACCCTGACCAGTTCAGGCCGCATCCCCGCCGCCCGCCCACTGCCCTTCACATAGTCTCGATGTGGATCCTGCGATCCAAACCAGAAACAGAAGGGCTGGCGCGGTGATTGTCCATCAAGAAACTTCGCGAAACTCTGAAATTGTGGACCGGCCGGATTACGGCTGCGCCCACCTGCTTCAAAATTGCCCGGGCCCCACCCCTTGCGGGTATGCCCAACCCGATATCCTGCCTTTTCGAGCAGATCCGGATAGACGGCAAACTTTGCCGGCAGCGAACTCCAGAGGTTCCCCCCCTCCTCGAGCTGGTGGATCGATCGTCCGGTCAGGAGCCCCGCACGTGAAGGAGTACAGGAGGGTGAAGCCGTATACGCATTGGTGAAGAGCGCTCCCTCCCTTGCCAGCCGATCGAAGTTTGGCGTCCGAACGACCTGATCACCATAGATTCCGGCATTTGGAAAGGACCAGTCATCAGCTATGATCAACAGGATATTTGGCCGATCATACGATTGAAGGCCATTTACCACCTCCACCGGCAGCAACACCGGCAGCAGCACTGCTGCCAGAGCGATCCCGACGACCAGACTCCGCCAGTACTTACTCCTGATCATCTTGCTGATCAACATTGATCCGGCCCTCCATTGTGTATCCTGTGAGAGTCTCTACTCTACCTTTGCCTCACGAATCCGCACGTTACGATATCTGGCTCGACTCATCTCTCCCCACGAATCGCCGCCACCGTGCACCTGCAGACCAATGTAGCCCTCACGCGGGAATCGATCACGGCTATCGCGGAAGTCGATCATCTTCACACCATTCAGCCACGACGTGACATGAGCCGGCTGGCCGGTGATCCTCGCACGCAACTGGTTCCAGTCATCCTTCTTGAAGTACTTGCTCCAGTTCCTGTTCTGCTGGATGAAGCCGCCTTCAGCCGGCGCATAGAGGCTGCCGATAAAGCCGTCATCACGGTAGTCGATCGTGATCTGATAGCCCATGCCATCCTCACGCGTCCGCAGGAAGAGCCCTGTATCGGCCGGCTTGTCGACCTTGAATTCCAGGTCTATCTCAAAATCGGAGTACTTGACCCGGGTACCAAGAAGTCCACCCTTGTGATCAGGCTCCTGGTTGGCGACCAGCATTCCGTTCTCGACCACCCAGATACCACCATTTCCATCGTGGACGGCCTTGCGTTCCCAACCATCCATGTTTTTTCCATTGAAGATTTTCGTCCACTTCTCCTGACCACTCACCTGACCGGCAACGACTATTGCGATCAGCGCCAGGGCTGCAACCATTATTCTCTGATTCATTATTCTCTCCTGAACTGTCGATTGATAATCTCTTATTCACTTATAGTATGGATTCGGAGTAATCTGATCTCCACATTATGGTCGCATTATGCACGAACTTGAATGATAGTTGAATCTCAAATCTCTGCCAGCGAATAATCGATAGCGCGGCAGATCAGCGGGGAGAAAGATCGTTGAGAACCTTCGTCACCATTTTCATCATCTCTCTTACACTCGGGACGACTGGGGGGACCACGCACGTCGAAGCTCAGCCCGGTACGGTTCAGTCCACATTCACTCCAGCCAGATTGAGTCCCGGTCGGCGCTACCGAACGATCGAGCGGCTCGCTCCGGAGAGGCTGGCAGCCGTCGCGGCCGATCGGGCGGCACTCCAACGATCCCGAAAGGCTGTCAAACTTGGCCATGGACTGACCGACTATCGGGCAATCCTGCATGCCCACGCCGAAGACTCGGCACATACAGGGGGCAATCGCGCTGAACTGCTCGCGGCAGCCAAAAGGACCGGCGTCAGAATAGTCATGCTCACCGATCACGTCCGTCCCCCACGCGACTTCATCAATGACAGTTGGAGGGGCTTTCACGACGGAGTTCTCTTCATCCCCGGCTCTGAGGGGGAGGGCTTTCTCAACTACCCGGTCAACTCGGTCATCGAACATTATGTGAAAAAGCAGGAGCGCAGCGGCACCGACTATGTGAAGATGATCACGGCCAATGGTGGTAACATCTTTCTCTCACACGTCGAGGAGAAGATCGACTGGTCGACCACCGGACTCGACGGCCTCGAGATCTACAACAACCATACCGATATGAAGGATGAATTCGAGTTCATCGGCTGGCTGCGTGGTGCATTGACCAATCCTGCCCGGCTCGATCAGCTCAACTCTCTTCTGACCAGATATCCCCTCGAAGTCTTCGGAGCGCTCCAGGACTACCTTGCCCCCGTAATGTCAAAGTGGGATCGTGACCTTCGTGACCACACCCTGACTGGAGTCGCCGCCAATGACTGCCATCACAACCAGGTATACGAGATCCGTGCCATCGCCGCTGACACCATCGAAATCTCGATCATTGGTGACCCTCCGCGTCGCGTCACCAGCAGCCAGGTTCCGGCGATTGCCAGCATGCTTGTGGGGCATCGTCCCGGCGATCTGCTCGCCCGGGTCGACCTCGACCCCTACGAAAGCAGTCTTCAGTTTGTGACAACTCATCTGCTGCTGCCCTCGCTCAGTGAACTGGAGGTTCGAAATGCCCTGCACCTTGGCCGTGCCTATGTCGCCCACGACTGGCTCGGCGACCCTACGGGCTTCGCCTTCGTCGCCCGCCGTAACGGGCGGCGTGTCGGCATCATGGGTGACCAGATTCGACTCGCCAAAGGTCTGAACCTCGCACTCGAAGCGCCACTCCCCGGAACAATCCGCATACTTCGTGATGGTGAGATGGCTCTGGAGACGATCGATCGCCAGGCCAATCTGCAGATCACCGATCCAGGTGTCTACCGTGCCGAGATCTGGCTGACCGTGGATGGCGAACAGCGCCCTTGGATATACTCCAACCCGATCAGAATCGATTAGGATGATTCGAGAGAGTCTCCTTTGGATCAGGAATCGCCTCGACGTAAACTGATTGATCGGCAGGGGAATCGACTGAAAAGTCATTTCAACGGCTGGCAATGTCAGTGATATTGTGATCAAGAATAAATGTGGACACCGCCGAGAGGGGCCTTGATTGTTGCCTTACGCACTCCTTATGCCCCGTAGAGTGTATTGAGGCCCGTGGTGCCCCCTTGGCCGATATGCTACACCACGGATTCCGCCATTCTGTCGAAACGCCACATTTTCTTGCATTACCAGTGCTTGGATCAACAACGCCCAGAGAATATCTCGGGCGGCTCCCCTTCAGTATGCTTTCCGGCTCTTTCCTTCACCAAATACCTACCTCTCTCTCAGCACCGCTTCCTGGCCATCGCCAACGATATAAATCCACTCAATTTATATCAATATTTCAATAACTAAGGACACCTAAGGCTTTATTGAGATAAGTACTGGTTACATTTTGTAAGCATTCTTGGGACTACGCCCCCCTGGCTTATAAAAGACACACTGATCTGACAAAGGTTAAGATAAACAAATGGGGCTTCGGATATTTGTGTGGGTAAGCTAAAGTCTCATCCAGATAAAGGGGCTGCTTTACTGGGGGCGCGGGTCTTCAGACCCGCATCTGGGTTTTGGACACAAAATTAAATCGTTTGGGCCGCGAGCCTCGATTTCCCGTAATTGTTGCATGACTCGGGAGTAATTCAGAGTGAACTACCACTTCGTCTTGTAAAACACGAGCCAAATCCAGACACGAAGCGCGAGTTTTCTCTTTCTGAACTTTGGTCATTTCCCGTGTCGGCAACGGGACACCGGATACTAGTACTGGGGCTCATGGCAACACCCTGGGAAAAGTGCCCAACCGGCCACAAGGCGTTCTGCAGGAACGCCGCATATTTCCACTTGGCATACCTGTCGCCAATAAGTCCAGGTATGTTCTAACGCGGCGCTATGCGGCGTTCCTTCAGAACGCGGGAATGGTGTGCCAGTCGACCCAGGGTTGCACCCTGGGCTGGTATGCGGCGCCCCGTTGGGGCGCTGGCTGACAGGTCACATTTTTGAGACCAAACGTCCAAAGTCCAGCTGCGGGTCTGAAGACCCGCGCCCCCAGTAGAGCTGCCCCTGTATTTCTAACAATTCAGCTCACCCACACAAAACCCGGAAGCCCCGATTTTATTTGGGCTATCCGGCGGCCGGGGAGGCTCTTCTCCGGTCGGAAAGCGGCCTCCACCCTGCCAGATTGACGGCAAGCTGGAATGCTGCGCTCCGTTGTGGAGCAAAAACACTGTCAAATTCTCGTCGATCCCCTCGGCGAATCTAATCCGGCAGTCAAATAGCCAGTCGGCGCAATCGCAATATATCAACCCTAACCCACCTTAGCTAAAGAATTGATCCTGGATAGAACCTCGCAGGAAGATTCAACCGTGTCTGATGCCCGCGTAACCATTGGCGGCTCAATATTTCATTGAATCCTTTGATTACCGACACATAAAGCCCGC
>CAIOZW010000275.1 GCA_903862855.1 uncultured Acidobacteriota bacterium
AGAACGGCCGGCATGCCCGCTCAGCTGTCGGGCTGGGGTCGTTACCACGCAATATCCCGGTCGAGATCGAGATGATTGTCGAACTGAAGTATTGAGTTGACCAGCAGGTTTGAATTACTTGAACCGCAGGGGGAGAGAAGATCATGAAACGAAGAGAGCTCATCAGGTATCTTTCAGCGGCGCCGTTGGCCGGAGGCCTCAGTCTTCACCAGGTGTCGGAGGAGGTGGCGAGTCCGTACGTCACCGGTACGTCAGGGCCAGAGCGCGACCTGATCAGTGAGTTGGGGCTGAAGACCTTCATCAATGCGGCCTGTGTCTGCACCTCACTGACGGCTTCGCTGATGCCACCTGAGGTGACCCAGGCGATCGTCAAGGGGGCCGAAGAGTTTGTGCTATTGAACGACGTGCTGGACAAGGTTGGTGAGCGGATCGCGAAGCTCTGTCGCGCCGAGGCGGCGACGGTCACGGCCGGCTGCTGGTCGGCACTGGTCCAGGGGCTGGCGGGAGCCATGACCGGAATGGATCGACAGAAGGTGATGCAGCTGCCAGATGTGAAGGGGATGCGCTCCGAGGTGATCATTCAGAAGACGCACGCCACCGGTTACCACCAGGCGCTCACCAATACCGGTGCGAGCATTGTCCTGGTCGAAACGGCCGCCGAGGTCGAAGCGGCCATCAATTCAAAGACCGCCCTGCTCTGGTTCCTCAATCGTGAGCTGAGCAAGGGGCAGATCAAGTATGAGGAATGGGTTGCACTTGGGAAGAAGCACAAGATTCCGACGATGATCGATATCGCCTCGGATGCCAACCCGGTCGACAATCTCTGGAAGTTCAATGAGATGGGTTTTGACCTGGTCGCGATCTCGGGTGGGAAGGCGATGCGCGGACCGCAGAGCACGGGGATCCTCATGGGGCGGAAGGATCTGATTGCCGCCTCCCGGTTGAGTGCTCCGCCCAACAGCGGGATCTGCCGGGGTCACAAGGTGAACAAGGAGGAGATCCTCGCCATGTATGTTGCTCTCGAGCGCCATCTCAAGACCGATCACGAGAAGGAATGGAAGATGTGGGAGGCGAGTATGGCGGTGATCGTCAATGCGGTCAAAGGCCTGAAGGGGGTTCGACCCGAGGTCTTCGTTCCGGAGATCGCCAACCACACTCCGACGCTCCACCTGACGTGGGACGAGGGGCTGATCAGGTTGAACGGGAAGGAGCTGAAGGAGCGACTCTGGAATGGTGATCCGGGAATCGAGGTCATGCTTGGCGGGACGATGGGAGAGAAGAAGGGTGGAATCGAGCTCTCCGTCTGGCAGTTGAAGCCAGGGCAGGAGAAGATCATTGCCAGCCGTCTGCGTGAGGAACTGGGCAAGGCCACGGTCAAACTGGCAAACATCTGAACCGATGAAGAAGAGTTCAACATCACGGATTCTGCTGGCCATCGCGGTGACCTGCCTGCTCGGCTCGCTCTGGCTGGCTTCGCGAGGAAGGCTGGCGGATGCCGGTCCCTTCGTTATCTCGACGCTGCTCGGTCTGGCCCTGAGTTTCAGGGGCTACCCGCTGCTCAAAGGCCTGACCTTTACGACGACCATCCTCGCGGTGGTCGCGACGGCACTCTACTACCCGCAGTATTTCAGGGAGTATGGTGGATTCGAGCTGGCGACGCTCATCACGCCGCTGATCCAGGTGATAATGTTCGGGATGGGCTGCTCGATGGGGGTGAAGGACTTCATCGCGCTCGCGAGGTCTCCACGGGCGGTGATTGTCGGGGTGATTGCGCAGTACACCATCATGCCGTTGCTTGGATTTACACTGGCGACCTTGACCGACTTTCCGGCAGAGATCTCGGCCGGTATCATTCTTCTCGGCTGTGCGCCGACCTCGGTCACAGCGAGCGTCATGTGTTATCTGGCGCGGGCCAGTGTCGCCCTCGCGATCACCATCACTTCGATCACCACCCTGCTGGCGCCACTCCTCATTCCGCTGCTCATGAAACTGCTCGCCGGAGGATATATCGAGATCGATGTACTGGAGATGATGTGGGGGATCGTCAAGATGGTCTTCATCCCGATCGGGGCCGGGTTGATCTTCAACCGCTTCCTGCATGGTCGGGCGAAGTGGCTGGATGAGGCCATGCCGCTGGTCTCGATGGTCGGGGTTGCCATGATCGTCGCGATCATCATTGCCGCCGGTCGGGAGAGTATACTGAACATCGGGCTCGCGCTGATCGTCGTCGTCTTTCTGCTGATTCTTCTCGGATTCTTCTTTGGTTACTGGATGGCGAGACTCTTCAGGCTGACCGAGGTCGAATGCCGAACGATCGCGATCACCACCGGGACCCAGAATGCCGGCCTCGTCTCGGGGATTGCCAAGGTGATGGGGAAGATTGCGACGGTCGGGTTGCCGACCGCGGTCTGTGGTCCGATCATGGGCTTCTCATCATCGATTCTTGCCTCATATTGGAACAGCCATGGGCTGGAACAGCCGTCGGCCGGCAGTCAATCCGGACGAGACCAGGTCAGTCAGACAAGCTAATTGACCAGCCAATCGACACGACGAGAGCCTGAAGAAGGAAGATCCCACATGCCATTCCGCGTCGCCCTTATGGGCATCTACCACGAATCGAACACCTTCGTTCCGGAAGCGACGACAATCGCCGATTTCCAGCGGACCACTTTTCTGACTGGTGAGGCGATCAGGGATGAGTATCGAGATGCCCATCACGAGATCGGCGGGATGCTCGAGGTGATGGATGCGGAGGGGAT
>CAIOZW010000276.1 GCA_903862855.1 uncultured Acidobacteriota bacterium
CATTCTCGGGGACGATTTTCAGATCGGTTTCGAACTTCTGGTACTGCCTGAATTCGATCATATTTCTTGAATATTCTCGGTTCGCTTCACGACCAAGCAGCACCTCTGCGCGGACGGGCAGCAGATGACGCTGGCCACCAATATTGACCCAGTCATAGTCGACGGAGTTTTCGGCAATGGTAATGGGAAATCCAGGGGGCATGTTCTCGTGAGCAAGCTCGATTCTCAGCACACGCCTGGTCTCGCTATCGATCCAGACCGCGCCCTGATAGGCGGCGATCACGGTGCGTCCACTTGTCCGATCGCTGATCGTTGAATTTGAGTTGGCTTTTTTGACCAGGAAATCAAAGACCACGGCGAGGCGGCCATTGATACGTTCGCGCCCTTTTTCGGTAAATTCGGTCTTCGCCCGGCGCGAGAAGAGAGAGGACAAGAGTGCTCCGAACTCGCCGGTTGAAGTAGAACCGGCAACCTGATCGTAACTCATGCGGGTCGGTGCACCATTCAGTTTGAGTAATCGATACTTCTCCCCCTCCTTGTCCGAGTAGGCCAGTTCAAGTTCAAGCGTATCACTCTTGACCCAGTCCTTATCCGCAGGTCCACGGTGGTATCTGGTAACAAACTGGGTTACGCGGAAATTTGGGAGTTCATCAGTATACTCAAGTGCATAGTAACGGGCCTGCTCGATAAACGGCTGCCGAGAGATATATTCTGCACGCTCTTCAGGTGAGAGATCTTCAAAACCCTTGCCGGGCAGATCCGGTTGAGATTGAGGGGTAGGTGGATCTACAGCTGGTCGGAGTCGTGGTCGCTCGGGGTCAGGATTACCGGGAGGAACCGACATGGACTGACTGGCGAGGAGGATCACATTGAGCAAGAACGATCGGGCACCGAGACGACGGAACTCTTCGAGTGCCTGCTCATCGGCCTGGAAATCGATGCCACGTTCAGTGACCAAGTCTGCCAGGTCGGCCTGACCCGACTGGCGGGGATTATTGGCCGACTGGCGAAGCTGATCGATGATCTCCTGGCGGGTGACGGGACGCGGACGAACCTGAGCCAAGACCGGCGTGGCGAATGTGAGAACGACAAGAACTGTGCAGAGAAGAGAGCCTATTCGTGCCATGGTCTCAAGCCTCCGTAGATTGGACCATCAGCCGCCAACGTAATCATGTCGATGGAGCATGGAGATACGAGAGTCGGTATTCTTCTTCCAATCTTCGAGGAGTGGCCCCTTGACCCTTTCGGCACGCTTGCGGAGTGCGGCAATCTGCTCTTCACCAAATGGTTTGAATGATTTGACGATTCGCACATCATCCTCGAGCTGACCGATCGTCGTACAACCAATTGCCGTACAGTGGATTGGCAGACTGAGGACGTAACCGAGGCATTCTCTGACACTGAAGGTTGAGAGAAGCTTTGCGTTCCCAAAATTCTTCATACCCTGAATTCCCATTCCCCTCTCGATGGCAATGGGGAGAACCTGTTTCTCAAAACTCAGATAGAGTGGATCGGCAATATGGAGCGGCATGAGAATGGTGTCCCATTTATCATAGCGGCGGAGCATCTCGAGATGGATTGCCGGGTCATGATGGCCAGTAAAGCCAATGAAACGGGCCTTACCAGCCTTTTTGGCCGCTTCGAAAGCCTCGATTGCGCCGCCTGGACCAAAGACGGTCTCGACTTCGGCCATGGTCTGAATCTCGTGAACCTGCCATAGATCGAGGTAGTCAGTCTGCAGTTTGCGAAGCGACGTCGCGAGATCCTCTTCAGCTCCCTTACGGGTTCGCTTATTGCTTTTGGTAGTCAGAAAGATGTTTCGACGTGAAGGTTTGAGAGCGACGCCAAAAATCTCTTCTGAATGGCCGCCCCAGTAGGTGTGGGCCGTATCGAAATAGTTTATTCCAAGATCGACAGCACGACGTGTAAGGGCAATCGCGTCATCATCGGTTCCTGCCAGATAGAATCTTCCACTTGCCAGCCCGATTACCGAGAGGCTGACCCCGGTCTTGCCAAAGACGCGCCGTGGGATCTCTCCCGCCTCCAGTTGAGTATTTGTCCGTGCTCCGGCGAGTGGAGTTCCAAGCCCGCTGATTGCACCACCGGCGAGGCCCTGCATAATGGTTCTTCTTTTCATACCAGCTCCAAAATTGAAGATCGTCCAGACCAGTTATGGTCGATCAGTGAACTTAGAAAAGGGTGCCGATTTCTGAATAAGCGAATGATTGACCAGAATGTCTATTTTGTAAACCCATCTCTCAACCACCCGCACAAATTGGATCATCGTGAAGTTAAAAAGTCCATTCCAGTCTTGCAGACCGGCAGATTCTGCGTACACTCTCAGCATAGTCACACCCAGTGTCAATTATCGAAGAATGGGTCGAGCGAAACTCGCCATCTCGTTACGGATGAGTCTCGTCTGATCTCGACTTAACAGACAGGTGCGGTCTGGGTTGCCGCACCATATTGACCGGTCTTGATCCGACTCTGCCGAACCGGGTCCATTGAAATGAGACTGGTTACTCAACTGTAGAGACGATTCCCAACGTGAGAGTTTAACGTGTATTCTATGATGCTGATCAAATTGCAGATTCACTCGCGTTTATTAACCATTCTGGCACTGACGCTGATGCTGCATCAGTCTGTTACCGGGCAACCGCCAACAGCAGCGTCTTCCAAATCAGGCAGAACAGCGCTGACAAAAGTGAATAGAGCGCCAAATGTGATCATCATTCTGGTGGATGATGCGGGCTATGGCGACATATCCGCCTATGGTAGCAGAACGATCCGCACACCCTCAGTCGACAGGCTGGCACGTGAGGGGCTGAGGTTCACCGATGGCCACTCAACCGGTGCGACCTGCACTCCGTCACGCTACTCCCTGCTGACAGGTGAGTACGCATTTCGGAGACCTGGTACCGGAGTGCTACCGGGGAACGCCGCAATGGTGATCGATCCGGCTCGTGGAACACTCCCGGAAATGATGCGGCGTGCCGGTTATGCCACCGGGGTCGTTGGAAAATGGCATCTAGGACTCGGTCCGCAGGGCGGCCCGGACTGGAATACTGAAATCAGGCCAAACCCTAATGACGTCGGTTTCGACTACTCTTTTATCATGGCTGCGACGGGAGATCGTGTTCCGACAGTCTACGTCGAGAATCGGCGGGTCGTCGGCCTCGATAAGTCAGACCCCATCCAGGTTGGTTACGATGCCCCGATCGGAGACTGGCCGACGGGCAGTGCCAACCCGGAGTTGCTGAAGATGAGGCCGAGCCACGGCCACGACATGACCATTGTCAATGGGGTGAGCCGGATAGGTTTTATGACTGGTGGCAAGGCCGCTCTCTGGAAAGATGAAGAGATGGCCGATGTCTTCACCTCTCGCGCCGTCCGCTTCATCGAAGAGCAGCGGAACAAACCC
>CAIOZW010000277.1 GCA_903862855.1 uncultured Acidobacteriota bacterium
CTGGCCGCGCGATGGCGCAGGGCATCACCGATCGGGGCGACCTGTCTTCGCGAGAGGAAGACTGATGGTGAGAGAAAGCGGACCTTTCGTTGCGGAACGACCCTGCCCCTGATCGATGGCGGGGTCATGATTGGAGCAAACCTGGCCACGGAACCAGAGTGGCAGGAGTCGGAGATGACGATGAGCCGGACCCCTTTGGCCTTTGAATCGTAGAGTTCAAAGAGCTCATCGTCGGTGATGACGCCCTTCTTCACGACGTCGTGCGGGCAGAGACACTCATCGACCCCGTCTGGTTCATCGCCATTACGATCAGGCACAAATGAGCCATGGCCGGAGTATTGAATGACGACGAGATCGCCCGATCTTGCCGGCCTGATCACCTTCTCCATCGCCTCGCGGATAGCCTGACCGGTCGCCTCCTTGTTGAGGAGACGGGCGACCTTGAAGCCCCGCCCTTCGAGAACCTTCTTCCAGTCATTTGCATCGTTGACACATCCGGCGAGATCGCTGTCCGTACCCGGATAGTCGTTGATCCCGATTACCAAACCATGATTGGCCATCTGAGCTACCTCCAGTTGAAAGATAAAGTGTCGACGGGATATCGATCCTGCCGTTTCAGCAGCTTCAGGATAAAAGCCGACTCATAAGATTATGATCGATCCGGCCTCGATGTCTACCTGGAAATTCATCTCCTTCTCTGGCGGCTTCGGGGTGTAACGGCCCTGCTCCGCCCGGCCTTGCGTTGGCTGACTGCCGACCGGGCACCGGGATCGATGACCGTCAATTCTGTGATACGGTCGCCACGAACGATCTGATCGACAATCTCGTGACCGCGCAGAACCTGCCCAAAGACGGTGTATCCCCCATCGAGATGGGGCTGGGCAGAGTGGGTGATGAAGAACTGGCTGCCTCCGGTATCCTTGCCGGATAGGGCCATCCCGAGCGTTCCACGCAGATAAGGGCGGGTATTGATCTCGCAGCGGATCTGATAGCCCGGTCCCCCCTCTCCGTCGCCCCGTGGATCTCCGCCCTGGATGACAAAGTTGGGGACGACACGATGGAAACCGAGGCCATTGAAGTATCCATTTCCGGCAAGGGTGACCAGATTGGCAACGGTGAGAGGCGCGTCACGCCGAAAGAGTTCAAGCTCGATCACACCCCGCGTCGTGACCAGCCGCGCGCGGAGTGGCGAGGTCTGGTTGAGACGACGGGCCTGCTCGAGATAGTATGCCGGGGGCCTGAGCGTCCTGACTATGCCAATGCGGTCACTCTGGTCTCCAGCGCCACGTGCCCTGAGAAGCTCGACTGCCAGACGACGTACCAGATGATCCTCATCATTCAGAGCCTCCTCGATCGCCCGGGTAGCTGCGACGTCCTGGTGACGGTTGATGGCGCGGAGCAGCGCGAGTCGGGCATCATTGACGCGGTCACGGCGCGAGAGCTGTGAAGCCTCGACCAGTTCCGTGAGGGTTGGTGCGGCATCGAGCCCGGGGCCAAGCTCGGCAGCCGTCGCCCTGCTGTATGGATCGGGGCCAAGAAGCGCCTCGCGGAGGATTGCCCGGAGCGTTTGCGGATTGACCTTGACCAGCGCCCGGAGAATCTCCGGACGGGCTGGTGAGTCTGGTGGCTCTCCGGCCCAGAGGAGAAGCAGAAGTTCGCGGCTGCGCGGCTCGCCGGCGCCGGCCAACCCGCGGGCAAGATTACCGACGCCTTGGTTGGTCCGTGCCTCCTTGAGCAACCTGTCGACAGGAATAGAGATCAGTTGCTCGACACCAAAGGCGGCAAGGGCCGTCTCCACCTCCGGGCTGCCGCCAATGCCGACCCTCGCCCGGAGAGCTTTCAGAAATGGCAGCGCCTGTTGATCTTTCAGATTGCCAAGAATCGTCGCGATCTCACTCAACAGCCCCAGTCGAAGTGGCCCCGTGCGATCTGTTCTGGCCAGAATGGACTCGCCAAGCTCGACAAGCGGGCGGGTGGGATGGCTCTCGCGGAGCGCTCCCAGCGCTCGCACCGCGGCGACCACGACACGCTCATCCCTGTCCCGCAGGAGTGAGGTCAGGCTGACGGCGGCGCGCATATCCTGGGCGACTCCCAGGGCCCGGGTGGCATTGGCCCGGACCTCCGGGTCACCATCAGTCAGGGTATTCATCAGATCGGGAACAACTGCGGTCAGTGGTGTTCGCAGCCTCGCGAGAGCATTGGCCGCGGCGGCGCGTACCTCCGGACTCGTCGAACGAAGCTGCAAGGCCAGTGGCCCCGCGGTCTCCGGTTCGCGAATGCGCAAGAGCGCGGTCATCACCAGTCCGGTCAGCCGGACCTGCTCCGCGGTCAGAATCTCGGCCGGAACGGGCAACCTCTCGAGCAGCACCCGGGCCACTGCCGCCCGATCCGGGAGTTGCCCAATCTTCCCGAGCGCCTCCGCAGCCCTCGCCTTGAGCGCCTGTGAGGCCTTCTCCGGACCTGCAATCCGCAGAAGGATCGGCACCGCCTGCGGATCCTCCAGCTCTCCAAGCGCAAAGACGATCATTCGGCGCACGGCGTCTACCCGCTCTCGCTCCAAGGCCTCAAGCAGGGCCGGTGTCACCCGCCGTTCCCCAATCCTGCCCAGCGCCAGCGCGGCGCGCTCTCTGACGGCCGGAGAACTGTTCTGCAGCAGATCGATCAGCTCCGTCCCATTCAGATTCCGCTCATCCTCACGCTGCAGAATAAGCCCATGCAACGCGACCGGAAGATCCTGTCCTATCTGCGCCGCCAGCGAAACGGTCAGAAACAGCCATCCGCAGAGTATGGTGACCATTCACTCTCTCCTTTCACAAGGCTACTGTTTCGCTCTTCGTGCGACTTCAACCATCTTCTCAACATCGGCCAGAAGTCGGCGGGCATCGTAGATGATGCCATCCTTGATCGTATACCTGATACCTCCAACCCGTTCTGCCTGGTTGGTCTGGTCGTTGAGCCTGATCGCTCCCGTCCCGTAGAGTACCTTCAGATTGGCGAGAGGATTCTCTGGCACTATGACCAGATCGGCGAGCATTCCCGGCCGCACCGTGCCGAATTCGATCGGCTTCCCCTTGATCTCGTGCAGCAGCTGCGAGCCATGCATCGTCGCGGCACGAATGACCTCGAGGGGATGGAAACCGGCCTCCTGCAGCAGCTCGAGCTCTCTGATGTAATCAAATCCATAGAGCTTGTAGATGAAGCCGGAATCACTGCCAGTCGTGACCCGTCCACCGCGATTCTTGTACTCATTGATGAAGGCCATCCAGAGCTGATAGTTTCGCTTCCACTCAACCTCATCACTGGTCGTCCAGTTGAACCAGTACGATCCATGCGCCTCCCGGCTCGGCTGATAGAACTTCCAGAGCGAAGGAAGGGTGTAACGCGAATGCCAGTCGGCATTCATCGTACGCATCAGGTCGCGACTTGCTTCGTAGATGGTCAGCGTCGGATCGAGCGTAAAGTTGAGCCGGATCAGCTCATCCATCACCTCGTTCCACTTCCGGCTCCCCGGCGGCGCGGCCTGTTTCCAGAGACGACCTGCTTCGCCAAACCGGTGTGACTCGTCATTGTAGTTGTAGTCGAGTGGATAGTCCTGGATCGTTCGTTCGGTGAAGAGTGATTCCGGCAGCCCATACCAGTGCTCCATCGAGCGCAGGCCGAGACGGGCAGCCTTGAGAATATTCATCCGTGCCACACCCATCTGCGCAAGATGGGTGGTCGATCCGAGCCCTTCGGCATTGGCCGTTTCAAGAAAGGACTTCATGATCTCCGGGTCGTAGATCGGCCCATCACCAATGATCTTGAATCCGTCGACCCCCTTCTGTTTGGCCCACAGGACAAACTCACGCGCCAGCTCGGGTGATCTCAACGGGCCCTTCGACCAGCCCAGCCCCGGTCCGACATAGGCAAAGATTCGTGGCGCAACGATCTCATTGCGGCTACTCCGCTCTCGCTCGCGCAATGTCCAGTCAAGCCCATTGAACGATCCCGGCTCGCGAATCGTTGTCACACCGTGCGCCAGCCATAACTTGTAGACATATTCGGCTGGCGTCCCCTGTGCCACTCCTCCAATATGGGCATGGCAGTCGACAAAGCCCGGCAAGACATACATTCCCGAAGCCTCGATCTCTTTCACCGCACCAGTCGGGCGAAGACTGTCGCGGATCGCGACCTTCGGATAGCCGACACTCCGCACCTCGACGATCCGGTTCTGCTCGATCACGATATCGACCGGACCAATCGGCGGAGCGCCCGTCCCATCGATCACCGTCGCCCCCCGGATGATGAGGCGCGTGAAAGGCCCCTCCCCCTCATCGGCTCTCCGGTCAGGGGCCGGAACGACTCCCCTTGCGGCCCCTCCTCCCGTCTGCGCCCCGACACACGAGGGTAACAGCAACGCCATCACCGCAAAGAATGTTGCACTCAACTTCAGCATCAACTCTGAACCTCCTGCAGTCTTATCTCTCCGCCGGACCGGTCTTGTCTGGTGAAGAGTCCCTCGTCTCAGGCTCGAAGGCCATCCGCAACCAGACCGGAGACTGGTGTGAACCTGTCAAATTGAGCCAAAAAGGTTATTATGATTTAATAATGAATGCTCCACGGGCAGCTCCCTCATGCTTGCTCCGTCGAGCAATTCTGATCGAGAGGAGACGCTGATGGAACAGCCTATCTGGAACTTCGAAGAGGAGCCTTCCACCGAAGAGCTCGATGAGACTTCAATCAATCTGCGGGCCTACTTCGACCGTATTCCCGACGCCAAACTCCGGCAATACGATCGCGCCTGGAGCAACGAAGAGCTGATAACCTGGGATGGTAACTTTCGTGATGATGGACTGCTCATGATGTTCTGCTGCGAGCGTGATGTGGAGATCGAAGAGTACCGGCGAGTACTTGAGCTCTGCATGAGCTACCGTGACCGGGTCCGAAGTGTCGCGCTCAGCTGAAGCCACACGTCACCTCACGTCAGGGGTCAGTATCCGCAGAGTTCGCTCTGCACCGTGTAACGGCGAACCTCCCGGAACGATCCCTCCGCTGCGTGGCACTCAGTACAGATCGGCGCACGAAGCAGGCGGCGGTGGCGCTGCACGGAGTCTCCGTGGACCTGGTGGCAACTGAGACAGGTGATCGTCTCATCCCCATTCACGGCCACCTCGCGCACATTGCGCCAGATATGCCGGTCACCAGCATTGAGCTGTGCATCATCGGCCCGGGCAAAGTCGACCTTGAAGTCCTGGAAGAGATTGTCTCCGGCAATGAAGCTGTTCGGGAACGGACGACCGGTCGAACGCGACTCTCCTCCGCGGAGATGGCATTGGGCACAGAGCGACGTGATAACCTGTGCATCACCGCGCCGCTTCTTTGAGAGCAGCACCAACGACTTGTCTTTTGTATGGGCAAGATCGACATTGCCGTGACAAGTGTAACAGTCCAGCCCAAACCCGCTGAAGGTGAAGTCTGCCGGATCGACCCCCGTCGAATGGCAGCCAACGCAACTGCTTGCAAAGAGCCTCTCATCCCATCCGGCTTTATCGGCACCACGCCAGATCCACGACTTCTGGTCTTCTCCCCTCACCAGAGTCTTTCCAGAGATTGAGAAGCGCCCATAACCATCCTTCCTCAAAAGACGGACGAGGTGACGACTGCCAAGCAGATGGGTCACCTCTCCTGCACGATCCTTCAGGAATGGCTCGATCTCTGGCGCCGCCTCGCGATATCTGACCGTCAGTGCGTGTGAATCCTTCGCCCAGGATGGCCCGATCTCATTACGGTGGCAGAAGAGGCACTCGTCTCCCTGCACATACTCGGGCACCGACTCTCCAATGTGGTTGCCACCCCACTTCGCCGGGTCGCGACGCGTCGTCACCGCCATCGGTTCCTGACCCTTCCCTGTCGGCACACCAATCCAGAGCACGGCGACCAGCGCCAGTATGGCGCCGGCCAGCGAAAGCTTCAATTGACGATCGCCATGTCCACTCATCTGCTCAAACGGAATGTCAAACTGGATCAGAGTCGCGAATAGATGGCACTGCCAAGCCGCACAAAGGATCCGCCATCCTCGGAGATCTCCTCGGTGACGCTGAAGGAGTGGGCAGCAATGATCGAGATCGTCCGCCGTACCTTGAGATTGTGCCCACCCACCTTGAGCGGAACGATGGTGAAATGGATCGAGATCGGAATCGCCCAGTCTCCACTGGCATTGACCTGTGCCCCATTGGCGAGCTTCTCGGTCATTGTAAATCGACGAAATGTCTCATCAAATGCAAGAACCCACGACTCACTGTAGGCCCCACTGGCCGTGCGCCCGCTCACCTTTGCATCGAGTGTGCGCCCGTCAGCACGCTTCGTAAAGCTCACCGTTCCCTCCCGTGGCGCCGACCCGAGCGGACTCTCCCTTCCGATGTATCGGAAATTCCACTGGCCGACAAAATAGTCGGGTGACTGCTTCTGTTGCGGCTGGACGACCGGTGGTCGCGGTGCAGCGGCCGGACCGGCCCCACGGGCAGCCTGCGCGGACATCAGCGGCGACTCGGTATCATTGCTCACCCTTTTCAACTCGATGCTGAAGGTGATCGGCTGGCCACCAAATTCGAGTGCTCCCTGTCCCTTCAGTGTCTCACCCTCGAGCTTGAAGGTGTAGCTGATCGTCAACGTCGCCTGTGGCGTCTCGACATCGGCCTGCGCTGTGAGCGTCTCACCTTCGAACTTCAAGTCTTTCAGCTCGATCTCCATTCCCGGCCGAAGTCCGAGGGTTCTCCCAGTGTAAACATCGCCACTCTTCTTGAAGATCGCCGCGGTCGGCCTCTCTCCCTGAATCGACGAGAGCTTACCCTCCCAGCGCCCGACCAGCCGGTCGTTCTGCGAAGCTGTCACCACTGCCTGCATCGCCACGACAGCGATAACCAATGCCGTTCCTGCCAATAATCGTCTCATGACACCTCTCCAGATAGACTTGACAATTGTGCGCTGATACCTGCGGCCCCGGCTCTACCGGTTCGTCTCTGGCCGGCTCTCGATCAGCTCGATACCGATCCCATCCGGCCCCTCGACAAAGGCCGATCTCATCCGGCCATCTGCCAGCGGCCGAATCCTGCGCGTGAGCTTTACCCCGCTGCGACGCATCCTGCTGATGGTCTCATCGAGATCATCAACCGTCACTCCCAGATGATCGATGGCCCGCCCGCGGGTCGACTCTATCGATTCCTTCCCCTTCCAGTGATCAGCATAGGCCTTCTTTGCATACTCGATGGGGAAGATGATGACATTGATTCCATCAAGAACGAAGGAGACACTCGGACCAATCTGGTATCCACGGTAGAAGCGTGGCTCACGCGAGGGAAGACGCGGGCGAAGCTTGACTCCAAAGTGACGTGCATACCAGTCACCTGCGCCAACCGGATCGGCACTCAGGAGATGAAGATGCCCGAACAGATCCTGGGTAGCGGTGTTCAGCTCGATCAGGGCCTGGTCAGGCCCCTCGACGTAGGCATAGAAGAAACTGCCCGGCCGTGCATTTGGATTTCCACCAATGTCACTGATGTCGGTCAACGGCTCAAAGAACCGTGTCCCGAGCTTCAACTGGCGGTCATACTCTGCTCGCATATCCACCGCCCCCCAACCAAGATGCCAGATTGCCGAGGTCAGACGCCACGGTGGCGGACTGGCGACCCGATTGAAGAGCAGCCAACCTCGCGCGGTCCTTACCCCATCCTCGCGAGGAGCAAACTTCGCCCTCTCTGCCGCGAACCGGCTCGTGTAGAAGTCGATGGCCGCCTCAGGATTGGTCGTATTGAGATGGATGTGATGGAAATGAACCTGCTGGGCAGGCGGGGCCTCTGAACGTGGACCGGCAGGGGCTAAACCACCCTGCCCGGCTCCAATGATGGCGCCAGGCAGGGTGAGCAGAATCATTGAAAGTATGAATTTCACGGAGTGACTCCTGCAGACCGGCGCTCAGTCAGTCGCCCGAACCCAGCCCCACGCGGCGTTACTCCGCTGGCCACCACTCTCGTGATAGGCAACCTTCAGTCGATCGAGCGCATCCGGCGCGAGCGCCTTGCGATCTGCCTTGAGATTGACATTGTAGAGCTTTGCCGCATTCAAGCCGAAGATCTTTGCCTTATCCTGTGGCGTGATCTTCCGGTAACCAAACTTCTCACAGAACTCATCCGAGATCTGGAAGCGCTTGAAGGCGTCGATCACCCATTGCGGCGATCCCCACCAGAGACAGTCGGTTCCCCAGATGACGTGGTCAGCCCCATAGTACTTCAGATTCTTACCCATGCCGTGCATGGCCATCTCCGGATGGGCGATCGCGAGTACTCCGAAGAAGCTGCCAATCTCACAGTAGACATTGTTCATCTTTGGATTACGCTTCTTGATATCCATCAGCACACTATGCCACTCGAAATCTCCCGTCGTCGGGTTGTAACGGTTCATCTCGATCCACTCGTCCGGACGGGTCATCCCCTGCTCACCCGGGCCATGCTTGAGTGCTGAGTGGTAGACGACGAAGTTGATGTCCGGGTGGGCCAGCGCCGCCTTCTCGATATCCTTTGGATTGGCCAGATGACCAAGCGTTCGCGACTGATAAGAGAAACCCTTGTGAATACTGAGCAGCTTGATGCCGCGCTTCTTCGACTCCTCGAGAAACCAGAGCGAGTTCGCATCATCGACCTGGAAACCCTGGCCAGTCCGGGCCGGATCGGCATGGCAGTACCACTTCCAGGACTTGATCCCATACTGCTTGATCTCCCGTTCCATCTGCTCGAGGGTCGCCGCCCGGTTCATGGTGTTGGAGACCTTGTCCCAGTAATGGTTCGGCGCCAGATTCCCCTGCGGAATCGCGCGGATGGTTCCGCCGGCCAGTTCGTTGATCTCCCTGGAAGCCTGTGACATCAGCCACGATGGCAGGATCCCCCGCGGACTTCGTGCTCGTCCTTCGAGGACATTCCCATCCTTGTCACGATTCACCTCGACACTCGGGACTCCTGAGATCACGACGACCGAGGTGTCGCTGTCGAAGAACATCTCCTTGACAAAGGTCCTGTAACCATAGGAATCAGCATCGTTCTTGAGATTGAAACCCATGTTCCGCATGAACTCATTATTCCGGAATCCAAGCGCCAGCCCGTTGGTGAAGTGGGCCTGGACATCCATGATGAAATATTCCTTCTTCGGCCATTTCTCATCATAGGCTGCCTCTTCCCATGTCTCGACTTCGTCGACATCCCAGTATTTCTGACCATAAGCGATATTCGAGGCGAGAAAGCAGGTCGCGAGCCCCATCGAGGTGCGCATGAAGTCACGCCGCTCCATCCCAAGACGCTTCGCCCGCTCGGTTGAAAGCTCGCCAATCAGCTGCTCGACCTGCTTCTGCCGGGTCGTCTGGGGCATGGGGACGATCTCTTCATTCGATACTACCTGGGTCGGGACGGGCGAATCGACGCCCTTCTTCTGGTCACGAACTGCTTTACGAATCCACATGGCAGGGTGCTCCTCAAGGTGGTTGGGTGTTCCGAACCGCTGACGCAAAATCGGTCCGGGCAGTTTGAATGAGTTACTCTGAACCGAAACAGGCAACACTCTGGCAGAAGGGGCGCGGGAACCGGTCACCAATCCCCTTCCAGGCCCAATGTTGCCTGTTCAGATATCGGATCGAACTAGTTGCCGAGGGCGAGTTTCTGACCGTCGACGGTGTAGTCGATCCAGCCGATCATCATCTCTTCCCAGGTCTGATCACCCCAGTAGACGGTCTTGGTCGGATCGGGGTTGTACTTGTTGCGGGTCGAGTTGTCAAAGTGGGCGACACAGTCGATTCGGCTTCCCTTCGGAATCGGAATGGGCGCCATGACCCGGTAGATGAGCTGCCAGTTGAAGTCATACCGTGGCACCCGGAGAAGAATCTTCGAGGAGCCGTCCGGGTAGGTGAGCTTGTACTCGAAGTCCTTTCCGCGGACGTGCATGTGCGGCATCATCATATGGACGTGAGCATCCTCGGTGAAGGTATAGGTCGATTTTGTCTCGTAGTTTGGATCGCCTGCCGGAATGGCAAATGACCGCGGATCGACAAAGATCCCCTTGGTGATGACACGCTTCTCGACCGGCTGCTTGGCAAACCAGAGTCCAACCTTCGTCGTATCCTTGGCCGGTTCTCCGTTGGTCGTGTAGTGCATCTGGAAGATCAGCATCGACCCCTTGCGAACCAGCTTGGCGCTGCCATCACGCAGCCGCAGCGGAGTCATGCCCGGAGCCCAGCCAACCAGCATTCCATCGGGATTGGTTCCGCGACGTGGATTTCGCGCTGCCTGCGGATCCTCGGGATTGCCACCCCGCAACCGGTCGAGCCTGATCTCACCCGGCGGCGGCATCACGCCCTGCTCCGGCTCACGGACGTTGATGATCACGTGGTGGACGACACTTGGTGCGCCACGCTTGATCTCGGCAAACTGAATATACTTGTCCTCGGTGAAGTTGGTCGGAACGGCATAATAGCGGTAAGGAACCGTACCCTCGGCCGGAATCTCCGCCTCCTCGGTCATCGAGAGGACGACATCGGGCTGCCCATTCTTCCATTCACTGGTCGAGAACTTTGGTGCGGCCGGGAGATCCCGCGGATTGCCTTCCGGCGAACCGATGTCGACCCAGCGGCTGATTGTCTCTACCTGCTGTTCTGTCAGCCGTGTATCATTGAGGAACTCACCGTGATTTGGATCGGCATACCAGGGTGGCATCTCCCGGCTGACAACCTTCTCGCGAATCGATCGCGCCCAGGGGCGAACGTCCTTGTAGGTGAGCAGCGACATCGGAGCCAGCTCGCCGGCCCGGTGGCATTCGACACAGCTTGAATAGAGAATCGGCGCAACATCGCGCGTAAAGGTGACCGCTCCCGGGGCAGCGATCGA
>CAIOZW010000278.1 GCA_903862855.1 uncultured Acidobacteriota bacterium
AGAGTCTGGTTGAGCCGGCCAACGAGCAGGTCGACAATGTTGAGGAGGTCGTCATCTCCAAGCGGATCGAAGACGAGAATCTCGTCAAGTCGGTTGATAAATTCGGGATTGAAAGTCTCACGGACGGTAGACAGGACCCGATCTTCGGACCATTGAACCGTCTCGTCACGGGCCGCCTGAAATCCAAGTGGCCCCCCCTTCTGCCCCTTGATGATGAACCGGGCCCCGATATTTGAGGTCATGACGATGATCGCGTGTTTGAAATCGACGGTGTTACCGAGCGCATCGGTAAGGATTCCATCCTCAAAGACCTGGAGCAGAATGTTGAAGATATCAGGGTGCGCCTTCTCGATCTCGTCCAGCAGGATGACCGAGTATGGATTGCGACGCACACGCTCGGTCAACTGCCCCCCCTCCTCATAACCGATGTATCCGGGGGGAGAACCGATCAGTTTCGAAACGGCGTGCTTCTCCATGAACTCGGACATGTCGAAACGGATCATTGCCTTTTCCGTGCCAAAGAGAAACTCGGCGAGGGTTCGGGCAACCTCCGTCTTTCCGACTCCGGTTGGTCCGAGGAAGAGAAAAGATCCGACGGGACGATGCGGGTTCTTCAGACCGGCCCGGGAACGACGAATGGCGCGGGCGAGGGCGGAGATGGCCTCATTCTGGCCGACGACCCGCTGGTGGAGCTGCTCCTCGATCTGGAGCAGTCGCAGCGACTCTTCGGCCGCGAGGGAGGTCATGGGAATACCCGTCCAGCGGGCGATCACCTCGTCGATATCCTTCTTCAGAACCGGGGCGGCCGGGTTCTCGTATCCCGGGTCGTAACCTGCCGGCTCATAGTAGGTTGGCGCGCGGCGGACAGATCCATAGATCTGATCGCGTGAATCGAGATAGTCTTGCGCGGGGCGCTGATTCTGCGAACTCTCGCGGTGAACCCTCAGCTTGACCCGGGCACCGGCTTCATCGAGAACATCGATCGCCTTGTCGGGCAGAAAGCGATCGGGAAGATAGCGATTGGACTGGAAGACTGCCGCCTCGATCGCTTCACCAGAGTAGAGAACGTTGTGGAATGATTCATAGCGGTCCTTGATCCCTGAGAGGATCCGCATGGTCTCTTCCTCGTCCGGCGCAGCGATCTTCACCGACTGGAAACGCCTCTCAAGAGAGCGGTCCTTCTCGATCGACTTGCGATATTCGGATGGCGTGGTCGCGCCGATGCACTGAACCTCACCGCGCGAGAGGGCGGGTTTGAGGATATTGGCGGCATCGAGACTGCCCTCGGCCGATCCGGCGCCGACCAGAGTGTGGAGCTCATCGATGAAGACTATGTACTGCGGGTTCTCCATCAACTCACGCATGATGTTCTTCATCCGTTCCTCGAACTGGCCACGGTACTTGGTACCGGCAACGACGAGCCCCAGATCGAGAGCAAGGATTCTCTTATCGGCAAGAAATGGGGGAACCTCTCCACTGACGATCCGGTAGGCGAGTCCCTCGACAATGGCCGTCTTGCCGACGCCAGGTTCACCGATGAGGACCGGATTGTTCTTGGTCCGCCGGCAGAGTATCTGGAGGACGCGGTCGATCTCATCCTGACGCCCTACGAGAGGATCGAGCTTGCCCTCGAGGGCCGCCTCGGTCAAATCACGACAGAACTCGAAGAGCTGCGGAGTCTCCTTGCGACCCGGGGCACGCTCGGCATTCGACTGACGCATCAGTTCCTGGCGGATCTCAGAGAGACGGAGGCCACGATCATAGAGGATCTCGGCGGCGATCGAATTCTCTTCGCGCATCAGACCAAGCAGCAGATGCTCGGTTCCGATGTGGCGATTCCCGAGACGTTCCGACTCCTCGACGGCAAAGTTGAGAACCCGCTTGGCCTCGGCCGCGAGGGGGAGATCGATATTGGTCGTCATGCGGTCACGGAGGATCGTCCGCCCTTCGATCTCCTTCCTGATCAGGTCGATGTTGGCTTGCGCCCGGTGAAAAAAGCGGTTGGTCAGGTTCTTGTCCTCACGGATCAGGCCAAGCAGAATATGCTCGGCTTCAATCTGTGAAGCACCAAACTGGCTCGCTTCATAACGGGCAAAGAAGATGACACGGCGCGCTTTCTCGGTATATCGTTCGAACATCGCTAATCATCCTGCATCTGTTGAATTCTCGCTCGGCGGCTATCCGCCATCCACACATAGGTGAGTCAAGTATGCCAAGCAAGTTCAGCTACGTGAGTTTAATGGTTACAAAATATCGTGCGGCAGTTGTAGAACCAATCCTGCCGGCCCAAGCAGCCCGACCGAACATCACCCGGAGGGCATAAGGTCGCCAGTCTGCCGGTTTCACCACTGCCGCCACATCAGCCTCTCTCCGGTTCTTGGTTGAGCCTGCGATTCTCGAGGCGCAGCGTCCGGTCGGAAGCGGCAGCAAGGCGATCATTGTGAGTAACAATGACCGCAGTCAGGGCAATCTCTTCCCGGAGACGCTGGAGCAGATCAAGGATCTCGTCACCGGTCCGCTGGTCAAGATTCCCGGTCGGCTCATCAGCCAGAAGGAGCAGCGGAGAGGTGACGAGGGCCCTTGCCAGTGCCACCCGCTGCTGTTCCCCGCCGGAGAGCTCTCCTGGACGATGGGCAGCCCGGGCGGAGAGACCAACCCGGTCGAGCATGTCGAGTGCCACCGGACGGGCTGCTCTCTGCGTCGATCCGCTGATCAGCAGCGGCATCATGATGTTTTCAAGCGCCGTGAATTCTGGGAGAAGATGATGGAACTGAAATACGAAACCGATCTGCTGATTTCGGAATCTGGCCAAGTCTAGCGCAGTCGATTTTGCGATGTCAAACCCGTCAATCTCGAGACTTCCCGACGTGGGACGGTCGAGACCGCCCAGGATGTGGAGGAGGGTCGACTTGCCCGCCCCTGATGCCCCGACAATCGAGACAAGCTCTCCCCGCTCGACCAGCAGAGAGAGATCATCGAAGACCGTAATCAAATTGCTGCCGCGCTGATAGGTTCTGGTGAGCCCGGCTGCTCTGATAATCACCTCACTGGTAGAACGCTCTTTCACGATCCTATTTTCCACCCTGATCAGGGTCCTGTCCACCCGGTAGCAGTGTAAAAATCTCGGGAAAGTTGCCGAGCGGATGGCGCGATTCGATCTCCAGACCGGCGCGCCCGAGCCGAACCGTTCGCACAGAGAGCGGAAGCGGCCCGACCTGCGGTACTGATCCGAGCAGACCACGCCGTGAGAGGCGGTGAAAAAGGTCGAGAACCGATCCGTTCGAACGCTCAAAGGCGATCTGCAGGGATGCAGCAGGTGCGGAAGTGGCGGCGCTCCAGAGCGGATGACCACTCAATGCCCCGTTCCGCGGATCCTCCTGCCCGGCAATCAATCGACGCAGCAGGTCTGGCTGACCGAGGACAAGACAGTCCCCAATGATCGCGGCGGCGCCGCGCGAAGGGTCGTTTGAGACGAGGATCTCGGTTCCGTGGATCGCCTCGCTTCTCCCCCCCCTGCTTTCAACACCGTTGAGATAGCCCTCGACAAGTCTCTCCATGCTCTTCCGGTCACGGATCGTCACCAACCAGAGGCGCTCCTCTCCGGTCGATCCATAGCTCGCCTCGGCGATCTCATCACCGATGGCGGCGCTGGCCAGCGTCTCGTCACGAATCCCGAGAAAGCTCTCCCGCGCACCGACAAGAAACTGGTGAAGAAGAAAGCTCGATGCAGTTCCAATCCTTGCCGAGAGGGCAGATTCAACCTGGCCAAGGGTCAGAAACGGATATTCAACCCGGTAGATGGTCAAGGCCTCGAGCTCGACGCTCCCCTCGCCACCCAGTTGAGGACGGAGGACGGCCAGTGCCGGTGAGAGAGTACGGGGAGGACTGGCCTTGACCGCCGACTCGAGCCGTTCAACCAGATCTGGCTTGAGCATCACCGAGTAGCGGGTCAATCCGCCCGCTGATCCATACTGTTCGTGAATCGCAATGCCATCTCCCACCTGCGTCGACAGCTCGGTCGCGATATCGCCAACTGCGCCAGCGAGGAGTGCCCGCGAGACCGGCCCACTGTTCATCGCATATGAGCCTGAGCGGAGGATCCGCGTTACGCCCTCCCCGGAGATGAAACCAAAGATACCCTCGAGCCCCTGCGACTCGCGCCCCTTCCCGGCCCCGGCCATCTGGCGCCGGGCCAACTGCCAGTGGAAGTTACCGGACATCACCGGTGTCCGTCCGAGCTGCGCATCCAGGACCTGACGCAGCGGCTCGATGTGGTTACCGATCACCCAGCCACTGCCGACCTGGGCGGAGAAGAGCCCGCGATCGGCCATTTCACCGCTCGAGTCGGTGCGACGTGGATGGTAGCTGACGACACGCAGACCGGCATAGGTCTCCTCCCGCTGCTCAGGATCGACAAAGAGCTTTCCGGCGAAGTCCCGGATGATCCTCTCGACCACCACCAGTGATCCGGTCGAACGATGGGTCTCGATTATCAGGGCGAGACGTGGCCTCAGCTCCCCATCGCCGGCCTCAATCCCGGTCAGAACCAGCGCCAGTTGCGCTTCAGCAAGCTGCGCCAGCGCCGGGTCTCCCATCCTCTCCCAATCTGTGATCCAGCTCCACTTCCCAAGCCTCCGGACATCGAGTGCCAGCGGCCCGAGTGCCGGAGCAAGCTCATTCCAGATCGGCGTCCGGCCAAGCTCAACCAGCCATCTCGAAAGGCTGTCGACCTCGACATAGCCAATAGCTGACGCCGGCACTCTCCCCGCCAGACTCTCCCGCGGTCCGCTCCCCCGGAAGAGGTACCAGCCCGCCCCGACGAGAAGAAAGAGCAATGGCGCAAGAATCAGGAAGTACTTGCGGCCTGCCACTGGTGTCGAGAAAATATTCTTCAACTCGATTGTCCCCTCAGGATATGATTTGCCCTTGACTACCTTTTCCCTGAAAATGCCGGAGTCGGTCATGACCAGACAGTCTTTCTATCTTGTGGCATCCACATTTGTTTTGGCATCTTTTGTCATCTTTTGGCATCTTGGGCGCCAAGTGCCTCCCAACAGGTTGCCGACTCGTTTCCAAATCGCCTTTGGACCGACGTACGCAACCGGAACTCGACCAGGTCCACGGCCGTGCTCCCGAGAGTGTGACTCGATCAGATTGTCTCCGCCGGCAGCACGGCTTGAGTCTATCATCATCGTTTTTGATCAAAAAAGGATGATAACCGAGTCGCTGATTATCTCAACGGTGGATCAACTCCCCAGTGCTCGATTGTGACGAGCGGAGACTCTTAGTGATCGAACTTTATCTAATGCGACATGGGATTGCCGTCGAACCGGGCGAGAGTGACGCGACGACCGATGCAGAACGGCAGCTGAGCCACACCGGCCGCTCGCGGATGGAGCACGAGGCGCGAGGCATTTCGATGCTCGACCTGAGGCTGGATCTCATCCTCACCAGTCCGCTCATTCGCTGTCGCGAGACGGCTGAGATAGTGGCACACCAGCTCGATCTGAAAAAACGGATCAAGATCCTCGACACTCTCGCTCCAGGTCGCGCCTTTGCGAATGGTGATGGCCCAAACGCCGAGATCTTCATCGATCTTGGCGCCTGGCAGTTTGAACGGGCCCTTCTCGTCGGACATATGCCGGATCTGGCTGAGATCGCCTCATCTCTGCTCTCCGGGAACCGCCACCTCAACCTTGACTTCCGACGGGGCAGCATCTGCGCGATCGAAGTCGCCAGCCTCCCCCCACGGGGTCCGGGTCTGCTCCGCTGGATGATGGCCCCGCGACAATTGCGGATGATTGGTCGGCCACGCTCGCGCTGACGCCCCATCTGCTCGATCTTCCGGCGGGAAGAGGCCGTCCATTCAGGGTTTCAGACCTGGTCGAGCAAGACATTTTCAGTAAGACCTAATTCAGGAGGGTAGATACAATAATGAATAGTCGGATGCCATTGATCATCATTCTTGCAGTCCTGATCATTGCCGCCGGAGGCGGTTACTGGATGTATCAGAATGGACTTTCCGGAAACCAGCGCCAGCCGCAGACATCATCGACTGACGCCACCTCTGCGACGAGTCCGTCCAATGATTCGGCCATGCCGGAACAGAGGTCGTCCATCGTCATCGAGGAGTTTGGCGACTACCAGTGTCCGCCATGCGGCAATCTTCATCCGCTGATCACGGGGATCAAGAAGGATTACGGTAACCGAATCCGCTTCGTCTTCCACCACTTTCCCCTGACCAACATCCACGCCAATGCAAATCCGGCTGCCCAGGCGGCAGTTGCCGCCGGCTACCAGAACAAATTCTGGGAGATGCACAATCTTCTCTATGATAACCAGAAGGCGTGGAGCGATGTCCCTGACCTGACACCAGTGGTGACCTCATTTGCGCGAACGATCGGACTCGATGTCGACCGCTTTCTCTCGGATATGAAGAGTCCGCGGACCGCTTCGACCATCGCCTCTGATGTAGAACAGGCCATGCGCCGCGGCGTCGACTCGACACCAACCCTCTTCATCAACGGGGAGAAGATCCCTTACGAAAACTATGGATCGGAGAGTCTGCGCCAGGAGATCGATCGGCGGCTGACGACCAAATAGTCGGGTAGGTCGGAAGACTCAATCCTTAATCTGATGGTGACCTTGCCAGTTGGGAATAATGATAATGGCAAGCATGGCCGTCAAGGCTGCCGAGACCAGACACCAGGTGCAGAAGGCCCTGATGACAAAGGCCTGGAGATAGAGCAGCCAGAGTGTTCCGGCAAGCATCAGCGTGACGGTCAAACGAAGCAGGCGGCGCGCGCCGATTGAACCGAAGAGAGCCAGGGTCGAGAGGCTGAAGACGAGAAAATAGGCCCCGACACCGTACACGGCCGTTGGCAGACCAGCAAGGGTCGAGTACCGGCTGCTCAGCACCGCCGAGCAGCCGGTGACTACTGCGCATCGGACACTCTGACCGGTCAGGTGCTGAACGGTCAGGTAGATGGCATCGGCCAGCCCAGCCAGGCTGCAGAGCATGGCGAGTGCAGGAACCAGATGCCTTCGCTGACGTTCTTTGTGATTTTTACTCAACATTGCCGGATTCTAGATCAGGGGCGATTTGAAAAGCAATCTCCCCCTCGATCGACCGCTCCAGGGAGGCGGAACAGCAGGGCGATCGCCTTTATGTTCGAGCTATTTCATTGGCTCCTTGGCTTCGTGTCTTCGTGTGAGATCTCTCTGACTGGAGGTTTCCTGGTGGCCTCACGCGAAGACGCAAAGGCGCGAAGGAGGGGCGGTTCGCGAACTGACCCTCGATTCGTTTTGTTTCGATGGAGCAGGTGATCGCATCAATGTGTCATGGTTATTTGTGGCTTGTATAACTTTTCCCAGGGCCTTGCCTTGGGCTTGTATGCTTCTTCAAACTGCGCTCGTGCAGATTCTGAGGGATAATGCGATTGCCCTGGGCGGAACAGCCGCTCCCGCGACTCCCGCCTCAAGTCGCCCTGCCATTGACTGTCCAAACTATCGACAGAGAGCCGTCGTGGTCGACAAACACCAGCGATGGGTTCATACTCATCCCGTGGGTAATCCTCTGACAACGACTGACAAGCTGATTCTGAGTGGCATGCTCCCGACGGAAGCAAGCCATCATCGACTCCTCCGGATCCTCCGCGAGCAGGGTGATCGTGTCGACTGGGCCGACTTCGAGATACGTGCGGGGTACCTGCTTCTGCGCCCACTCCTCCGCTACAATCTCTCTCGAGCCGGAGCCCTTCCACTCATTCCTCCAGCTATGCAGGAGTTGCTGCGCAAAGATGCCGAGATATGGGCCGCCCGTGAACTTGGGGCTGTCGATGAAGCGCGGCGCTTGATTCTGCTCTTCCAGTCCCATGGGATTCAGGCGCTGCCCCTCAAAGGTATTGCGCTCATGATCGGCGGCCTCTATCCCCAGGCCGGACTTCGACCAGCGCTCGACATCGACCTTCTCGTTCCAGCGGAAGATGCCGCCAATGCCGACCTTCTTCTTGCCGAGTACGGATATAAGCCACTCCCAGGTCGGCGAGCGGTACGCCAACGGCAGCGATTGCCGAACGAACAGAACCATTTGTGGCCACGGCGTAGTCCCGGGGGACAGGTCATCGAGATTCATCATCGCGCATTTCACTCCATTCAGGCCAACCGGGAATTTGGGTATGAAGAGATCTGGCGTACGGCGCGTTCAATCAATGCCGGTTTTCTCCCTGTTCCAACGCTGGGAGATCTCGCCTTTCACCTCATCCACCACACCCTGGTCGATCTGCAGAGCGGACACGCCATCCTGCGCACGATCAGTGATCTCTACTTTATCTTCCGCCAGGATCCGCAATCCTTCATCCAGGCTTGTCAGCGTGGCGCCGAGTACGGATTTCCGGGAGCCGTCTATCTGGCCGAACAGGCGGTCAACCATCTCGCCTCGGCCAACCTCGAGGCACTCGAAGTCGATGCCGCCCGCCCTGAGCTGGAGCTGCTCCTGGAGACGGCCCTGCTCAGCTCCCACGAACAACTCGCCACAGCGGCCAGGCTCTTTGAATACTTCAACTTTGCCAGCCAGCCAGTCAGCAAGTTGAGCGCCCTTCTGGCACTTCTCTTCCCGACTCGCCTGCATCTCGAACAGCTCTATGGTCAGGCCAGCCCCGGTCAGGCCAGCTCTAGTAAATCCGGGCCGTCTGGCCTGCTCTCCGGCTATCTGCGCCGCCCGTTCGATCTGCTGCGCCGCATCGAATGGCGAAGCCTCCGCCCGGCCAACCTGCGGCGTCTGCGGCTCTTCCGTCGCGCAACCCTCCGCAACCTCTCAGGGGAGCAGGGCGATAACTGAAGCCCCGGGTGGCTTGCCCAAGTCCGGTCTCGTCCCCGTCAGGATCTTTTCGACCCGAAGCTCTAACAGGCTTCTCAGTCCTTCCCAGCCTGGATCCGTGAATCTGACACGTCTTTGTGTTTGTTGTCTCGACTGGACTAACGCGCGATAGCAGGTTTATCAGCCACCGGCTGAAGCGAGGAGTGTTTGCGAAGAAGGGTGATACCGTAACGGATCGGCACACCAAAGGTGGTTGAGGCCTGAGAGTTGAAGAGGATGGCCTGGTTGATTCCAATGACGCGCCCGCTCACTCCGAAGACCGGACCACCAGAGCCTCCCTCGTCGGTTCGGGCATCATAGGTCAACTGCGGAGCGACATCAGTTATATATCCCTGCGTCGCCTGTGGGCGAATCCGCAAACTGCTCGACAGTTCATTGAGCTGAGTGCGGAAGGAGAGGTTGCCGAAGTTGCGCGTCACGGTTCGGCTCCGGTCGGAGAATCGGGCAACCAGCCCCTCGAGACCGGTCGGGTAACCGATCAGAACCACCGGCTGACCACTGATGATCGCCTCAGCGTTCTCTTCAAGCGGAAGGACCGGCAGTTGGCGGTCTCCCTGATCGAACCCGCAGAGAGCGACATCCTGGTCACTCAACACATCGACAACCCGCAGTGGAAATGGCTCTGCCAGCAATGGAAAGTAGGCGAAGACCTCCTTGAGCCGGGGACGGAAGCCGCGCATCCTGATCAGATTCGCCAGATCGTCCTCCTCCCAGGCATGGACGACGTGTCGATTGGTGAGGATGAATCCTCGCTCGGCCAGAAAACCGGTCCCGATAAACTCGATCTCATAGGTCCGCCCACTGCCATCCGCACTCAGGTTGACCTCGCCATTCGAGCCGACCGGGTTATCGGAGAGGCTGGAATCCTTGAAGCGGATCTCCCGTCCAACCCGCGGATCGATAAAGACGTAAGTGCCATAGACCAGGCAGATCCCCTGACCGTAGTTGCGAACGACATTCTCAGGCAGGGAGAGCGACGAACGCATGTTGGCCGACTCTTCACGGGCCTGCTGCAGCTCGGCCCGGATCTTGTCGATATCCTGGCGCGTCTCGCGAAGAGTGTCTTTCATCTCGCCGATAGCCTTGTTGTTGCTGCGCGAAACAAGCAGGCTGAGTGTGTTGAAATAGAGAAAGGTAAGGACGATAAAGATGATAATGGCCAGCGCAGCGTAGAGAACACGCCGCGGAATCTCGGCGACCAACTCGCGCAGAAGCTGCTTGACAAAGACGATCGCAATGTCCGTTCGCGGAATGAATCGGCGCCGCCGAGAATAAGTGACCGCTGGAGGCACAGTTTGCGCGGATTCGAGAACGGCACTTCCCACCTGCAATGACTGGGTCAACCCATCGGCCTCGCTCAGAAGGAAGAAGCGAATGCGCACACCGGTCGTCCCAAAATAGAAAGTGTCACCATCGACGATCGGATCGCCTACGGCGATCTTCTCACCACCACGGGTCGTCTCGGCCTGCTCGTCGAGCGTTGCAACCCGATAGGAATCGTTCTGACGCTGGATGGTAATCAACAGCGAGTCGACTGGCAACCGGCTACTCCTGGTATCGATCACCAGATCACAGTCGACGGTCGTGCCGATGGTCACGACATCCTGATTAAAGATCTTCGTGACTGGCTGCTCAACCCCTGCCAGTCGAACGACGAAGCCGGACATGAAACTCCTTGCAAGCGGAAAAATCGATCATCCCGGGAGAGAGATCGGGTCAAAAAACAGAATCGTCCTGGCTGGTGAGGGGCGGAAGATCCGGAAGTTACGCAGCCTTCCGGCAGGATCCACGCTGACGCCCCGCCAACTGCTCGCAATTAAGACAATATCATATTATTCTCTTTATCCAAGACCTTTGTCTTACCTCTTCACATTTTGATCGATTTTTTTGCATCATGTAACATGATGAGCCGGATGAATAACATGAGGTGTTCAAACCCAAGCCGCCTGAACCTGATCCGGATGCTTCCAGCAGTACTGGTCACAGTGATGCTGCTACTCGACTCGCTGGCTGTCACAGCCCTGACCGGAGAAGCCACCCATCACGAACGACTGCCCTTTCCAGGCTTAACAGTGAGAGGTTCATTCATGATCTCGCGCGGCAATGCTCAATCGGCCCGTATACTTGTCGCCCATCGGGGAGCCTCGGCCTATGCCCCGGAACATACTCTCGAAGCCTATCGAATGGCGATTGAACAGGGAGCCGACTTCGTCGAGCAGGATCTGCAGATCACCAGTGATGGAGTCCTCGTCTGCCTGCACGATGCGACCCTTGAACGGACAACCGACGTCGAAAAGATTTTTCCGGAGCGAGCGCGGATTCTCGAAGGCCAGCCCCGCTGGCTTGTCGCCGACTTCACACTTGCAGAGATCCGTCGCCTTGACGCTGGCTCCTGGTTCGACCAGAAGTTTGCCGGCGCCCGTGTACCGACCTGGCAGGAGGCGATCGACCTCATTCGCGGCCATGCTGGTCTCTTTCCGGAGACGAAGGGGCCTGAGGATTATCGCGATCGCGGTTTCGACATGGAACGGATGGTCATCGAGACACTGCGCCGGAATGGACTTGATCGCCCGGGGGCCGACCCACGTACTCCGGTCATCATCCAGTCCTTTTCAGCACCCGGCCTTCAGAAATTGCGCAATGCTCTCGGAACCCGACTGCCACTGGTCCTGCTGATTGGCAAGGATGCGGCGGCGGAATGGCTCTCCCCGGCGGGGCTGCGCAGAGCCGCCCGCTTTGCCCAGGGCATCGGACCTGAAAAGAGGCTCATCGATGCCAATCCATCGATCGTCAAAAATGCCCATCGGCTTGGACTGACCGTCACTCCCTACACCTTCCGTTCTTCAAAAACCGCACCCTATGCCGATGTCCGCACGGAGATGGAGCACTACCTTTATCGTTTCAATGTCGATTCCCTCTTCACCGACAACCCCGATCAGTTTCCACGTGCACCGGAGTCGCCTCGAAAGGGAGCGTCTGGAAATGGAGGGTAAGGATGAATGCTGACCTTCTGCGTTTGACGCGCACGATAACACTGGATGACGTAACCACGACTCTCCCTGATCCTCTGCCCGTCCGCAGTTCAATCTTCTGCTCCACGCAGAACACCACTTCGATCATTATCCCTGCGGGAACTGCGCTTCAGCAGCCACCACCGGCCGGAGCCTTTCGGCAGGGCCGCGGCAAAATGTTCATGACTAGAATGATTCTGACCGTCCCGGCCTGGAACCAGCTTTTCAGAATGAAGCTCGAACTGACCATTCAGCTTGAGCAGAGACACAACTTGAACGTATCACAGCTCTCAGGAGGTAGCTTACCAATGCCAGCAAAGAAGAATGTATCCGCAGAGAACGAACTGAAGACCATCCCTGTCGGAAAGAAGGCTCCCGCCTTCAGTCTGAAAAATGCGGCCGGCAAGGCCGTTAAACTCTCCGACTTCAAGGGGCGCAAGGTCGTCATCTATTTCTACCCGAAGGATCTGACCCCTGGCTGCACGACCGAGGCATGTGCCTTTCGTGACGACTATCCCCAACTCCAGGGCAGAGGTGTCGAGGTCATCGGGGTCAGCGCTGACGACGTTGCCTCACACCTCAAGTTCACGGATAAATATGATCTTCCATTCCAGCTCCTCTCCGATCCGGATCACTCGATGATCGAAAAGTATGGCGCCTGGGGAGAGAAGAGCATGTATGGAAAAAAGTATTTTGGTGTGATAAGAATGACTTATATTTTGGACGAAGATGGTCGGGTGACTCATGTCTTTCCAAAGGTAAAACCGGATGGTCACAGTCGTGAGATCCTCGCCGCACTGGAAGGTTGACACTGGTCGGCTTCACAGCCCAATTTATGAGATATGTAAGCGGACAATTTGAACTAAACCGATCATCTCGCAGGCTCTATGTTGACGGCCAGCCACTTCCGATCAATCAGCTCGGAATCGATATCCTGCTCTACCTGATCGAGCTTGATGGAGAGACGGCAACAAAAGCAGCTCTGCTTAAGGCCATCTGGGCTGATGAATCTGCCAAGGACCCCAGATTGACCAAACAGATCAGTCTGCTTCGTCAGGCGATTGAGGATGCTGCCCCGAATCAACCTGTCATCATTACCGTGCCCGGTATCGGTTACCGCGTCGACAAATGGGAACTATTACCTTCAACCACATCATCGGTGAAGACAGACGAAGTTGAGGCAGTCAGAAGTATCGGGCCTACAGACGCTGTTTCAGATGTCCCGCAGGCCGGAGAGATTGCGGCTCCGGCTGAACCTTTTCCACCAGTTGTCAGGGCAGTTGTCAAGGGTCGAAGATCACTAATTCGCTGGCGGAATGCCATCATTGCCCTGCCCCTGCTTGTCTGCCTCTCATACCTCTTCCTCTCGATTGTCAGCCAGATCGAGGTTCACAGCAATTTTGGGCCAACCGATATCAAGAGAGCGCGACAAAACAGCGGGTTCAAACGAAGCCTCAAATTCTCCCGTGATGGTGCAAGCCTGGCCTATTACCAGTCGTCAGAACCTGAGGGTGCTGGCCGGTTCTACATCATCAACAATGCCAGTAACAGCAACCTCGCCCTACCAGAAAACTTGTATTCCGACGAGGAGATGGCCTGGGCCCCGGACAACCGGTCCATTGCACTACTCCGTTCAAACGGATCAGAGAGCAGCCGGAGGCAACTCATCATCGCCTCACTTGATGGTCAGCAGGTGAGAAACATCGCCGAGGTCGAGCGATACGGAATAGACTGGTCTCCAAACGGTCGGGATCTTGCCGTCTGTGAACGACACCTCAACAACGACGGAACACCCTCCGGAATCGTTTCTATTCATCTTCTGGAGAGTGATGGATCGAATTTTCGCAGACTGAATCGTCGGAATGAACAATTCAAGTTTGTCGATTCCCACCCGCGCTTCTCTCCAGATGGATCCAGGATCGCACTTTTCCGGAGCTTTATCGGGAAGAACTACGGCGAGATCCATATCGTAGAACTCGCCAGTGGGGAGGAGCAGATACTGCTTCGTGAATCCGGCAGTATCACCCAGCTCGAATGGTCTCCCAATGGTAACGAGATCCTCTTCATCTCGACCCACGGCGTTCCACACCTCTGGAGCATTCCAGCCAACAGGTCTCAATCACCACATTCCCCTGGGCTTGTCACAAAGGTCAATGATCCGATCCGCTCCTTCAGTATCTCCAGAAGGGGTGATCTGGCCTATGTCGGTCTCCCGGGTCATAACTCCCAGATCGACCTACTGCCCCTCCCCAAGAGTATGCTGGAATCGATGATCTATTCCTTGAAGCGACCTGATCACGTTCCTTGTACAATTAACTCTGGTAACTCCGCCTACTCCCCGACCTACTCGCCCGATAGCAAGAAAGTCGCATTCGTCTCTGACCTCTCTGGCACCGAAGAGATCTGGATCGCCAACGCCGACTGCACCAATTATCAGCAGGTCACTTTCATCAATCAGCCCGAAAGCAACCGTAACAACAGTCTCAACTGGCTTGACTGGTCGGATGACGGAAACAGAATTGCCTTCACACGGAGAATCAACAACCAGACCGACATCTACTATCTTGACGTTACCAGAGGGCATATCTACCAGCTAACCGATACGCCTGGCAGTGAGTTGAAACCTTTCTGGTCACAGGAGGCTGGAGTCATCTACTATGGATGGAAGCAGGATCGTTTAGATGACGATACCCTGCAAATACGCCGTCTCGACCTGATCACCCGGAAGATCGAGACGGTCATCGAGGATGGTGATGGCCATTTCAGTGAGCACTCTAGTAGCTCGACACTCTACTTCACTCGTCACCGAAAGATTTGGATCAAGGATCTGAAGACAGGAAAAGAGCGAGAGTTCTCTTCATTGGATGCAATTATCGACAATGGCGCGTGGGAGATCTATCAGGACAGCATTTACGTCATCACAAAGAAAGGCGCGTCACTGCCGACCCTCTTTCGGCTCAATCTGACTGGCAATTTGAGACTTGGAAATATTGAAAGGGTTCTCGACTTTGACCTGCACCCTATCGACCTCGATCACCGGGTGGTGATCTCACCTGATGGTCGGTCTATGGCCAACACGAACGACTCCTCACGATCCAGCGAGATCAGTTTTCTCAACTATCTGAAATAAACAGTCTGCGTGATCGGTCGCCTGGCCATTACCTTCTCCACAATCTCTCCGGATAGAAGAGCACCTCGTGATTGAACCTGTCGAGCAGGTACTCTGTAAATGGTTTCAACCTCCAGCCCTCGACGGTTGACAG